>DAISYX010000010.1:0-24984 GCA_036825095.1 Clostridia bacterium | reverse complement strand
GGCTGGCGGAGGCCCGGAAGAACAGCGAGGTCATCGCCATCACCCGGGCGCTGTCAGACTTTTACCGCATCTCCCTCTCTGACGGGCGGGACTGGATTACCCTGTCCCAGGAGGAGGAGCACCTCAGGGGCTACCTCACCATTCAGAAAATCCGCTACCGGGATATTCTGGACTATGAGATTCACATCGATCCAAAGCTTAGAAACGAGATGATCCTGAAGCTCAGCATCCAGCCACTGGTGGAAAACGCCATCTACCACGGCATCAAAAACCGCCGGGGCGGCGGGCGCATCCAGGTGGAGGTGAGCCAAAAGGCCCAAAGCCTTCAGGTTCATGTCTCCGACAACGGCATCGGCATGGCGCCCTCCCAGCTGGAAAGCTTAAGGGCCACCCTCTCCGGCAGAGAGCCCTCCGCGGATTCCGGCTTTGGCCTTTTCAGCGTGGACCAGCGCATTAAACTATATTACGACCAGCCCCAGGGGCTGAAGGTGGACAGCACCCTGGGGGAGGGCACGGCCATCTCCTTCAGCGTGCCCCTGAACCATCAGGCGAGGCAATGATGTACAAGGTTTTTTTAGTGGATGACGAGATCGTGATCCGGGAGGGCATCCGCTCCTCCTTCCCCTGGGACAGCTCCAGCTTTGTGCTGGCAGGCGAGGCCCCGGACGGGGAAATCGCCCTGTCCCTGATGCAGGAGATCAAGCCGGACATCCTCATCACGGACATCCGCATGCCCTTTATGGACGGCCTGACTCTCTGCCGCAAGGCCCTGGCCCTGATGCCCTGGCTTAAGATCATCATCCTCAGCGGTTTTGACGAGTTCACCTACGCCCGGGAAGCCCTGGTGCTGGGGGTGCGGGAATACCTGCTAAAGCCCATCAACGCCCAGGAGCTGGAGGAGGCCCTCAGGCGCATCGCGGCCCAGATTGACGAGGAGCGGCGGCAGTTCGCGGATTTGCAGGCGGTCAAGCGCCAGCTGGAGCTGTCCTCCGGGCTGATGAAGGAACAGTTTCTAAAAGAGCTGCTCCAGGGCATAAAGGAGGAGGAAAAGCGGGCCAGCGTCTTCCCGGACGCCCGCAAGCTGGGCCTTAACATCATGGCCCGGCACTACCGGGTGATGCTGATCGCTCCCAGGGAAGGCACGCCGGTGGACCCCCTTCTGCCCCGGGGCCTGATCAGCCGCACGGCGGCCAGCCAGCCGGAGGGCAGCGTGTATCACTGCCAGATGAACGGCTTTATGGCCCTGCTGTTCCTGGGGGAAAGCCTGGAAAATATGGAGGAGCAGGTGTTCTCCTTCGCGGAGGCCGTCAAGCACGAGGCGGGGGATCTGAAGCTGCCCACCATGCGTATCGCCATCGGCTCCCCCGTGGGCGCTGTTTTCGCGCTGCCGGATTCCTTCGCCTCCGCCCTGATCACCTTAAAGGCCATGCAGGAGCACCTGGGCGACAGCCGCACCAGCATCATGGACTCCGGCGATACCCAGGCAGGCCTGGGGGAGCTGCTCTCCCTGGCTAAGGACGCCTCCCTTTTTGACCGGCTCCGCTTTGCGCCCATCTCCCAGGTGGAGGAAATTGTAAGCGATATGCTCAACAAAGACGGCGTGGTGCAGCGGTCTTTGATCATGCTCAACTACGTGCTGGTGGAAAGCGTCCTCACCGCCACCCGCATCATCAAAGAGCAGGGGGGCGACCCGGGGGCCCTGCTGCCCGCGCAGTTAAGGGACGAGGGAGGCCTCTCCCTTTTAACCCAGCCGGAGGATATCCTCAAGGCGGCCCGGGAGGCGCTGACCCGCGCCCTGGAGTTCCGGGACCGGCAGAACCTCTCCCGCTACAACGAGGTCATCCGGCAGGCCTGCGCCTTTATTGAGAACAACTACACCAACCCCCACATCACCCTGGGGGACGCGGCGGAGGCGGTCCACCTCTCCCCCAACCATTTCTGCACCGTGTTCTCCCAGGAAACCGGCTCCACCTTCATCGAGTACTTAACCCGCCTCAGGCTGGAGCGCGCCCGGGAGCTGCTGGAGGGCAGCCAGGCCCGCTCCTCCAGCATCGCCCATCAGGTGGGCTACCGCGACCCCCACTATTTCAGCTACCTGTTTAAAAAGCATACGGGCTTAAGCCCCCGGGACTGGCGCAAACAGCGCCTGGCCGGGGAGGCGTAATTTATCCCCATTTTTTCGTAAGAATTTAAACCCCCTGGGGAGGGGGGCGTCCAGAACCCAAAAATAGAACCCTTTTCTCCAAAACCCGCCGCTTGTATGGGCCCCGCCCCAGGCTTAGACTGGTAGTATCCAGACCGGGAAAATCCGGTCAATACGAAATGGAGGGTGTCATAATGAAGAAAATCCTCATCCTTGCTGTGGCGATGGTGATGCTGTTCAGCGTCTCCGCCAGCGCCATCACCGTTGCCTTCTCCCAGATCGGCCAGGAGTCCGACTGGCGCACCGCCAACACCGACAGCGTGTCCAACGCCATCAACGCGGAGGGCTGGGACTATGTGTACGCGGACGCGCAGCAAAAGCAGGAAAACCAGGTGCAGGCCCTGCGCAACTTCATCTCCCAGAACGTGGACTATATCCTCTTCACGGGCGTGGTCTCCACCGGCTGGGACGAGGTGCTCAAGGAAGTCAACGAGTCCGAGATTCCCCTGATCCTCCTTGACCGCATGCCTGACAACATCGACGACATTGAGTACGCAGCCGCCTTTGGCGGGGACTTCGTGGAAGAAGGCCGCCGCATGGCGCTGTGGACCGCCAACTACGTGAAAAAGCTGGGCCGGGAGAACGAGGAACTCAACGTGGTTATCCTGGAAGGCACCACGGGCGCTGACGCCGCCACCGGCCGCCAGCAGGGCATCACCGAGATTCTGGCCGACTATCCCAACCTGAAGGTCATCGCCTCCCAGACCGGCAACTTCACCCGTGCGGAAGGCCAGGCCGTCATGGAGAGCTTCCTGAAGGCCCATGACAAAATCGACATCCTGTTGGCCCACAACGACGACATGGCCCTGGGCGCCATCGAGTCCATCAAGGCCGCGGGCATCGAGCCGGGCAAGGACATCATCATCGTGGGCTGCGACGCCCCCAAGACCGCCTTTGACGCCATCATCGCAGGCGAAATGAACGCCACCATCGAGTGCACCCCGCTCTACGGGCCCTTCGTGGTGGACGCGCTTAAAAAGCTGATCGCGGGCGAGGAGCTGGGCCGTGAGGTCATCCACCCCGAGGAGAGCTGCTTTGACGCGGAAGGCGGCATCGTCTACAGCCTGGACGGCCGGACAAGCGAGAAGGCTGCGGACAAGATCGACGAGCGCCTCTACTGATTTGGGCGCGGGACACAGGCACCAATAGGCCGGACGGATGAGGGCCAGCCCTCATCCGTCCCTTTAACAATTCAGGGGGTGAAGCGATTGAACGGCGTAATATTGGAAATGAAGGGCGTGGACATGGCCTTCCCAGGGGTCAAGGCGCTGGACCAGGTGGATTTCAGCCTGCGCGCTGGTGAGGTGCATGCCCTGCTTGGGGAAAACGGCGCCGGCAAGTCCACCCTGATCAAATGCCTCACGGGCGTCCACCGCATGGACGCGGGCACCATCCTTCTGGAAGGGAAAAAAATCCACCCCGCCTCCCCCCAGGAAGCCCAGCAGCTGGGCATCTCCACCGTCTATCAGGAGATCAACCTCTGCCCCAACCTGACGGTGGCGGAGAACATCTTCATCGGCCGCCAGCCGATGAAGCGGGGCCAGATCGACTGGAAAACCATCAACCAAAGAAGCCGGGAGCTGATGGCCCGCATGGGGGTGGATATCGACGTCACCCTGCCCTTGACCACCTACTCCATCGCCGTTCAGCAGATGGTGTCCATCGCCCGGGCCGTGGACATCAACGCCCGGGTGCTGATTCTGGATGAGCCCACCTCCTCCCTGGACGAGCACGAGGTGCAGCGCCTCTTTGAGGTGATGAACGACCTGAAGGCCCAGGGGCTGGGAATCATCTTCATCACCCACTTCCTAAACCAGGTCTTTGAGATCGCGGACCGGATCACCGTGCTGCGCAACGGCAAATTGGTGGGCGAATACCAGGTAACGGACATCAACAAGCTGGAACTGGTCACCCACATGATCGGCAAGGATATGAACGTCATCTACGACCTGAAAAAAGCGCCCCAGAAACAGGACGCGCCTGTGGTGCTTGAGGCCCGGGGCATCGGCATCCCCGGGAAGGTGGAGGATATCTCGCTGCATGTCAAAGAGGGGGAGCTGGTGGGCTTTGCGGGCCTCTTGGGCTCCGGGCGCACGGAGACGGCGGAGATGCTCTTTGGCGTGGAGAAGCCGCAACAGGGCAGCATTCACATGAACGGGGAAAAGATGGAGGCCAGCTCGCCCCTGGACGCCATCCGCCGCAAGATGGCCTTTTGCCCGGAGGACCGCAAGCGGGACGGCATCGTGGCCGACCTGTCCATCCGGGAGAACATCGCCCTGGCGGTGCAGGCCCTCAAGGGCTTTATGCATCCCATGAAGCCCCAGGAGCAGCAGGAGCTGGCGGAGCGCTACATCAAGCTCCTCTCCATCCAGACCCCGGACGCGGAGAAGAAGGTGGGCGAGCTCTCCGGCGGCAACCAGCAAAAGGTGATCCTGGCCCGCTGGATGGCCACCCAGCCGGATCTGCTGATTTTGGACGAGCCCACCCGGGGCATCGACGTGGGCGCCAAGGCGGAAATCCAGCGGCTGATGCTGGAGATGTGCGGCCAGGGCATGGGCATCATCTTCATCAGCTCCGAATTGGACGAGATCATCCGCTGCGCCAACCGCATCATCGTGATGCGGGATCTCAAAAAAGCGGCGGAGCTGGACGGGGAAAACTCCCAGCAGGCGGACATCCTGGCGATCATCGCCAATGAAGAGACGGAGGAGGCGGTCAAATGAAACGCGGGCTTAAATGGGAGACCATGCTCCGCTCCAAGCTGTTCTGGGCGGTGGTGGCGGAAATCCTCATCCTGCTGGTGGGCTTTATCATCCGTCCGGATTTTCTCAACATCCAGCTGCGCACCCTGAGCGACGGCAGCCGGGTGCTCTACGGCACCCCCGTGGATATCTTAAACCGGGCGGCGGAAATCACCATCATCGCCATGGGGATGACCCTGGTGATCGCCCTGGGGGGCACGGACATCTCCGTGGGCGCCCTGGTGGCGGTATCCGGGGCCATCGCGCTGAAGTTCCTGCGCTGGGACGTGCTGGAGTACACCACCCCCGGAGACTACACCGTCAAGCCCTTTTTCTATGCGCTGGCCGTTCCCCTGGCGGTGTGCACCCTCATGGGCCTTTTTAACGGCTCGCTGATTGCGAAGCTTAAGATACAACCCATCATCGCCACCCTGATTCTGATGGTGGCGGGGCGGGGCATCGCCCAGATCGTCACCAACGGCAAGCAGTTCACCACCCAGTACAGCCCTTTTAAGTTCATCGGCAACGGCAGCGTGCTGGGCATCCCCTTTCCCATTATCATCACCCTGGTGGTGGTGCTGATCATGATCCTCTTTGTGCGCAAAACCTCATACGGCATGTTCGTGGAGGCGGTGGGCATCAACCCCAACGCCAGCCGGGTCTCCGGCCTGCGCAGCGGGGTGATCATCATGATCGCCTACATCATCACCGGGCTGCTCTCCGGCGTCTCCGGCCTTATCTACGCCAGCCGCATCAGCTCAAACGACTCCAACAACGCGGGCCTTGGCTATGAGATGGACGCCATCCTGGCGGTGGTCATCGGGGGCACCAGCATGACCGGCGGGAAGTTCACCCTGATGGGCACGGTGGTGGGCTCCATCATCATCCGCACCATCACCACGCTGGTGCTCTACTTCGGCATTGTGTCCGAGGCCATCATGGCCTTTAAGGCGCTGATCATCGCGGGGGTCATCGTCCTGCAGTCAGAGCCGGTGCGCCGGGCCATCGCCCGGCGCCGGGAGCGCAGACACATGAACATGGGAGGTGAGCTGCATGCCTGAGATCAGAACCAGTCCCCTAAAGCGCCTGTTTAAGCCCAACTACCTGATGGTCTACGCCACCCTGGGGATCTTCCTGTTGATTTACCTGTTTGGCGCCATCATGTACGGGGGCATCGGCTTCACCTCCCTTCGTACCTTCCTGCTTTTGTTCAGCGACAACGCCTACATCGGCATCTCCGCCGTGGGGATGACCATGGTGCTGATCACCGGGGGGATCGACCTGTCCGTGGGGGCGGTGGCCTCCTTAACCGGCATGATCATCGCCTATGGCACCACGGTGATGGGGCTTCACCCCCTGGTGTGCATCGCCTTCTCCCTGGTGGTGGGCGTGGGGCTGGGCCTCTTGATGGGGGCCTGCATCCAATACTTAAACGTTCCCCCCTTTATCACCACGCTGACGGGCATGTTCTTTGCCCGGGGCGTCACCAGCCTGATCAGCCGGGAGTCCATCTCCATCAAGCACGAGATGATCGACGCGCTGGCGGGCATCAAGCTCTACATGAAATGGCCCAACGAGGCCGGGGAATGGGTGCGCATCCGCCCGGTGGCCAGCATTGACTTAAACACCATGGTCTTCCTTCTGATGATCATTCTGGGCGCCATCATCCTGCAGAAAACCCGCTTTGGCCGCAATGTTTATGCCATTGGCGGCAGCGTCCAGTCCGCCACCTTGATGGGCCTGCCGGTGGCGCGCACCAAGGTGCTGGTCTATGGCTTTAACGGCCTCTGCTCGGTGCTGGCGGGCATCGCCTATGTGCTGTATGTGAAATCCGGCTGGAACCTGGCCCTTTCGGGCGCTGAGCTGGACGTGATCTCCTCCTGCGTCATCGGCGGCGTGATGCTCTCAGGCGGCGTGGGGTATATGGGAGGCACCCTTTTGGGTGTGCTTTTAAAGGCCACCATCCCCGCCATCATCACCTTCAACGGCGCCATGAACTCCTGGTGGGCCAAGATCTTCACCGGCGTGCTGCTGCTGCTGTTCATCGTGATCCAGCGGGCGGTGGTGGCTTCCTCCACCCGGGTGCGCAAAACAGAAAGTTCCGTCCAGAAATAAAAAAACATTGGAAAACTTAAGCGCTGCCCAGGATTTTCCTGGGCAGCGCCGCGGTTTAGGGCAGACGCCTTAAGGCTCTTCCGGGGACATCAGCATCCAGAAAAAGCCATATTTATCCCGCAGCTGGCCGTAAAGAGGGCTGAAAAAGCTTGGTTCAAGGGGGCTTAGCACCTCGCCCTCGCGGCTGAGGCGCTCGAAGGTCTCCCGCAGGCGGTTTTGATCCGTGTGGGAGAGGGTGATCCACATGCCCGCGCTGGGCGTGGTGTCGCTGCCCGGCATCGCGTCAGCCAGCATGAGATCCCCCCCATAGGTTTTCACATTGGCGTGCATCACCAATTGCGCTGCTTCAGGCGGCACCTCCTCCATTTCCCCCGGAGGTATCTCGCCATAGCGCATCACATAGGGCTCCGGGGCGTCAAAAACCCCGGCGTAATAGGCGGCCGCTTCCGCGGCGTTGCCGCCTAAGCTGAGATAGGGCTCAATCATGGGTCCTCCTTTCCAAGTGCTTGATCAAGAGCGGTCTGTCTCCGTGCAGGAACGCTTGGTATCACCAATATACCCCCGCCCATTTTTCTTAGGCGGGGGTTTTTTGTTTATTTCAGAATTATATTTCCCCGTGTTTTAGTTCTGTTTTCCCGCCGCCAGAGCCTTCTCAGCCAGGGCAAACATGGCCTCGTATTCCTGTCTTACGCCATAGCCTCCGTTGAGAAATGCCATTTGAATCTGATAGCCTTTCAGCGCGCCGGAGATGGCGTTGCCCTCGATGATGGCGGGGCCATCCGGGGTGATGGCCACGTCCCAGCCAATGAAGGCCAGCTCCGGGATATGGGTGGCGGCGTCCCTCACCATGGCCTTGGCCTCCTCCCAATAGGGGATGACCACCTGGCCAAAGGCCGCGCCGGTGTCGCAGTGGGTTTCCGCCTGTGTGAGGATGCCCGGATACCGCCTGTAAAACGCCTTCTCCCACAGCCTGCCGCTGTCCGGATCAATAAAGATTTTGTACAGGCCCCGGGCGGTATGAACGCTGTTTCTCTCCCCGCCAAAGGGAACGCAAAGCTCCGGCAAAAACGGCAGCTGGATGCCCTCCGGGCCCCTTGCCGTATGCATGCGGATGGTGTTGACCACGTGGGGGTAAAGCGCGGACAGCGCCGGATGCTGGGGGATGAATTGCTCGATGATGACAAGCTCCTCCTCTTTGCAAAGCGCATAGGCGCGCATCCGCTCCTCTTGGGTGTGTATGTCCCTGAAAACACGGGTGCCGACCCCGCCTGTGGAAAAGTTTTTCTTGGCATAAAAAGCGCCGTGTTTTTCAACAAAGGCCAGAAAAGCCGCGGCGTCCGAATAATCCGCAATCAGGCATTCACGGCCCAGGTAGTGGGGCAGCCGGGTGATCACGGTGCGCTTATCCCGCAGCACCTTAAGCTTCGCCTGGGGGTTGATCTGATAGCATCGCTTAAAATACTCCTCCATGCCAAGAAAGCTGGCCCTTCTCTTCCTGGACAGGCAGGCATGGCCGATGGCGCGAAACTCGCCGTAGCCCATGCCCAGCTTCCTTCGCATCTGGGCGTATGAGAGGGCGGCCAGGGGCGCTTTCCACCCATAGCGGGTGAATAAATCAGCCCCGGTGTCCCTTATCCTCTTCATCCGTTTTTTCATCATTCATCCAGCCCCTCATATCCTATAAAAGGGCAGCAAAACCAATCCGTCCAGGGCCTGTCGCCTATCCGCGTCTGAACCACCCCGTCCCCGAAACCAGGGTTGTTCGTGCATTCCATTACCTGCCCCCCGCCCAGATACACCCCCACGTGTCCCGGCATATACAGGCAAAGGCCCTCCAGCTCCGGCAAGGTGTTGATCCCGCCCTTTTTGTCCGAGGCAGAAAACAGCATCCCGCTGCTCAGATCGTAAAACGCCTCATAGCCGGGGTGATCAGGCCCGCCAAACAGGTAGGACTTGATCAGCCCGCTGCAATCACAGCCATAGGCGCCGCTGCCGATCAGGGCTCTGAAGCGCTCCTGCTTGCCCTCATACCACAGGGGGTAACGCGCAAACAGCGCTTCAAGCGCCTCCTCTGTGAAGCGGTCCATGATGCCGCCCCACAGGTAATGCGTCTTTAAGCGCGTCTGGCAGCGCCTGACATGGGCTGCCAGGCGGCTTGAAAGAAATTGTTTGCTTAATATTTTTCCAGTCAGGGGGGAGTTCAGATCCCCTGTGACCCGGCCCCTTTGTGATAAGGCGTGCCGGTGTATCTCCCTGTAAAAGCGCTGGATGAGCGGGTCCACAGCTCCCTCCTCAAAAGGTTCTAAAAGACCTCCCCTTAAGGGCGGCTGGTTAGACCTCCAGCTCCGCCAGCCAGCCGGCCAGCTCCCGGTCCTCCGCCTTGTCGCTGTTTTTCAGGCGCCCGGCCAGGCCCTCGCCGGTGAAGGTGGCGCCCAGGAGGGCGGCCCCCACCCGGGCGGCCAGGTCCGGGTCGTTGGCATCGGAATAGCAGTGGACTTCCTCAACAGCCGCGTTTTTAAGGCTCAGCAGCAGCTCCACCCCGCCCCAGGGGAAGCGGGTTTCAAGGGAGATGTCAAACTTGGGCGTGCGGCCATAGTTCCAGTCCCAGGAGCGGTTGCGCTCCTCCAATTGGCCTATCAGCCCCTGGTCCAGCACCTCCTGCCAGGCCAGCTTTTCGGCGGGGCCGTACTCCTGGGCGAAGGCCTCCCAAAGGGCCTCCTTCAGCTGGGGGATGGTGATGCCGGGGGCGTGCTCTTTTAAGTTGCCCACCCGGGCGCGCACGCTTTTCACCCCCTTGGCCTCCAGCTTCTGCTTGGAGGGGGCCAGGTAGCGGCCCAGCTTTGCCATGTCCACGTCCATCAGGATGGTGCCGTGATGCAGGCCCGCGTCCCGGGTGATCTTAAAGGCGTTGCCGGAGAACTTCTCCCCCCCGGGCAGAATCACGATGTCGTTGCGGCCGGAGTTCTCCGTGTTCACGCCAAAGGCCTTCACCGCCCGGCGGATCACGTTCAGCTGTCGGGGCACGTCATACAGCGCCTTTGGCATCACAAAGGAGAAGTTCAGGTTGCCCAGGTCGTGATAAACCGCCCCGCCCCCGGTGCTGCGGCGGGCCAGGGTGCCCCCTTCCTCCTCAAGCAGGGCGGTGCGGCACTCCTTCCAGGCGTTCTGGGCATGCCCGATCACCACGGTGTGGGCATTTTGCCAGAGAAAAAAGGCGGGGCCGCTGTTTTTCCTCATCAAAAGCGCCTCTTCGATGGCCAGATTCAGGGCGGGATCGGTGTTTGAAGTGTCAAACAGGTGGTTATTCATGGCGCGTCCTTTGCTAAAAAAATTTGTCCCGGAAGAGCCTATGCCGCATTGAGCGGCAAAAGGTTCTTTTCCAGGCCGTGCCTGTCACGCTAATAGGATACCCTGCCGTCTTCAAACGGCCGGGGACAACAAAGCGCTGGCAAAGGCTTAAGAACGATGGCCTGGGGGACAGGCTTCAGACGCCCTGTCCCCCAGGCCACATCGGCTGTGCCTTACACCCCCTGCTTGTTCTGACGGATCTGCTCCACCTCGGCGAAGTTCCGGGTGAGCGTATGCCCCTCAAGGGGCAGCAGGCGCTGATGGATGGCGTCCAGAATCCACTCCGGCTGGGGGAAGAAGGCGTCTTCCATCTCATGGGCCGGGGTGATCCAGTTGCGGGCGCCCACCACCACGGGCGGGGCGTCCAGGTAGTCAAAGGCAAGCTCGGTGATGGTGGAGGCCATCTGGCGCATGACGCTGCCCCGCTCACAGGCGTCCCCTGTGATGATGATGCGGCCCGTCTTTTTGACGGATTCGATGACCTTGGTGTAGTCAAAGGGCACGATGCTGCGCGCGTCAATCACCTCAGCGCTCAGCCCGTATTTTTCCTTGAGGGCGTCGGCCGCCGGCAGCACCCGGTAGAGGGTGGCGCCGATGGACAGGATGGTGACATCGCTGCCCGCCCGCTTGATGTCCGGGTCACCGATGGTGATCTCATACTCCTCCTGGGGCACGCCGCCCTCGTGGAAAAGCTCCGCCATGTCGTAGATGCGCTGGCTTTCCAGGAAGATCACCGGGTCGGTGCCGTTGAGCGCCGCCTGCATCAGCCCCTTGGCGTCATAGGGCGTGGCCGGGAAGACCACCTTCAGCCCCGGGATGTGGGCCGCCAGGGCGGACCAGTCCTGGGAGTGCTGGGCGCCGTACTTGCTGCCCACGGAAAGCCGTAAGACCACGGGCATCTTCAGCATCCCGGCGGACATGGCCTGCCATTTGGAAAGCTGGTTAAAAACCTCGTCCCCCGCGCGGCCCAGGAAGTCGCAGTACATGAGTTCCGCCACCACCCGGCCCCCGGCCATGGCATAGCCCACCGCGGCGCCCACGATGCCCGCTTCTGAGATGGGGGTGTTGAACAGGCGGTGATAGGGCAGCGCCTCGGTCATGCCGCGATAGACGGCAAAGGCGCCGCCCCAGTCCCTCACGTCCTCGCCAAAGGTGATGAGGGTGGGGTCCTCATAGAACTTGTTGATGATGGGCTCCGCGATGCCGTCCCGCAGCTGATAGACCCGGTTTTTGCTGACGGGCTTGCCGTTTTGATCCAGGCCAAAGCGCTCCTTCCTGGCGATCTGCTGCACCCGGGGGCATTCTTCACGGGGCAGGAGCACCTCCGGCTCGCGCTGGGTGTCCAGGGAGGGGATGGACTGGTTGGAGAACATGAGGTTTGCGATATAGTCCGGGTCCGTGCTCATCAGGGGCACGTGGGGGGAGATGGTGTCATCAATGGACAGCTTCAGGTTGCGCACCGTGTCCTCCACCACCTTGGCCTGGATGGCTTCCAGGGTTTTCTGGTCCGTGATGCCCGCCTCCACCATCTGGCGGCCAAAGGACTGGATGGAATCCTCCTGCTCCCAGGCCTCGATCTCCTCCCGGGTGCGGTAGGAGCTGGAGTCAGAGGGGCTGTGGCCGGAGATGCGGTAGGTGACCACATCCAGGAACACCGGACCGTCTTTCTTGGCCAGGGGCAGCTTGCGCCGGTAGGCGTCGATCACCGCCAGGGGGTTGTAGCCGTCCACCCGCTCCGCATGCAGGGCGTTGGGAGAGATGCCGGCGGCAATCCGGGCGATCATATCCATGCCCATGGTTTCGCCCTGGGTCTGGCCGCCCATGCCGTAGAAGTTGTCGTTGATGTTGAAGATGATGGGCACGCCGCCCCCATCCTCGCCCCAAAGGGTTCTCACCTGGCCCATGGTGGACATCATCAGGCCTTCCCACACCGGGCCGCAGGCCATGGCGCCGTCGCCGATGTTGCACACCACCACGCCGGGCTTTTTGTTGGACAGCTTGTATAGCGCCGCCCCCGGGGCGATGGAGCCTGAGCCGCCCACGATGGCGTTGTTGGGATAGATGCCAAAGGGCGTAAAGAAGGCGTGCATGGAGCCGCCCAGGCCCTTGTTAAAGCCGTTTTCCCGGGCGAAGGTCTCGCACATCATGCCATAGAGCAAAAAGTCGATGCCGTTTTCCTTGGCGGATTTCTGGGGGTCTTTGACCACGTTATAGGTCTTGCCCTCAAAGAAGCCCTCCATGATGCCGTTTAGGCGCTCGTCATCCAGAAGTTCAATGCTTCTGAGGCCCTTGGCCAAAATCTCGCCGTGGCTGCGGTGGGAACCAAAGGTATAGTCGTCCAGGGTCAACAGGTAGGCCGCGCCCACATAGGCCGCCTCCTGACCGATGCCCAGATGGGCGGGGCCGGGATGGTTGTAGGGCACGCCCTGATACTCACCCTGGGTTTTGATGAGGTTGAGCATGGTCTCAAACTCCCGGATATAGCACATATCCCGGTAGATGTTGAGGAATTCTTCTTTGGTGTAGTTATTCTTCTCGTCCTTGACGGCCTTTTGATAGACGTTGACCGGGATGTCCGGCGTCCTCAGTTTGCCCGGCTTACGGACGGATTCGGGGGATACGGCCAGTTGCTTGCTCATGTTGCTGCTCCTTCTTCGTATTGAAACACCGCTTCGCGGATGATCTCTGACACAGTGGGATGGGGGAAGACGATTTTCTTGATGGTCTCCAGGTTCAGCCCCAGCTCGATATAGGAGGTGGCGGCGATGATGAACTCTGAGGCGTAGTTGCTCAGCGCCTGCATGCCGATGACCTGCTGGGTGTCCGGCCGGACCAGGAGCTTGGCGATGCCGCGCCCCCCCTCGTTTTCCGCCTGATAGCGCCCGGCATAGCGCATGGACAGCTGCACCGTCTTAAAGGACAGGCCCTTGGCGCGGGCCGTGGCCTCCGTCTCCCCCACGCTTGCCAGCTCGGGGTTGGTGTAGAGCACCGCGGGGATGGCCTCGTAGCGCATCAGGTCCTTTTTGCCCAGCATGTTGTTCACCGCCACCTCGCCCTCCCGGTGGGCGGTGTGGGCCAGCATGGAAAAGCCGTTCACGTCGCCAGCCGCGTACACGTCAGGCACGTTGGTCATCATGGTGGCGTCGGTCACCACAGCGCCCCGATCGGTATAAACGCCGATGGCCTCAAGGCCGATCCCCTGGGTGTTGGCCCGGCGGCCAATGGACAGGAGCACCCTGTCCGCCTTAATAAAGTGGCTTTGGCCGTCCTGCTCATAGCGCACGCCGTTTTCCTCAATGGCGGTCACTTTGGCTGACAGGGCGAAGGTGATGCCCCGCTTTTCAAAGTCCGCCTTCAGGATGGCAACCAGGTCCTGGTCGTTTTCCCCGGCGATGTGGTCCAGCATCTCCACCACCTGCACCTGGGAGCCGGCGGAGTTGAAGTAGCTGGCCATCTCCAGGCCAATCACGCCGCCGCCCACCACGGCCAGGCGGCCCGGCACCTCATTTAAGTCCAGAATCTCCCGGTTGGTGAGGACAAAGCCCTTCTCATAGCCCTCCTTAAGCCCCGGGATGGGGGGCATGGCGGGGGAGGAGCCGGTGGCGATCAGCAGGCGCCGGCCGCTTAGAATTTCTTCCCCGGCCTTGACCAAAAAGCCTTCAGCGCCCTTCCCGGTGATCTCGGCATGCCCTGTAAAGACGGCCACCTGGTTGGCTTTCATGGTGGTTTTCACGCCGCCCACCAGGGTTTTGACCACCTTGGCCTTGCGGGCCAGCACCTTTTGGTGGTCCATCTTCAGATTATCCGCGGTGACGCCGTATTTTTCGCCGTACTTGACGCCGTCATGGAGCTTGGCGGAGTAGAGCATGGTTTTGGTGGGGATGCAGCCTTCATTCAGACACACGCCGCCCAGCTCCCGCTCCTCCACCAGGGCCACCTTAAAGCCCGCGTGGCCCGCGCGCTCCGCCGCCACATAGCCGGCGGGACCGCCGCCTAAAACAATCAGATCATATACCATCGCCTTGCCTCCTTAATCCGCCAGCAGGATGCCGATGTTCTCAAGGGCCCCCACCAGATCCTTCAGGAAGCGGGAGGCCGGCGCCCCGTCTACCGCCCGGTGATCGTAGGTAAGCGACAGGCCCATGGCCGGATAGGCCGTGATCTGACCGTCCACCACCCGCACCCGGTCCACCGCGCAGTTGACCCCCAGAATGCCCACCTGGGGCGGGTTGATGATGGGGGTGAACATCTCGATTCCCAGGGCCCCCAGGTTGCTGACGGTGAAGCTGCCGGCGCTTAAGATGTCCGGGTTGATGCTGCCGCCCTGGGCGTCCTTGCCCACCTGCTTGGCTTCCCGGGAGATCTGGGCCAGGGACTTGGTGTCCGCGTCAAAGAGGGTGGGCACCAGAAGGCCCCGGGGGGTGTCCACCGCGATGCCCAGATGGACATGGCGGAAGAGGCGCATGGTATCCCCCATGTGGTGGGCGTTTAAGTCCGGATGGCGCTTGAGCACCCGGGAGACCGCAAAGAGAATCATATCGTTGAGGGTGATGCCGCCCAGGCCCAGCGCCTCAGGCGCGGCCTTGAACCGGGCCCTTAATGCCAGCATCTGGCTGGCGTCAAAAGAGGTCTGGTGGGTCAGCTGGGCCATCCCGGCCAGGCTTTCCTGCATGGCCTTGGCCGTCACCCGGCGCACCTTGGACAGCTTGACCTCTTCATAGGCCATGCCGCCCACGGAGGCGGCGGGCGTCGCGGGCGCGGCTGCCGCTTCCGGCGCCGCCTGGACGGCTGCCACAGGCGCCCTGTCCCGGGCGGCGAAAATGTCCCGCTCAATCACCCGGCCGTTCGGGCCGCTGCCTGTGGCCAAGGCGGAATCAATCCCCAGGCGCTGGGCGGTGGCCCGGGCCCTTGGGGAAAGGCCGGTGGCAAGGCCGGAAGGCACAGGCGCAGCGGGGGCTGCCGGGGCCACGGGGGCCGCCGGGGCCTCTGCGGGCTGGGCCAGGGCCTCAGCGGGGGCCGCCCCATCCGGCGCCAGGGCGGATACGTCCTCCCCGGGGCTGCCGATGGCGCCCACGGTGGTCAGCACCGGCACATCCTCGTCCGCCTGAAAGAAGACGGCGATCAGGGTGCCCTCCTCCTTGGCGACTTCTTCAAAGCTGGCCTTGTCCGTCTCATAGCTGAAGAGGACATCCCCTGCCTTGACGGGGTCGCCCACCTTTTTGTGCCATTCGGTGATGATACAGCTTTCCACGGATTGCCCCTGACGGGGCAGAATGATGGGATGTGCCATGTGCTTACTCCTTTATTTCTTTCTATTCAAGTGGGGGTCGTAGCCGGGGGCCTTCAATGGATGAAGACCCCCGGCGGATAAGTCAGTCGATGGGCTTGGCCATCTTGAGTAAAAGCTCTTCGGCTTCGCCGCTCCACAGGCCGTTGTTGGCCTTCACGATTTTGTCCAGCTCCTTAAACATCGGGTCCGTCTTGCCCAGTTCCTCAAAGTCATCAATGGCGGTCAGGGGCAGGCTGATATGGGTGTAGATCAGCTTCTTGGCGCCCGGGATATTGGGCAGGTTCAGGGTGGTCTCCGCCACGCAGTCCAGCCCGCCGATGTGGGTGACCAGGCCGGCGGGGTTTAACTGGCCGGCGTTTAGCATCCGGATGGCTTCCTTCATGTCGTCCAGATTGCCGTGGGAGGTGGCGGTGATGTGGGTGCGCTTATAGTGCACGTTATAGAAGTTCATCAGCGCTGAGAAGTTCAAATCCGAGGGGCCGGCAAAGAAGTTCAGGCAGCCGTCCACCGCTAAAATCTGGTCGCCCTGCTCCACCACCGGCTTCACCGGGGCAAAGCAGATCACATCGTCAAAGCCGTGATCGTCCTTGGTGAGGGCCCGCAGCTCCTTGACCGGGTCCGCCATGTTCCGGGTGTTGACATAGCGCAGGTCAATCCCCTGCTTTTTGGCCTCTTCCACCGTGTAGATGGAGGCGGCTCGCTTCAGGCGCGCCTCATCGATGTCGGTCACCACCAGAAGCCCCGGCTTGCGGTCGCAGTGGAGGGCATAGTCAATGGCGGCCAGGCCCATGGGGCCAACGGAGGCCAGAAGCGCCAGGTTGCCGCCCTCCACAATGCCCATGTCATGGACATACTCGCCGTCCCGGGTGTGGTACATGGCGTGGAAGGTGGCGATGACGCAGGAGAGGGGCTCCGTCAGGGCGCCCAGGAAGAATACATCCGAATCATAGGGGATGAGGCAGTCCATTTTCAGGGTTTCAATCGGAATGGACACATAGGTGGCGTTGCCGCCGCAGTCCCGGTAGGAATAGCCGGGGGCCAGCATGGAGCCCTCATAGGAGTGGGCGGGCTGGATGACAAAGCCGTCGCCGGGCTTGTATTTATGCTGCCAGTTTTTGCCCACCTTCACGATGCGGCCGCAGAACTCGTGCCCCACCATGGTGGGGTTGGTGGCCACATCATCCGGAACCCGGGCGTGGTCCGCCCCCAGGATGGCGGCCTTATAAGTGCTCATGCAGATGGAGTCCGTGATGACCTCGCAAATGACGGAATCATCTGTCATGGGAGAAAGCTCAAACTCCTCCAGTCTCAGGTCTTGTTTGCCGTACAGGCGAACCGCTTTGGTTTTCATGGCAATATTCCTCCGTTTTCGTGTTTGATCAGCTGCCAGGTGCTGTCGATCAGGTTGGTGAAGCGCTCCTCCTTCATCTTTTCGATGACGAAGCGCTGGCGCGGCGAGTTGATGTCCTCCCCGCTTATCTGCATCATACCATACTGGTCACAAAGTTTCCTCACCCGTGCCAGCTGTTCATCCGTGTTGCGGGTGGGCATATAGGTCACCGCGCGGATGCCCAGGGCATTGATGGTCTCAAACAAAAGGTCCAGGTGTTTGTCTTCAAAGGCCTGGGCTTTTTTGTCCCCGGTGACGGACTGGGTCACGTCCCCCAGGTAGGCGTAGGCCAGGATGCCCCCGGTTTTTTCCGCGAAGGCGATATAGTCCCGGATAGGGGGGCATTCCTCCGTGGCGTCAACATAAACCCTGGGGATAAAGTCCTTCTTCAGCTCCCCGATGCGGTCGTACTCCAAAAGCATCTCCCGGCCGGGGTTCTCCGCCCGGGCCAGGGCCTGCATCAGATGCCGCTCGGTGACCCCGCCGCCGTCATGGAACATGGAAAGGGGCAGCACATCCCGGTCAAAGTCAATCTCAAGGCCGCTTAAGCGGCGGATCCCCTCGGTCATCTGCCGGTTGCGGCGGTTGCGGGCCTCCCTTAGGGGAACAAAGTACTCCTGCACCAGGGGGATGCTTTGATGGGGCACCGCGTGGAGCACCATGTAACTGATGCCCAGCTGGTCCGGGTTGTTGGTGCGCAGCCGCTCAAAAGGGGTGCCCGCCATACTCACCCGGGCCTCCACCCCCACGGTGACCGGAAGGCCCAAAATCCGCCCCGCCTCAATAAATTCCTCCGCCCCGCCCATGGAATCATGGTCCACGATGCCCGCGGTGCACAGGCCCTCCGCCCGGGCGGCGTAAACCGCGGCCGCGGGGGAATAGGGCGAAAAGGAATAGAAGGTGTGGATGTGGTTGTTGATGTAGCGGGGGTTAATAGGCGGAAAGTCCGCCTTGCGGGCCTCCTCCGCCAGGTTTTCAAGCCGCTCCTGAGGGCTGGGGGCGTTAAGGCGCGTGAGGATGCTCTGGTTAATCAACTCAGCATCACCTGCCCTCCGGTGACGGGAATGGCCTGCCCCGTCTCATAGGCCTGCTCCACCGCATAAAAGATGGCCCGGGCCACGTCCAGGGGCAGACAGCCCCTTTTAATCAGGGATTTTGACAGGTAGGAGGCCTTCACGTCCTCCAGGGTTTTGGCGCCGGGGACTTTGCCGGCGTTTAGGTACTGCACAAACAGCCCCTTCTCCGGGTCGCTCCACAAGGGGCCGTCGTAGTAGTTGCCGGGGCAGATGGCGTTCACCTTGATGTTGCAGGGGGCCAGCTCCATGGCAAAGGACTGGGTCAGGCCGATGGCGCCAAACTTGCCCCCCGCGTAGGCGAAGTTCTTGTTGCTGCCCACCAGGCCGGACTTGCTGTTGACGGTGATGATGTCCCCGGTCCATTCCGGGTCCGCCTCAAACTGGGCCTTCATCACCAGGCTTGCGTACTTCACACAGGTGAAATAGGCGGTGTAGTTGACCGCGGTGACAAACTCAAAGTCCTTCTTCTCCATCTCCTCAAGGCCGCCCGCCCTTAGGACCCCCGCGTTTGAGATAAACAGGTCCAGGCCGCGGAAGGCTGACACGGTTTGCGCCACAAGGCCGGCCACGCTGGCCTCGTCGGACACGTCCACCTTCACCGCCTTTGCCCGCTCCCCCAGGCCTGAGGCTACCTCCTGGGCCAGGGGCTCATTTAAGTCCGCGATGACCACAAAGGCGCCCTCCTTGTAAAGCTCCTGGGCGATGCCCAGGCCAAAGCCCTGGGCGGAGCCCGTCACCACGGACACCTTGCCGGAAAGCCGGCCGGGGGCGGGGGAAAGCCGGTCGTTTACATGCTTGGCCGCCAGGGCCAGGGTGCTTGACAGATCAATCATGCGCTTGCCTCCATCAGCTGCTGAAGTTTGCCGTAAGCGTCCACCCAGGCCTGGGTGGTCTGGGGTTCATAAAGCGTGGTCTCCACCGAGGCGCGGGCCAGGGCGCGGGCCTCGGCGATGTCTTTTACCAGGCCCAGGGCCTGGGCCTGCATCAGGGCGTTGCCAAGAGCGGCTCCCTCAATGGGGCCCACCGTGGTGGGAAGGCCGGTGGCGTCCGCCGCCATCCGGTTGAGCAGGGGGTTCTGGATGCCGCCGCCCACGATGTTCAGGCTTTGGATGGGCTCTCCCAGGATGTCGCCCAGGCGCTCCACCGCCCAGCGGTACTTAAGCGCCAGGCTCTCATACACGCAGCGGGCGATTTCCCCGATGCTCCGGGGCACCGGCTGCCCGGTTTCCCGGCAATAGTCCTGGATTTTCCGCGGCATCTGGCCCGCGGTGAAGAAGCGCGGCGCGTCCGGATCCACAATGCTCTGAAGCGGCGGAGTGGCCCGGGCCATGGCCTGAATCTCAGGCCAGGTGTATTCCTTGCCCGCTTCCCGGGTCCATACCCGGCGGCATTCTTGAATCAGCCACAGGCCCATGATGTTCTTCAGCGGCCTGAAGCCGCCCTGCACGGTGCCTTCGTTGGAGAAGTTGCTGTCAAAGACAAAGTCCGTCAGCACCGGCTCTTTTGTTTCCACCCCGAAGAGGGACCAGGTGCCGGAGGAGCAGAAGGCGAACTTGCCCTCCCCCGGGATGGCCGCCACGGCGGAGGCCGTGTCATGGGTGCCCACGGCCGCAAAGGGCACCTGGGGTACGCCCAGGGCCTTGGCGATGTCCGCCTTCAGCCGTCCCCTTGGGGTGCCGGCCCGGTCAATGGCGGTGAAAATATCCGGGGGGATGTCAAGCTTTGCCATAATCTCCCGGCTCCAGCCGCGCTTTTTCACATCCCACAGCCCTGTGGTGGTGGCGTTGGTATATTCCGTGCCCTTCTCCCCGGTGAGATAATACCCCAAAAGGTCCGGCATCATCAGGAGGGTGCGGGCCTTTTTAAGGGCCTCGTCCCCTGAGAGCACCCGGCGGTAGAGCTGGTAGGAGGTGTTGAAGTTCAGGGCCGCGATGCCCGTATGCTCAAACATCTCCCGCTTGCTCACCTTTTCCCAGGCGGCTTCCATCTCGTGGTCCGTGGCGCAGCGGTAGGCCCGGGGGTTTTCGATCAGCTCCCCGGCCTCATCCAGCAGGCCGTAGTCCACCCCCCAGGTATCAATGCCAAAGCAGGCCGGCTCAAAGCCCTGAGCCTTTGCCTTTTGGAAGCAGGCCTTCATCTCCCCTAAGATATGGTGAAAATCCCAGTGGCCCAATTCTCCCTTGGAGATGAAGTTGTTCTCAAAATTGCCCACCATGTGCAGGGTGATCCGCTCCCCGTCAAAGCGGGCGACGATCCCCCGGCCGTTGGAAGCGCCGATATCAAAGGCCAGAAAATCCGTGGTTTTCATTGCTTTCCCTCCGCCAGCTGTTTGCGGTACTTCTCGCTTTCCCAGCTGCCGATAAACTGCCGGGCCGCCTCCCCCATGGTCTGAAGGGTGTAGCCCTTCTCCCTTATGGTCTGGGTGATGAAGGTCACCGCGCACAGGGTTTCCTCAAGGGTCAGGGCGGTGTGCTCCGGCAGCTGATAATGCGTAAGACCGGTCGCACGGTCGATCACCGCGCTCTCCCCCAGGGTGCCCTGAAAGAACACCATCTGATCCGGATACAGGGGGGCTTCCAGCAGCATCCCGTCCGGATAGGCCGTGCCCCTCAGGCGCTCTTTCAGCCAGGGGGTGTCGGAGACAAAGCCGGCGCCCTCTGCCTTCACCCGAACCGTGGGGAAGGCCCCTTCCGCCAGGCCAAAGAAGGCGGCCAGGCGCTTGTTCATGTCCTCATGGATTGCCAGGCACCGGGCTTCCTCCTCATGGTGCACGATGACGCCGTGGTTTTGCATCACCAACACCTGGGGGCGGCCCTTTTCCTCCAGGATATCCCTGATGGTGAAGGTGAGGGTGGCGCCGGGATTGACATAGGGCACCACCGCAAAGCGGTAGTCAGCACCCTTAAGCGCCTCCTCAAGGACGGCCTCCGTCTCCCGGCAGCAGGCCGCTAGGTTGGCGTACACGCTGTGGGTATGGGCCACAAAGCGGTCAAGCAGCGCGTGAAAGCCCGCCTCCACCGAGGGCCTCAGAGACACAAGGCCCTCGACCGCCACCACCGCCTCCCTGGCGGCAGCGGACCCCGCCGCCTCCGTGTCCAGGAAATCCCCGGCCTGATGCTGCCCATAAAAAGAGCGCAGCGCCTCAAAGTCCAAGACCGCGTAGGCCTTATCAGGCGTGATGTCCCGCAGCAGAAAACCGGAGGCCTTCACCGCCATCAGCCGCTCATCCAGCTTCATGGAGGTGTTGCCCCCGCCGCCCTGCACATAGTCCGCCCGATTCCCCAGCGTCTTTGAAAACCGGCTGAAGGCCAAAAGGGCTTCAGCGTAGCGCTTAAAAAAATCCATGAAAACCTCCGCTCTTCCTCACATCCAAGGGGCCCAAAAGGGCCCCTTGGGGTCAAGCCACAGGGCTTAGATTAATACACGTCTTTCCAGTCGTCGATGTTCTCAGGGGTGAAACGGAAGGGGTCGCCCACCAGAGTGAAGGTGCCGCCATCGCCGGCATCCATGATTTCCTTCTCGCCCAGGCGGCCGGAATCAAAAGACTCGCCCGCAGCGCCCGTGATGTCGCCCTTGACCAGCGCCACGCTGGCATAGGCCGCGCAGTAGCCCAGGTCGATGGGATTCCACAGGAACATGGCCTCGCTGGTGCCGTCCTTTAAGTACTCCGCCATCTCAGAGGGCAGGCCCAGGCCGGTCAGCTTGATTTTGCCGGAGAGGCCGTTGTCCTTGATGGCAACAGCGGCGGCGGCGACGCCCACGGTGGTGGGGGAGATAACGCCCTTAAGGTCCGGATAGGAGTTGATCAGGCCCTGCATCTCCTGGATGGATTTGTCGGTCAGGTCGTCGCCATAGACGATGGTGACCAGTTCGATTTTCTCATACTCGGGCTTTTCCAGCTCTTCCTGCATGTAGCGGATCCAGGTGTTCTGGTTGTCCATGGTGGCGCCGGCTGACAGGACGGCAATCTGCCCTTCCCCGCCGATCTGCCGGGCAATCTCTTCCACCTGCACGCGGCCGATGTTCTGGGCCACGGAGGGGTCGATGTTGAGGATGCGGCCCTCGGCCTCCACCTTGGAGTCCCAGGATACCACTTTGATGCCCTGATCCATGGCGCTTTGCAGCACGCTCACCACGCCGGCCGCGTCATTGGCGGAGATGGCGATGGCGTCCACGCCCTGCTGGATGTAGCCTTCGATGATCTGGATCTGGCCTTCGTTGGAGGAGTCCGCCGGGCCGTTGTGGATGAACTCAAAGCCCAGCTCCTTGGAAGCTTCCTCAAAGCCGCGCACCGCCGCTTCAAAGAAGGGGTTGCCGGTCTGCTTATAGACCACGCCGATTTTGATGGGCTCTTCCGCCATGGCGACGGACGCCAGGGACAGGAGCATCATCAGGGCCAGTAACAGGGATAGTGTTTTTTTCATGGTGTTCTCCTTTTTTTATTTTCAGCGGGCTTTCGTCCGCCGGAATACGGTTTAAGTCTTCTGCAGGCTCAGCCGCTGGCGGCGCAGCGCGTTTTGCTGCCGCAGCCGGCCCGCCAGATTGGGAATCAGCACGATAAGGATAAGCAGCAGGCCGATGGACAGGTTTAAGATGAAGGCGTCATTGTACACCAGCATCAGCCCGTTTTTAAGCCCCGTCATCAGGATCAGGGCCAAAAGCAGGCCGATGACGCTGCCCCGTCCGCCGGAGGTGGAGGCGCCGCCTAAGACGGCGATGGCAATCGCCTGCATCTCAAAGCCGGTGGCCAGCGTGTATTTGACCGAGCCCGTGCGGGAGGTCAGGAAGAAGCCGCCCACCGCCGCCATGATGCCGTTTAAGGTGAAGGCCATCACCTTGATGCGCCCGGTCCTGATGCCGGAATAGCGGCTGGCGGTGAGGTTGGTGCCGGCCGCAAAAATCCTGCGCCCGGAGGCGGATTTATGAAGCCAGATGTAGTATATCGGCAGCACCGCCAGAATGCAGACCAGCATGATGGGCACGTCCAGCCCAAAGAGCTTGAAGGAGCCATAGCCCAGATCCTTTGCAAACCAGCTGGGGAAGCGCCCCGCGGACTGGTCCTTAAGGATAATGTAGGCGATGCCCCGATAGAGGGTCTGGGTGGACAGGGTGATGATCATGGGGAAAAGCTCCGGAAAGCGGGTGACCAGAAGGCCGTTGATCAGCCCGCAGACAGCGCCGGTAAAGAGCATCAGGGCGATGGCGGCAATAAAGGGGATCCCCGCGCCCTGGTTATAGCTGACCGCCATGACGGTGGCGGAAAGGGCGGCGGTGGCGGCGATGGAGATGTCGATGTCCCCCAAAATCAGCACCACCAGGATGCCCAGGGCCATAAAGCCCACGTCCACCATGTACACCCGGGTTTGGTTTAACAGCTTGGGCAGGGTGTAGTTATCCGGCTGCAGCTGAGAGAAGATGGCATAGACCATGAGGATCAGAAGCACCAGGATCCACTCCCAGCGTTTCATCCATTTGGGCAAGCGGTTGAGCGCGCGTTCCATCCTATATCCTCCTGTCCCGGAGCACCCGGCGCTCCTTGGCCCGCTGGATCAGCACATTGATGACCACCGCTGAGAGGATCAGCGCGCCCTGAATGGCCTTTTTCCAGAACTCCGAGTTGCCGGTCAGGCGCAGCATGGTCAGCGCGTTGTTGATCACCCCCATGGTCAAAGCCCCCAGCAGCACCCCCACCGCCTTGCCCCGCCCGCCGGAAACGGACACCCCGCCGATGACGCAGGAGGCGATGACATACATCTCATAGCCCATGGCCAAGTCCTGGGTGACCTTGGTGTCCCGGGAGGCGTAAAGCAGCCCCGCCAGCCCCGCCAGCATGCCCATGATGATGTGGGCCAACAGGGTGGAGCGGGGGCTTTTGATGCCGCTCATGGCGGCGGATTCCCGGTTGCTGCCCACCGCATAGAGGTAGCGTCCCCGGCGGGAATAGGTGAGGAAGAGAAACATCACGGCAAACACCGCCAGCATCAGCCATATCTTGCTGTTCAGGCCCAGGAAGGTTCCCCGGCTGAAGTTGATGAAGGCGTCCGGCATGTCCTTGCGGTAGATGGCCTGACCGTCGGAGACGACGTGGCTGATGCCATAGAGGATGTACTGCATCCCCAGGGTGGCCACGATGGGCAGCACCTTGCCATAGGCGATGAGCAGGCCGTTGATCGCCCCGCAGACCGCCCCCACCCCCATGCCGATAAGGATCAGCAGAATCAGCGGCGTGCTCTCCCTGAGGGTCACATTGCTCATCACCCCGTCGGTCAGCACCTGAAGCTCGGTGATGTTCAGGTTTTGCTTCATCACGATGCCCGCCGTCATGGAGGAAAGGGCCATCACCGCGGCGATGGAGATATCAATGGAGCCCACCAGCAGGACGCAGAGCATCCCCAGGGCCAGGATCATCATGATGGCGGTGTCCTCTAAGATGAACAGCGCGTTGGAGCCGGTGGTAAAGGCCGGGTTGCGCAGCCCTACCAGGAAAAACAGCACCAGCAGGATGATCGCCAGGCCCACCTCCCGCTGTTTGAAAAACGCCGAAAGGGCGCCTGTCTTTTTTGTTTGTTCAGGCATGTTCCGCGCTTCCTTTCTGGCTTTTGTCAAGGGGCATGGCGGCCTTCAGCAGCCGCTCCGGCTGCATCTCCTCCTGGCTGAAGACGGCGGAAATCCGCCCCTCCCGCATCACCAGGGCCCGGTCGCAGAGGTTTAGAATCTCGGGCATTTCGGAGGAAACCATCAAAATGCCATAGCCCTCCTGGGCCAGATCGCACATGATCTGGTAGATGGCCGCCTTGCTGCCCACGTCCACGCCCTTGGTG
>DAISYX010000009.1:8924-25012 GCA_036825095.1 Clostridia bacterium | reverse complement strand
CACCCTATCCTATCCCATCTGCAGGCGAGTGTTTCACTTATTGTTGCTATTTACCAAAAGTTTTTTCTCATTATTCCGCCTGATGATAACGCTCAAAGCGCTTAAGACAGCGGTTCACCGCATCGTGGGTGGCGGCGTTTGTCTTGATATCCTCCTCAAACCAGAGGCCCTTGGTGATGAGCCGGTTATTTTTGCGGTCAAAAACCGGTTCCACCCGGCCGATGAACCGCTCACCCCGCAATATCGGCAGCACATAGTAGCCATAGCGGCGCTTGGCGGCGGGGACATAGATTTCCCAAGTGTAATCAAAACCAAAGAGCGTTTTGATCATCTGCCTGTCCCACAGCAGGGGATCCAGCGGGGCAATCAGCTCACACCGGGGTTTATGGTCTTCGCTTTCGGCCACTGCAAGCGTTGGCAAGTCCTCTTTCCTTATAAAAAAATCATCCTTAATCCCCGCCACGCTGATTCTCACCAGCCGCCCTTCCTCCAAAAGGCGCTGGAAGGCCGCCTGCCGCTGGGGCGTTTTGAAATCCGGAAAGCCCAGCCAAGCGGGGGACGACTTGTTCCAGATGAGGCCTATGGCGCCCGCACGGCGCAACATCAAAAAGCGGTGAAGGCTGGCGTTGTCCGGGTGTGGGTCCGGCGTGTTGAGCGTCTCCGCCGGCAATAATCGATCGATCAGATCATACCACTTGACGGCCCCTTGTTTGTGGTGGATGCCCAGGGCGCCCGCGTAGTACAGATGCTCCAGCACCGCCCGGGACAGCCTGGAACTGCCCCAGAACCAGTCCACCTTGTGCCCCGTGTCCAGATCTTTTGAGCTCAGCGCGCCGCGGCTGGTGATCGCCTCCAGAATGGTATCCCGGGCGCCCGCAACCTGCTCATGGCTGCGCATCCAATCCCCTCTGATTTGCCGGAGGCGGGCGAAATGGGGCCAATCCTCCGCCGGGAAGATGCACAGCTCCTTGTCAAAATAGTCAACCAGTCTGCGCTCGCGGTACAGGAGGTTATAGAGCATCTCAGGCCGATAATTTTTAACCCGGGACTGAAGCGTCAGGTCAGGGTTGCGGCCGCAGACGTTGATGGGGTCAAACTGAATGCTCCCAGCCTGACGGATATACGCGGCGGCCCCTTCCCGGCCGGTGAAGCGGCGCCCGCCCAGCAGTCCCTGATGCAGGAGCAGAAATCGGCAGGCCACCGCCCGGCTGATGGACAGCGCCTCAGCCATGGCGCCCCGCGCTCTTTAATCTCATCATGTTTCCTCCGCCAAAGGCTTCTAAAAGTCCCCCCAGATTGTAGGCGGACACGCAGATCCACGTCAAGCGCATCAGAAGCGCAAGGGCCCGCGTAAAAAGAAATGACAAGCCCCCCTGTTATGACTATAATAGGAAAAACGCGCACGGGAGGATGACATGAACAATCTGCGGGCTGGTTTTATTGGTTGCGGCGGTATCGCGGAAAGCAAATATTTCACGACTTTTAAGGCCTTAGGCGGCGTTGACATGCTGGCCTTCTGCGATGTCATGCCGGCCAAGGCAGATATCGCCTGCGCCCAATACGGCGCGAAGGGGGCGAAGGCCTTCACGGATTACCGGGCTCTTTTGGAGATGGACCTGGATTTTGTGGTGGTCAGCACCCCCAACCGCAGCCATGGTTTCATCACAGTGGATGCCCTTCACAGCGGCAAGCATGTGATGTGCGAAAAGCCTATGGCGATAAACGCCCAGGAGGCGGAGAAAATGCTGGCCGCCGCCAATGAAACCAACAAACTGCTGAGCATCGGCTACCAAAACCGCTTCCGGGCGGACAGTCAGTATCTGAAAAAAGCTGTGGAAGCGGGTGAACTGGGGGATATTTATTTCGCCAAGGCCAACGCCGTGCGCCGCCGGGCGGTGCCTACCTGGGGTGTGTTTTTAAATGAGGAGGAACAAGGCGGCGGACCGCTGATTGACATCGGCACCCACGCCCTTGATCTGACGCTGTGGATGATGGATAACTATCGCCCCAAGTATGCTGTGGGCACCATCTACCACAAGCTCAACAACGACCGGGAAACCGCCAATGCCTGGGGCGACTGGAACCCGGAGGCCTTCACGGTGGAAGACAGCGCCTTTGGCTTCATCGTGATGGAAGACGGCGCCACCATCATGCTCAGCGCCGCCTGGGCGCTCAACACCCTGGAGGTGGAGGAGGGCACCTGCACCCTCTGCGGCACCAAGGCGGGGGCGGACTTTCATGACGGACTGCGCATCAACGGCGTCAGGCACAACCAGCAGTATGTTGAGCTGGCGGGCGTCAAGGCGCCCTCGGATAATTTTTCTGACGGCAGCCCGGAAAAACCGGAGGTGCTGGAGATTCAGACCTTCCTAAACGCTGTGCGGGGCAAGGGCCCGCTGTGCGTGTTGCCCCAGCAGGCCTTGGTGGTGACCCGCATTCTGGACGGCATTTACGAAAGCGCCCGCAGCGGCAAGCCCTATTACTTCATTTGACGCTTCCCCCGGCTGCATTTCAAAAGAGGCCCGCGGGCCTCTTTTGCGTGAAGCAGTTTGGCGACGTCTTCCTACAGAATAAACTTCGTGGCGATGGAAAAATAGATAAACAGGCTGCTGGCATCCACCACCGTGGTGATCAGCGGCGAGGCGGCAAGCGCCGGATCAAGGCCGATGCGCTGGGCCAAAAGCGGCAGGGCGCAGCCGATGCCCTTGGCCAGAATCACCGTGACCAAAAGGCTCACCGAGATGACCAGAGACAAGTCTACTGTCGCCTGATTCAGCAAAATCAGACGCCCGAAGGTGACCACAGACATCACCACCCCCACCAGCACGCCCACCCGGATCTCCGTCCACAGCACCCGGGGCAGATCCCGGTATTTAACCTCCCCCAGCGCCAGGCCGCGGATCATCAGCGTGGACGCCTGCTGGCCGCAGTTGCCGCCGCTGTCCATCAGCATGGGGATGGAAGCGGACAACAGGATGTTCACCGCCAGTACCCCCTCAAATCGGGCGATGATGGCGCCGGAAAGAATCGATGCCAGCATCAAAATCAACAGCCAGGGCAGGCGGTTCCCCGCCAGTTTAAGAAGGCCGGTCTTGAAATAGGGCTCCTCCGCCGGGGCCAGACCGGACATCTTCTCAAAGTCCTCGGTGTTTTCCTCTTCAATGACGTCCATGACATCGTCGCTGGTGATGATGCCCACCATCCGCCCCTCCCCGTCCACCACGGGAATGGAAAGCAGGTGGTATTTTCGCACCGTGTCCGCCACCACCTCCTGGTCATCCAGGGTGCTGACAAAGATCAAGGCGGGATCCACCAGTTTGACCAAGGGCGTGTCCTCAGACACCACCAGGGCCTTATGCAGCGGAATGGTCCCCAGCAGCTTGCGGCGCTTGTCCACCAGATAAAGGGTGTAGACGGTTTCCTTGTCCACCCCGGTTTCTTTGATGGTCTTCAGCGCGTCCCGCACATTCATCTCCGGGCTGAACTCGCAGTACTCAATGGTCATCAAAGACCCGGCGGAGTTCTCCGGGTACTGCAGGAATTGGTTGATGATCTCCCGGGTCTGGGGGGCGGTGTTCTGCAAAACCCGCCTCACGGCATTGGCGGGCAGCTCCTCCAAAAAATCCACCGCGTCATCCACAAACATCTCGCTGATAAGCGCCGTAATCTCTTTGTCCCCGATGGACTCCACCAGGGTCTCCCGCTGGTCCGAGTCCATATAGCTGAACACCTCCGCCGAAACATCCTTAGGCAATATACGAAACAGAAGCAGCAGGTTTTCCCGGTCCAGCTTTTTCATGTATTCCGCGATATCCACCGGGTTGATCATCATCAAAGCGCCCCGCAGCTGACCGTGGCGCTTCTGCTCCATCAGGTTGTCCAGGGTTTCCTGGATTCTCTCCCAGTCCATCTTCAAATCACCTCCGTTGTTGCTGAATGGCACAAGCGAAAAAAGCACTTGGCCTGGGGTGTGCAAGTGCCGGCGGCTGGGTGATGCAGGTATGAAAGGCTACTGCGGCAGCGCGATCAGGACGCGTCGACTTCGCGGGACATCTTCCATTGCCTGGCACCGGACGCCGTCGTCCATGATTCGCCACCTCCTTGTCTTATTTCTATTGAATTATATGCCCTTTTTGCGCGGTTTGTCAACTTCCCTTTTGACACGGGTTGTGCTATATTTCCTCCGGAGGCAGTATGCGTGTTTGTGGCATTATCGCGGAATATGACCCCTTTCATCTGGGGCACCGCTTTCATCTGGAAAGCGCCCGGCAGCTGTCCGGGGCGGACTATGTGGTGGTGGTTCTGGGCGGTGCCTTTTCCCAGCGGGGAGAGGCCATGCTTTTCAGCACCCAGGACCGGGCGCGCATGGCGCTTCTTTCCGGGGCGGACCTGGTGCTGGGCATGCCGGTCAGCTTTTCCTGCGCCCAGGCCAACCGCTTCGCCCGGGGCGGAATCAGCATCCTCAATGCCTTAGGCGCGGTCAGCCACCTAAGCTTTGGCTGTGAGCCGGGCGGGGAGGCGCATCTTGCCGCCGCCGCCAAGCGGCTGTATCATCCGCCCCGCGCTTTTTCAGACCAGTTAAAAAACGCCCTTAAAACGGGCAAATCCTTTGCCCGGGCCCAAGGGGAGGCGCTGGCCGGCTGCCTGCCCGAAGTGCCGCCCGGGATGTTCGCCCAGCCCAACTTCATCCTGGGCACAAGCTACCTTTTGGAACTGCACCGTTTAAACAGCCCGATTGTCCCGGTGCCGGTCCCCCGCATGGGCGGCTATCATGCCCAAGGGCTTTCCCCCTTCCCCTCGGCCACCGCGGTGCGCCGGGCCCTGCGTGAGGGGGCCTGGCCAGGGGTGGCCAGAGCCCTGCCCCCAGAGAGCCTCACGGTCCTCAGGGATGCGGCAGAAAAAGGCCGGCTGCACCGGGCGGCCGCCCTTGACAGCTGGCTCATCGGCACCCTGAACACCCAGGGCGAGGTGAGCCTCTTATCCTCGCCTGAGATGTCTGAGGGACTTGAGCAGCGCATCCTGGCTAAGGCGCGGGATGCCGCCGGCCGGGAGGAGCTTCTGGCCCTGGTAAGCACCCGGCGCTACACCCGCGCCCGGGTCAGCCGGGCCTTAAGCCATGCCCTTCTGGGCCTCAGCCACTTTCCCGACCGGCCGGAATATGCCAGGCTGCTGGGCTTCAGGCGTTCTGCAGCGCCACTGCTTGGGCGCATCAAGGGCACAGGCTTTCCCCTTATCCACCGCCCGGGCAGGGAAGCGCCCCCCGGCTTTGCGCAGGACATGCGGGCGGAGGAGTTTTGGGCCCTGGGCGCCGGGATGGCCCCGGCCAGCGCCTGGCGCCACCGGATGACAGTGATCGATTAGGAGGACGTTCTATGCGGGAAATCAATGTGTCAGCCATTACCCAGGCCGTGTCCGAACTTTTTTTGCAGGCCAACTACGTTATTGGCGAGGATGTGATGGACGCCCTGGCGACAGCTGCCGAAAAGGAGCCTTCCCCCCTTGGCAGGCATGTGCTGGAGCAGCTTATGGAAAACAACCGCGCGGGGGCGGAGGAAAGCCTCTGCGTCTGTCAGGATACCGGGCTTTCCGTGGTGTTTCTCACCATCGGCCAGGAGGTTCATCTGACCGGCGGCAGCCTGGAGGAGGCGGTGAATGCCGGGGTAAGAAAGGCCTATACCGAGGGCTATCTGCGCAAGTCCGTGGTGGGAGACCCTCTGTTTAACCGCAAAAACACCGGGGACAACACGCCCTGTGTGCTGCATGTGCGCCTGGTGCCCGGGGATCAGGTGCATATCCTGGCCATCGCCAAAGGCTTTGGTTCTGAGAACATGAGCCGCCTTGCCATGCTGACGCCGGCCGCAGGGGTGGAAGGGGTCAGCGACTTCATCGTGGAGACGGTGCGCCTCTCCGGCCCCAACGCCTGTCCGCCCCTGGTGGTGGGGGTAGGCCTGGGCGGCAGCTTTGAACTGGCCCCCCTGATGGCCAAGCGCGCCACCAGCCTGCACTTAACCCGCCGGCATAAGGACCCCCAGTATGCGGCGCTGGAGGACAATTTGCTTGAGCGTATCAACGCCCTGGGCATCGGCCCTGCCGGGTATGGCGGCGCCACCACGGCGCTTAAGGTGCACATTCTCACCGCGCCCACCCATATCGCAGGGCTGCCTGTGGCCGTCAACATCTGCTGCCACGTGGCCCGCCATGCGGAAGCCACCCTTTAAGAGGAGAATATCATGGAAAAACGCATCCAGCTGCCTTTAACAGAGGAAGCGATTCACGACCTGAAAGCCGGGGACCGGGTGCTGCTCTCAGGCTCCGTCCTCACCGGACGGGACGCGGCCCATAAGCGCCTGATCGCCCTGCTTGACCAAGGGAAAACCCTGCCCATTGATCTTCGGGGGGAAACCATCTACTACGTAGGCCCCGCGCCCGCCAGGCCAGGCCAGGCCGTGGGCCCTGCCGGCCCCACCAGCAGCTACCGCATGGACCCCTACACCCCCCGCCTCCTGGCGCTGGGGCTGAAGGGCATGATCGGCAAAGGCGAACGGGGGGCCGATGTCATCGCCGCCATGAAAGAGCACGGGGCCGTGTATTTTGGCGCGGTGGGGGGCTCCGCCGTCCTCATCTCCCGCAGCATTATCAAAAGCGAGGTGATAGCTTATCCGGACCTGGGGCCAGAGGCCATCCACCGCTTTGTCATCAGGGATTTTCCCGCGGTTGTGGCCGTGGACGCCCAGGGGCACAACCTCTATCAGGAAGGCCCCGAACTGTACAGAAAAACTGATTTATGATAGCATAGGCCCACCAAGAGAAGGAGGGCCGCCATGGGGAAAAAGGGCTTAAGAAGTGTCGCTTTCGCCTTGTTCTGCATGGCTTTTTTGCTGTCCTGCCTGCCTTTTTCAGGGCTTGCCTCCGGCAGCTATGATGCCGCCCAGCCGGAGAACCTGACCACCCGGGACATCCGGGGGGAGGCCGCCATTGTGATGGAGGCCAACACCGGCCAGGTTCTTTTTGAAAAAAATCCGGATGAGCTGCGCCCCCCCGCCTCCACCACCAAGGTATTGACAGCGCTCTTGGCCCTCACCATGGCGGATCAGGACGAGATCGTCACCGTTTCCCCCTACGCGGCCTCCCTTGATAAGGAGCAGCATTCCATCATCGGCCTTCAGGCCGGGGAGCAGGTGCCCATGGGGGCGCTTGTGCGCGCCACCATGGTGGCCTCGGGCAATGACGGCGCCATCGCCATCGCGGAGCACATCTCCGGCTCCGAGCAGGCTTTTGTGGCGCTGATGAACGAGGCAGCCTACCGCTATGGCTGCACGCGCACCCACTTTGTCAACTCCCACGGCTTCCATGACGACTATCACCTCACCACCGCCCGGGATCTGGCGATCATCGCCCAGGAGGCGATGTCCCATGACAGCTTCCGGGAGATCGCGCTTTTAACCAGCTATACCATGCCGGAGACCAATATGTCCCGCTCCCGCCGGCTTTCCAGCCAGGCCCGCAACCTCCTCACCAACACAGAGGACGGCCAGTATTATTATGAATACGCCACTGGCATCAAAACCGGCTTCACCAACCCTGCGGGCTACTGCTTTGTGGGCTCCGCCAACAAGCAGGGCATCTCCCTGGTCACGGTGGTGTTGGGCACCAACTCCGCCGGGCGCTGGACGGACACCAAAAAGCTGATGGAGTACGGCTTTACCCAGTATATCTCCACCAGCGTGCAGGAGGTCTATCAGGAAAACCCCAAGATCATCTCCATCTCCAGCTATGCCCTGGATGACAGCGACATGGGCCGGCTGGAGCTGGACATCCGGAAGATGGACATGGCCGCGGACGACTCCCTGGTCACGCTGACAAGCAGCGCGGATGAACAGCTAAGGCTTTATAACGAGCGCACCCAGATTGATTTCGTCCGCACCCTGGACGCCCCCATCGCCGCAGGTGAGGTGGTGGGCATCATGACCTATACCCCTCCCGGGGGGCAGGCGGAGCCGGTGGAATATGAGCTGGTGGCCGCCCGGACGGTGACCCGCCGGGCCTCCCTGGCACCCTCGGTGGAGGAAATCTACGCCTATTCCGACGCGGACCCCAACCCCTTCCCCCGGTTTTCCCTGGAATTCCTGGTCATCATCCTGATTCCGGTCCTCATCGTCATCCTGATCTCCCAGCTTTTCTTCAGGCTCTTTACCAAAAAGCGCAAACCCAAGGTGAAGCAGAAGCTCAGCTACAAGACCCGATATTACAGATAACGCCGCCAAAAAACAAGGGCTGCCGTTTTGTCATGGCAGCCCTTGTTTGTTTTAGTTTTTGTTACTGAGGCGGCTGGGGCACGTTAAAGTCCAGGTAGTTGTTGTCCACATAGCCTGTCAGATCCATAAAGATCACCCTGCTAAAGCCCTGGTTCCCCTTTTCCACGCCCTCAAGCAAGGTGCCGTAGGGGATTTTAGCGATGGAGTACTTGGCCCGCTTGGTGGGGTTAGGGATGCTCCACAGGTTCAGGTCCCCGCCGGAGGTGCTTACCTTCGCGTTGTAGTTGCCCTCATAGACGGGTTCCGGCGTAGGGGTGGGCACGGGGGTGGGGGTCGCGTTATTGGGCAGGGCGCTTGAGGACATCATCCGGTCATAGGTAGCCTTGTCCACGATGCCCGTGAGCGTCAAGCCGTTTACCTGCTGAAAGGCGGAGACCGCGGCGGCTGTCTGGCTGCCATAAATGGCATCCGCATAGCCCGCGGCATAGCCCAGGGTGTTAAGCCGGCGCTGCACCTCTCTTACCAGCTGGCCATAGCTGCCCTGGTTTAAAGGCAGCCGGGAATCCGGGCGCTGGGTGGGGGCCAGGGTGGGCACCGGCAATTGATTTACCGGTATCACCGTGGTGGCGCCATTCACCACTGCCGCCTGACCGTTCGTGGTGGTGACCAGGTATTGGGCCGGCAGCTGCTGCGCCTGGCGGTAAATCTCAGGCAGCAGATAGGTCTGATAGCCCTTGGCGCGCGTCAGCACGCTGTCCATCAGCACCGGAAGCCCGCCCCGCATGGCTCGGCTGTAGCCGTCGGTATGGAAATACTGCCAGTTCAGCTGGTCCTGGCTGGCGTAGATAAAGTACTCCACCTGATCAAAATAATTGCGGAAGTACACAATCCCCGCGCCATTGCCCTGCTGAAAACCGGTGGGCACCAGGGTGGCCGAACGAGAAGCAGGGGCCTGGAAAACAGCAAAACGCTCCAGTCCGTCCGTGAGGGGGACCGTACCCTTCACAGTCAGCGTGTATTCGCCTCCCTGGGTTTCGGGGGCCAGCAGCTCTGCTTCAAAAAAACCGTTTCTTCCCTCCAGGCTGCCATATACCCGGTATTGGGTCAGCCCGGAGGTGTCTGTAAAGGCATAGACGGGCACGCCAACCCCTTCTGGCGCCAGAGCAGTATAGGCCTTAGCGCTTTGCGCGCTGGGCGTGCCAGGAACCAGACCGTTTAATTGGGTGACTGCCTGTGCCAGGGGCAGGACGCCGCCCAACAGCATCAGCGCCGCCAAACCCAGGACAATCCCTCTTCGCAAGTTCTTTTTCATTTTCTCCTCCTGTCTTGCCGCGCCGGGCGGTACCTCCGCCCGGCACGGCGTTTAGAAGCAAGCGCAGCTCCTACTTATTAGACGTATGAGAAGCCCCTTTTGTTTCATCCCGACAAAATTTATTTTTCCGCCCGGTAAATCAGCACCGTCAGCGCCTCTGTTTGAGCCCTCACCGCAAGGCGAATGTCATAGGGCAGAAGAGACTTTATCACCAGATCGCTGTAGCTGCCCACGGCCGCGTCAAAGCCCTGAGGCGCATAGTCCACCCCGCTCTCCCGGTGCAAAGACCAGTCCACCACCCTTACTGGCAGCCCCAACGCCGCCAGATACAGGGTGGTTGACACCTGGCACACCCCGCCGCCATAGCCCTTCCCCTCTTCTGAGATGTTGGGCGCCATGGCATAGCCATTGAATTTCCGGTAAGGACCACATCGGGCGTTAAAGGAAAAATCTTCGCTTTGTCTAAGCACAGCGCCGTTTATCCGCGCTGCCGCCAGTTCAATATTATGCCGCCTGTTTGCCGCCAGTCTCCCGCCTGTGGTTTCATTATAGTAAGTGGTAAATCCGCCGATCATATCCCCCGGCCCCGCCTCCTCCCAGGGCACAAATGCCTCATAGCGCACAGCCCCTGCCGGCAAAAAGCTCTCACCCCGCATGATATCAATCACCGCCCGCGTCCCGTCCCAGGCCTTAATGGCGATGATATCCTGGGCCATCAGCCGGCTGCCGCCATAGCCCTCCACCGTAATAAAGGCAGGCTTTTCCACCGTGGCGATCCCGGTCTGCCTTTCATATCCCGGCACCGAAAAGCGCTGTGGGTCAAGGGAGCGCAGCTGTGAAAGCCACCGATTTCGGGCATAGCCCACCGTCCCGCCCAAAGAGACCTGGCTCCATTCCTCCCCATATTCCAGCACCTCAAGGGCGGCTTTAGGCTGCATGTTTTTAAGGCGCCTTGCCCCGTCATCAGGCGCTTGGCGGAGGTGGAACTCCCGGTTGGCACGGGCGCTGTATTTCGCCTCCTCCCCCAGCGCGGGGAGGAGGCAAGCGATAAATAAAAGCATCAGCAAACAGAGGCAGCGTTTTTTCATGTTTTAAAATGTTCCTTCCTTTTGCTTAGGTGAGGGCTTATGCCCTTCAACTATTAGACGATCAAAAGGCGGAAAAAGTTAGGGCTGCCGGGTGTTTGCCGCGGCAGCCCCGTTTTCTTCACAAAGGCTTATTTGATTTCTACGCTGAATTCTCCCTTGTCGCTATAGGCCTTGCCGCCCTGTTCGTCAGGGAAATAAGGCCTGAAGACGAGGCTGTCCGGCCTTTCCCCCGTAAAGGCTAATTCACCCGAATACCTGATAACAGGCGCCTGGGGGTTCTCATCCAGAACGCCGCCGCTGCTGCTGAGATAGCGCAGCGCAGCACCCTCTGCGGTGGCCTCAAAGTCCATCAGCCGGCCTTGTGTGTCCCACAGGGCAGCCGCCATCTCCTTGTCTGTCACCTTTAGAGTAAAATCATAGCTCATCCGCATAAAGGAGGCGCTGATTTTTTGGATGCGCACCTCAAATCCCTCCCCCTTTATGATCTGATCCGCTTGAAGGACTGTGATCTCAGCCGCCGGACTGCTCCAGGACGCTTTCAGGCTCCCCGCCCGCTGGAAGGCGCCGGAGGCCACCAGGCGCTGGGCCATGTCCTCCCCTTCAGGAAGGAGGCTTTCAAACATCCCCAGGGAGTGCCCCTGCGCCAGCATGATCTGCCTGTTGTGATAGGCGGCCTCAAACTGTCTTTCCCAGGCCTCCTGTTCTTCCGCCGTGCTATGGGCGTCATCAGAGTAGCCTGACCCATCCTCCACAATCTCCCAGACCGGGTGCAGCACCTCAAAGGTCAGCTCCCAGACGATGTCATCTTTGGCGTCCTTCACATCCATCTGCATATCAAAGCCGTATTTTCCGCCGGTGCCGCCAGCCCCCCTTTCAGGCACCCAGAAGCCCTGGTCAATCCCCATCCCCTGGCTTGAAATCACCCGGGGCGCGCTCACCTTTCCATTCGCAGACTCCGTCAGCTTCGCCAGCAGGTAGACGGGCTTACCAGAGACAGCTACCGCCTCAAAAGCCACCGACTGGACGCTGCCGTCAAAAATTGAATCGGTGATATAGATGGTCACATCCTCGTGTTTCAGTTCCTGTCCAATGGCGGTGAGATGCTTTTCCACCGTTTCCTCCGTCAGGTTTTGATAGTCTTTCACGCTGAAACGGATGATCTCCGCCACCGCGATGGCCATGGTGGCCAGAATCAGCGCCATGGCGATGGCCATGCCGAATGTCAAACGTTTTTTCACCTTGATTTCCCCTTTCATCATCTGAAGAGTCGCCCGGCTGTCCTCCGCCCGCCAGGAAAGGCCGGCGAGCGTGACGTCCGCCCGATCTTTAAACGCGTTGCTCATGCCTCAAACCATCCTTTCAACTGGGTGCGGAGCTGGTCTTTGGCCCGTTTCAGCCGCGTTTTGACCGTGGCCACAGGCAAGCCCAGCGCCTGGGCGATCTCTCCCTGAGTCAACTCCTGATAGTAGTAGAGCAGAATCACCACCCGGTACTTTTCAGGCAGATTGCTCACTGTTTTCAGCACCGTGTCGTCCCGAAAGGCCTGTATGTAGCCAGGTTCGGGCAGATCCTCCAGGGCAACGCGCCTGTCAAACAGCCTGAACCAGGCGGTTTTCCGCATATCCCGGCAGGTGTTGATGGCAATTCTGCTAAGCCAGGTGAGCACACTGCTCTCACCCTTGAAGCTGTCCCATTTCTTGTAGGCCTTCAGAAAGGTTTCCTGCACGGCGTCCCGTGCCATCTCCTGATCCTGAAGATACAAGAAACACAGTCGGAGGAGGGAATCGCCGTAGGATGCCATCAGGGCCTCCATCTGGGTTTCCGCTGTTTCGCCCGGCGCCTGGGAAAATCGCATGCTCCCACCTCCTTCTGCCTGTTTGACGACAGTTCGATCAAAAAAGATTCATCCTGACAAAAAAACACCCGCAGCGCAAAGCCACGGGCATCAAAAAAGGCGCCCTTGCCTACACGGCCCTGGCCTCCGCCTGGGGGCCGTAGTTTTTCTCATACACCATGCGGATGCCCTTCAGGGTAAGAAGGCCATCGATGTGATCAATCACCTTTGATTCCTGAACGATCAGGTGGGCAAAGCCGCCGGTGGCCACCACCCTGGCGTGGGGCTCCCCCATCTCCTCCTTCATGCGCTCAACGATGTAGTTCACTTGCCCCACATAGCCGTACAAAAGGCCGGCCTGCAGGTTGGTAATGGTGGTGCGGGCGATGATCTTCTCAGGAATAATCAGCTCAAAATGCGGCAGGCGGGAGGTGCCCCTTACCACCGCGTCCTGGGACAGACGAACGCCGGTACAGATGCAGCCGCCCAGAAAATCCCCCTTGCGGGAGATGGCGCCAAAGCTGGTGGCAGAGCCAAAATCGATGTAGATGCAAGGCGCGCCGTAAAGCGCGCTGGCGGCAACGGCGTTGCAGATGCGGTCGCTCCCCAGCTCCCGGGGGTTTTCATACAGGATGTTGATGCCCGTCTTGATACCCGGCACCACAAAGGACGGCTCCTGATCAAAAAAGTCCTGGCACATGTGCTCGATGGTGAAGTTCACCGTGGGCACCACGGAGGAGATCATGATCCCCTCCACCTCTTTGGTGGACAAGCCCGCATGCTGGAACATCCCCTCCATGATGATGCCGTACTCATCCGAGGTGCTGGTCAGGCTGGTGGCGATGCGCCAGGACTGGATCAGCTCCGAGCCCCTGAAAAGCGCGGTTTTGATGTTGGTGTTGCCGATGTCCATGACAAGAATCATGCGTCCGTTCCCCTTTGAAGCGTTGATTTTTGTATCGCGATAAAGATCGGTGGGCAGACCAGCGCCGCCACCGTCGCCTCTGAAAGCCCCGCTATGACAGCGGTGCCCAGAATCAGGCTGACGATGCGGGAGGTGTCCAGGGCGGAAAAGCGGTAAAACAAGTACATCATGCCCAGGTAGAAGACCGTGTTGGTCAGCGAGCCCACCGCCGCGGCCACGGGAAGCGCCAGTTTCTTCGTCCGCTTGCCCGAGGAGATCGCCTGATAGGAAAGATGCGCGAAGGTGGGCACCAAAAGCCTGGGCACAAAGCACATCAGGATGGCCAGCACAGGGCTTGCGCCCAAAAGGGTGCCTGCCAGCACGCTGGGCGGCGTCATGGACAGACCCAGCACGCTCATCAGGCTGACCAGTCCAAAGAAAAAGCCCAGCAAAAGCCCGGTGCCCAAGCCCAGGGTGAAGGTGCCAATGATAACGGGCACCGACAGGATGGTGACGTTGACAAACCCCAAGGGGATCAGCCCCAGGGGGGTCAGCCCCAATAGAAAGACAAAAGCCACCAGCAGCGCGGTAAGGGCCAGACGTCTGTTCTGGTTTGGTTTCATGTGGTTTCCTCCGTTCAAGTTCGCTTTGGATACCTGACGATTAGTGTGTTCTGGTCCGATGCTGTCCGGCTCGCTGAGGATACCGGCATGGGTGAGAGCTTTAAGCGCTCCACGGATTTAGAATAGTATACCCCGACCGGCACTTAGTCAAGCGCGGCCTTGCTTTTTGCGGTTTTTACAAATCTTCAAGGAGGCTCTTTAATTTAAGAGAGGCGGCGTAGACCGCGTTTTTCTTCTCTTTTTGATCAGTCAGCGCCTCCATGGCCTGCCGCAGGTTCAGCCCCTCCGCCATCAGGTTCACCAGGCGCGCCTCAAGGCCCGTCTCCCCTTCGGGCGATGTTTTCTCGGGCTCCGGAAGCTTCAGCACCAGGCAGAACTCCCCCCGCCGGATGCCCTCGTCCGCTTCAAAACGGGCCAGCAGCTCAGAGGCGCTGCCTCTTAAGGTCTGCTCATACATTTTGCTCAGCTCCCGGCTGATGGAAAGCGGGGCCATGGGGTACAGCGCCGCTATCGCCTCCAGCAGATCCAAAATCCGGTGGGGCGCCTCATAGATCAGCGCCAGCTGCGCCTCCTGCCCCATCTTCTTAAGCTTCTCCTCCAGCTCCCCTTTCTTTCGGGGCAGAAAGCCATAGAAGGTGAACTCCTTCTCCTCAAAGCCGCTGACGGAAAGGGCCGCCGCAAAGGCGCTGGGGCCGGGGATGGCCAGCACTTGAAAGCCCGCCTCCCCCACCGCCCGCACGATTCTGGCCCCCGGGTCCGATACCCCCGGGGTGCCCGCGTCGCTCACCAGGGCGATGCTCAGCTCCTCCGCCCGCATGCGGGCCACGATCTGCCGGGCCTTGCCCTCCTCATTGTGCTCATGGCAGCTTTCAAGGGGCGTTTTGATCCCCATGGCGTTTAGCAGCTTGCGGGTCACCCGGGTGTCCTCCGCCAGAATCAAGCTTACTTCCCCCAGGGTTTTAAGCGCCCGGGGGCTTAAGTCCCCCAGGTTGCCAATGGGGGTCGCCACCACATATAAAACGCTCATCACGATTTCTCCGCCACCCGCAGTTTGGCGCTTCTGGCCCTGGGGTTTTCCGCCGCCTCCCGGGCTGTGGCCGCCTTGGGATAGCCCTTGGGCAGGCGCAGCTGGGGCTTTTTCCCGCACACGCAGACGGGCATCCTGGGCGGGCAGACACAGCCCGTCTCCAGGCGTTTGAAGGTCTGCTTCACCACCCGGTCCTCAATGGAGTGAAAGCTGATCACGCACAGCCTGCCGCCAGGCTTTATCAGGCTCAGCCAGTCCTCCAGCGCCTGGGCCAGGGGGGCGATCTCATCGTTTATCGCGATGCGCACCGCCTGGAAGGTGCGCCGGGCGGGGTGCCCCTCCTCTTTCTGGCGCACCGCCCTGGGGATGGCGCGGTCCACCGCACGCACCAGGTCGCTGGTTTTTTCAAAGGGCCCCTCCTGCCGCATCTGAATGATGACGGCGGCAATCCGCGCGGCCCAGCGCTCATCAGCGTAGTTGTACAGGGCGTCCCGGATGGTCTGCTCCTCTGCGCTGTTAAGCCACTCCGCAGCCGTCAGCCCCGTGCTCTGGTCCATGCGCATATCAAGGGCTGCCTCCGCATGGTAGGAAAAGCCCCGGTTAAGGCTGTCCAGCTGCCAGGAGGACACCCCCAGATCCAAAAGCCCGCCGTCAAGGCGGATGCCCGGCAAAAGCGCCTTCACCTCGTGAAAATTGCCCTTGATCAGCTGAAGCCTCGCATCCTCCCCCAGGCGTCCGCGGGCTGCCGCCAGGGCCTCCTCATCCCGGTCAATGCCATACAGCCTGCCGGCGTCATTCAGCCTTTCAAGGATGCCGGCACTATGCCCGCCCCCGCCGATGGTGCCGTCCGCAAAGCTGCCGCCGGGGCTGATGGCAAGCGCCGCCAGCGTCTCCTCATACAGGACAGGCAGGTGGTGAAAGCCCGTGGCCTTGCTCACGCCTTCAGCTCCGCGATGCGCCGGGCGATGGTGTCCAGCATCTCCTGGTTGGTGGTGATCTTGTCCCGCTCCTGCTGCACCAGCTGCTGGGGCGCCTTGGCCACAAA
>DAISYX010000009.1:0-8824 GCA_036825095.1 Clostridia bacterium | reverse complement strand
TGGCCCAGCCCTCAGCCGCCTTGATAAACAGGTTGGCCCGCTGGCCGGGCTGCACCCGCAGCTCCTGACGCAGGGCACGGATGGCACGGATCATCTCCATCACTCCGCTCATCTGGGCCTCCGCCTCCGGGAAATCCAGCTCCGCCCGGGGCCTGGGCCAGGGGGCCAGCATGCAGGATTCCCCCTTGGATATGGGCAGGAGGGCATACACCGTTTCCGTCAGATAGGGCATGAAGGGATGCAGAAGCCTTAGAAGGCTTGACAGCACGTGGCTCAGCACCCCCCTCACCTGGGCTTGGCGCCTGCCCTCCCCGCCAAAGAGATCGCCCTTGGACAACTCGATATACCAGTCGCAGAACTCATCCCAGGCAAAGTCATACAGGCTTTGGGCGGCCAGCATCAGGTCGCCGCTCTCCAGCTGCTGGGTCACCTGCTGGATGGCCTTATTCGTCCGGGACAAAATCCACTTGTCAGCGCCGCTTAGGCCCTGAAGGTCCAGCGCTTCCGGCCCTTCCAGGTTCATCAGCACAAACCGGGCCGCGTTCCAGACCTTGTTGGCGAAGTTGCGGGCGGCCTCGGTTTTCTCCCGGCTAAAGCGGGAGTCAGCCCCCGGGCTTACGCCAAACACCAGGGAAAAGCGCAGGGCGTCAGCGCCATAGTCCTCAATCAGCTCAAGCGGGTCAATGCCGTTGCCCAGGGATTTTGACATCTTCCGCCCCTGCTCGTCCCTGAGAAGGCCGTGGATAAGCACCTGGGCAAAGGGTGTTTCCCCCATAAACTCAATGCCGGAGAAGATCATCCGGGCCACCCAGAAAAAAATGATGTCATAGCCCGTCACCAGGGCGCTGGTGGGGTAGAAATAGGCCAGATCCGGCGTGTTCTCCGGCCAGCCCAGGGTAGAAAAGGGCCACAGCGCGGAGGAGAACCAGGTGTCCAGCACGTCCTCATCCTGATGAAGCCGGCTGGAACCACAGTCGGGGCAGGTGTCAGGCGTCTGGCTTGACACAATCGCCTTCCCGCAGCTCTGGCAGTACCACACCGGAATGCGGTGCCCCCACCACAGCTGCCGGCTGATGCACCAGTCCCTGATGTTCTCCATCCAGTTAAAATAGGTCTTGGCAAAGCGCTCCGGGATAAAGCGGGTCTCCCCTTCCCGCACCGCCTGGATGGCGGGTTCGGCCAGAGGCTGCATCCTCACAAACCACTGTTTGGAGATCAGGGGCTCCACCACCGTGTCACAGCGGGAACAGGCGCCCACGTTGTGGACATAACCCTGCACCTTCACCAAAAGCCCCTGGGCTTCCAGATCCTCCAGCACCTTAGCCCGGGCCTGGCTGCCGCCAAGCCCCGCATAGTCCGCTCCCGCAGCCTTATTCATGCTGCCGTCATCGTTCATCACCCGGAGGATTTCAAGGCCGTGCCGCTGGGCCACCTCAAAGTCGTTGGGGTCATGGGCGGGGGTCATCTTAACGGCCCCTGTGCCAAACGCCATGTCCACATAGCTGTCCGCCACCACGGGAATCAGCCGGCCTGTCAGCGGCAGGCGCAGCCGTTTTCCAATCAGGTGGGCATAGCGGGCGTCCTCGGGGTTTACGGCCACGCCGGTGTCCCCCAGCATGGTCTCAGGCCTGGTGGTGGCCACCACCAGGCCTTCGCCGCCCTGTTCATCAGGGTAGCGGATGTGATAGAGATGGGCCTGCTTCTCCTCGTACTCCACCTCAATATCCGAAAGGGCTGTCCGGCACACCGGGCACCAGTTGATGATGCGCTCGCCCTGATAGATCAGGCCCTTTTCATACAGCCGGACAAACACCTCCCGCACAGCCCGGGAGCAGCCCTCGTCCAGGGTGAAGCGCTCCCGGCTCCAGTCGCAGCTGGCGCCCATGCGCCGCAGCTGCTGGGTGATGCGCCCGCCGTATTTCTCCTTCCACTGCCAGGCCCGCTCCAAAAAGCCCTCCCGCCCCAGGTCTTTTTTGCTGATGCCTTCTTTTTCCATCTGATCCACAATCCGGGCCTCGGTGGCGATGGAGGCGTGGTCCGTGCCCGGCAGCCACAGGGTGGCATCCCCCAGCATCCGGTGATAGCGGATGAGGATGTCCTGCATGGTGGTATCCCAGGCGTGGCCCATGTGGAGCTGTCCTGTGATGTTGGGCGGGGGCATCACGATGCAATAGGGCTTTTTTTCAGGGTCCACCTTGGCGACAAAGGCCCCCGAGGCCTCCCAGGCCGCGTAGGTCTGCTGCTCCATCTCCTGGGGGTTATAGGTTTTCGCCATTTCGAATGCCTGCTCTGACATGCTCTCCTCCTTAAAAAACAAAAGGGCGCCGCGTCCTGAAGGACGGGCGACCCGTGGTACCACCTTGCTTCGCGGCAAAACTGCCGCCTCTTGCGCTGTAGGGGGCGCGCCCCGGCGGATATCCGCCTTCCCTCGGAAGCGACCTTCCGCGGGGTCAGCCCAGCGCGTTTTCAGCCATGCCGCGCCTCTCTGAAAGAGCCTCTGCCGCGTACTCCTCTCCCTCAACGGGGGTTCCGGTTGGCCTGTCTTAGGCCTTTTTCTCGTCCTGGATGACGATGACCTGGCGGCCGTTATAGGTGCCGCAGTTTTTGCACACCCGGTGGGCCAGCTTCATCTCGTGGCACTGGGGGCAGGATACCAGCGTAGGCGCGGACAGCTTATAGTGTGTCCGGCGTTTGCGCCCCCGCGCTTTTGACACTTTTCCTTTTGGCAGGGCCATGTTTACACCTCCTGATCCTTTGTCAGCAACTGCTGCAGGGCCGAAAAAGGATGCGCTTGGGGCAGATCCTTCTGGCTGTCTTGTTCGTTATCCTCCGGCGTCCCCTCAGGCAAGCCCTTGCATCCTTCTTTGCACAGGAAGCGAATGGGCAGGGCCAGCATCGACAGGGTCAGCGCCAGGGGGTTCAGCTCCACCTTGGAGCCTGTAAAAGAAAACTGCTCTTCCCAAGCTTGTGAGCCGTCCTCCGGCAGGGCGTTCTGGGTGTGCAGGAAGCTCTCCTCGATCTTTACCCGCAAAGGGTGGGCGACGGGCTCCAGGCACCTGGCACAGTTGGCATAAGCTGTGGCGTGAAGGGTGCCCCGTATCAGCAAGGCCTCTTCCGCCATGGTGTAGCTGCCTTCCAGCACCACCGGCTCATCAAAGCGGACTTCTTCGCCCATCAGCTCCTGGGGCGGCAGGACTTCCTCATGCCGGAAGGGGAAGGGCTGCCCCGGTGTGCGCAGCGCCGGGGAGACATCAAGCATCATGGCGCACACCCCCATAGCGAACGCAAGATATTATACAAAGGGGGCCAAGCCTTGTCAAACCTTTCTTCAGGCTTCTCCCTCCTCCTCTTCACCGGGCGCGGCGGCCGCCCCGTTCACCGGGGTGATGATCACCCGGCGGTTGGGGTCTTCCCCTTCAGAATGGGTAGCAATCCCGGGGGAAGACTGGAGGGCGCTGTGCAGAATCCTGCGCTCATAAGGGTTCATGGGCTCCATGCGCACACGGCGGCCCGTCCTTTTGGCGCGGTTGGCCATGCGGTTGGCCAGGCGCACCAGGGCGTCCTCCCGACGCTGGCGGTAGCCCTCGGAGTCCAGGTTCACCCGGACATACTCCTCCCGGTTGTGGTTCACCTTCAGGCTGGTGAGATACTGAAGCGCGTCCAGCGTTTCCCCCCGGCGTCCGATGAGGATGCCCTGAACGTCCCCCTGCATGTTGGCCAGCACGTTGCCCTCCTCATCCCGGGATACGTGCACCGCCACGGGAACGCCCATCAGCCCGGTCACATCCTGGAGAAATTGCTGGGCAATGCCCTGGGGCGTGCCCGACTCCGCTTGAGGGGCGGGCTCCACAGGCTCCATCGGGGTCACAGGGCGGGGCGGGCGCTTTGCCCGGACGGGCTTTTCCGCGGCTGGCTCAGCCGGGGCCTCTGCCTCGTGCACGGGCTTTCTGGGCTTGCGCTGGCGGGCGGGTTGCTCTTGGCTTGCCCGGGGCTCCTCCCGGATGACTTCTGGCTTTTGCGCGGCGGCAGGCGGCGGGGCCTGTTTCCTGGGCCGGGAAGCGCCTTTCTCCGCCAGGGAATCCCGGAAGAGGTCATGGGTGCCGCTCAAGGGGTTTTCCTCCCCCTTCAGGGTCAGGCGCACCTTGGCCTCCCGGCTGCCAAAAAGGCCAAACAGCCCCTTGGAGCCCTCTTCCAGAATCTCAACGCTCACGTCGCCAATGGACAGGCCATTGGTCGTTAAGCCGGCGGATATCGCTTCCTCGACCGTACGGCCAGTTGCTTCGTATGATTTCATTTGACAATCCCTTCCTGATGGATCTCGCCCGAGGCCTGCAGCTCCTTCCTGTCAAAATACCGGTTGATAAGGAAAGTCATCCCGGTGGCGACCAGGTTGCTGGTCACCCAGTAGAGCGCAAAGCCGGCGTTGCTGGTAAGGCAGATATAAACGGAAAACAGCGGGAAAAAGTACTTCATGAAGTTGCCCATACCCGGCGTCTGGGCGCCGGAAGCGCCGGTAGTGGCAGGCGCCTGGGTCTGGCCGGACATCTGGGGGTTGATCTTGGTCATCAGCAGCTGGGAAAGCCCCGCCGCCACCGGCAGAATCAACAGCCCGTTGAAGTTCTGATAGACGGTGATGGAGAACAGGAAAAAGTTGATGTTCGCCCAGCCCGGCAGCGGCTGAATCTGCGCCACATAGACCGGCATCGCCCGCATGGCCGTGAGGATGTCCGGCAGCACCGCCTTCAGGCTGTCCGCGGTTGAAAAATCAAGCATGCCCGCAAAGGTGGGCACCTGGGCCTGGATATTCTCAATGATCAGGGCGATCTGGCCCTGGCTTAAGGCGGCATAGGCCTTCTGCCAGACGTCGTTGCCAATCACCTGGATGGTGTTAGGGTCGGGCGCTATGGAGGCAAACAGGCTGTCCGGCATGAAGATGTTCTTCACCCACAGCCAGGATTCATAGACCGGCGTCTCCCCCTGAAGGAAGGTGAACACCTGCTCCACCACCCTGTCGTTTGCCACGTTGCGCATGGCGCCGAACATCGCAAACAAAATGGGCATCTGGATCAGCATGGGCAGGCAGCCGGAAAGGGGGCTGTAGCGCTCCTTGCGCATCAGCTCGGACTGCTTTTGCTGAAGCTTCGCCCGGTCATTGGCGTACTTCTTCTGCAGCGCGTTGAGCTGGGGCTGAATCTTGGCCATTTTGCGCATGCCCTTGCGGCTTTGCACATCCAGGGGAACCAGAACCAGACGGACCAGAATGGTGAAGATGACGATGGACCAGCCATGGTTATGGACGATGGTATAAATCCATTCGATGACGGCCAGAAGCGCGTTGGTGATTGATGCCACTGAGCTTAGTCCCTCCTTATTACTGCATCGGGCAATTCCGGCACAGGGTCATAGCCTCCCCTGCGAAACGGATGGCACCGAAGGATGCGTTTAAGTCCAAGCCATCCGCCGCGCAAGGCGCCGAAGCGTTCAATGGCAGTCATGGCATACTGGGAACAGGTGGGATAGTACCGGCAGGCGTCCGGCAGATGAGGGCTTAAGGCCCGCCGATAAAAGCGGATCAGGGCCAGCAAAAGGCGTTTCACGGCCTGTCCTTCATGGCGTCAAGCCGGGTCAGAAGCCTGATCATCTCCCGGTTGATCTCCCCATAGTCCGCCCCGGCAGCCTGCTCCCTGGCGGCAAAAACATAGTTGCCCCGCTTAAGCTGCGGCATCATCAGCCGGAAGCTCTCCCTAAGACGGCGTTTCACCCGGTTGCGGGTGACCGCGTTTCCCACCTTCTTGTTCACCGAGAAGCCGGCCATCAGCCGGCCGCCCCTGGCGTAATAGGCCGTCATCAAGGCGCCGGAGGCGCGTTTCCCCTTGCGGTAGACAAAGCGAAAATGCCCGTTTTTGGTGATTCTGTGGGCCCTTTGCATCCCTACCCGCCTTTCCGCATGTAAAACCCGCCCCCTGCAACAGGTATGCCATCACATGGGCGGGTTATCGGGGCATACGGAAAATGCCGCTCAGGCAGACAGGACCTTGCGTCCTCTGCGGCGGCGGGCAGCCAGCACGCGGCGGCCGCTTTTGGTAGACATGCGCGCGCGGAAGCCATGCTCCTTGCTGCGCTGGCGCTTCTTGGGTTGATAAGTTCGTACCATTTGTGTTACACCCCTTCATTCCTAGCCGGGCACACGCCTGAAGCGATGCAACCGGAATAATAACTATTGTAGTATAAATTGCGGGACTGCCGCTGTCAAGTACGATTCTTCCAAGCCCATAACAAGGCGGAGCTATGGAAAAGGCTGAAGCGCAGTTCCCCGCGCTTCAGCCTTAGGAACAACCGCGCCTTATTGGGCGATCGCAGTGGAAACCACGGTGCCCGCGGTGTAGCCGGAGGCCACGGCCCAGCCGAACAAGCCGGCCGCCATGTACAGGTCGCCCTGATGGCCGCCCACCACCTCGCCCGCGGCATAAAGCCCGGGGATGGCTTCCTGGGAGGAGTTGAGCACCTGCATGCTGTCGTTGATGTGCAGCCCGCCTAAGGAAGCGTAGTAGCGGATGTGCATCTCAAGGGCATAGTAGGGGCCTTCTTCACTCTGGGCCACTTCCAGGGTGCGCCCGAAAGCATCGGTCCCGCCCACTGCGGCCACCTCGTTAAAGGCCTTGGCCGCGGCAAGCACTTCGTCCCCGGGCACGCCCAGCTTCTCCGCCAGCTCCTCAAGGGTGGCGCCGGTCTTCATCACCGGCTGGCCGGCATAGTCGTCCTGGAGCCACTGTTCAACGCTCTCCATGGTGTAGATGTTGGAGGCGGTCATGCCCGCGTTAAAGCCGTCAAAGGCGGCCTGATCCATCACCAGGTACTGGGCGGTGTTTTCTTTCATCGCCTGCATCAGATCCCAGGCGCTGCCTTTTTCATCAAAGAAGCGCACGCCATCCTGGTTGACCATGAACCCGCCGGCAGCATAGGCCCTGGAGACGCCGGGGTTGCAGTACTGGCCAAGCCCGCTGGGCAGGATCATGGAGTTGGGCTGGGTGTTGATCAAATCCATGGTCAGCAGGTCTGCATTCAGCGCTTCCACCATGGCGATGGCATCGCCGTCCGCCCCCGCGTGACCTGCGTAGACGAATTTTTGATACTCTTCGGGAACCAGGTCCTTGTTGTTGCCATAGCCGCCGGTGGCCAGGATGACCGCCTTGGCGTTGATGGTGTAGGCCTTTCCGCTGCCCTCCGCCTTGACGCCGGTGACCGCGCCGTCGGAGACGATCAGGTCAACCGCGGGGGTGTTCACCATCAGCACGCCGCCTTCCTGCGCATACTTGTCAGCCAGGTTCTGGCAGACGCCCGCGCCACGGCCCACGCCGGAATAGTTGCGGGTGGGGTTGCCGCTGCGCTGATAGGGGATTCCTGCGCCGTCCTCAGCCACCAGCCAGTCAAAAGCGCCGCCGATGGTGTTGGCAAACAGCTCAACGGTGGGCAGATGGTTTTGGTTGTGGCCGTTTCTCATCAGATCTTCCACCAGCTTCTCAGGGGAATCCTCATAGCCGTCTTCCTTCTGCCAGGTGGAACCGGTGGCGATGGTGCCGGAGCCCGCCATGGCGCTGGCGCCGCCGATCACGCCGGTTTTTTCAAGCAGGATGACGGAGCTGCCGTTCTGCAGGGCGGACACGCCCGCGATCAGGCCCGCAGCGCCTGCGCCCACCACCACGATGTCCGTTTCCAGGGTCACTTCTTCCAGTTCTCCGGCTTCTTCCACCGCTGCTGTCATCTTTTCCATGTCAGCGCCGGCCTGAACCAGCGCGTCGCTCACCGCGGCCTTCAGAGCGTCCGAGGTGACCGTAGCGCCGGTAACTGAATCAACCGCTATGGTCTGATGCTCAAGAATCGCATCAATAATCAGATCAAAGGCAGGGGTGCCGATGCCCACAGTCTCAACGTGATCAACCACACTGATGCCTGTGATCTGCTCTGCCCCGACTGTTACTTCCACTGTCATCGGCCCGTTATGCCCCTGGACGGTGGCCGAGTAGGTGCCATCAGCCACCCCTGCGGCTGACACGACATTCCCGATGACGCCCGAGACCAGCATAAAAATGGCCATGGTTAAAGCAAGTAGTTTCCTCATGTGTTATCCTCCTGTAAGTTTTGTATAAATATTACCATCGCAAAAGGCCCCTGTCAACGGAAGCGTTTCTGTTTTAACGCCAATTTCTTCATAGTCAAAAGACTTTGCGGTGTTTACAAATCCTTAACCGCCCATTCATTAAATCCACAATATTCAAGGGGTATATTATGTCTGCAGGATGATCCTGCAGACACTTGCCACAAGGCAGAAAGGTATTGAGATATTATGTTCAGAAACAAACGCACGCTACCCCTTATCGCCCTAACCCTTGTGGTGATGCTGGCGTTGGGCGCAGGCCTGTCCCTGGCAGCCACCGGCACCATCAGCCAGGATGAGATATCCGGCATCATCGACACCACCACGGACCAAAGCCTGATTGACAGCCCGCTGCTTAACGTGGCAAACAGCGCCAAGGAAAGCGTGGTGGGCGTCAACAACTACCAGACCCGCTCCGGCGGCTCCTTGAACTTTGATTTCAGCTATGGCTTCCGCTACCGCCAGCCCATGGACGACACTCCCCGGCTCAGGGGCACCGGCTCCGGCGTGGTGGTAACCCCCTATGGCCACATCCTTACCAACCAACATGTGGTGGACGGCGCGGACAAGCTCACCGTGACCTTTGGCGAAACCGAGCTTGACGCCACCCTGGTGTCCAGCGATGAAAACCGGGACCTGGCCGTGCTCCTGGTGCCCGGCATCGAGCTG
>DAISYX010000008.1:0-25156 GCA_036825095.1 Clostridia bacterium | reverse complement strand
GGGGTTTACTTGCTGGCAGCAAAGCGCCTGGCCACCTCGTCCCAGTTGACGGTGTGCCACCAGTTTTTCAGGTATTCCGGGCGGCGATTCTGGTATTTCAGGTAGTAGGCATGCTCCCAGACGTCCGCGCCCATCAGGGGAATCTGGCCCTTGGTGAGGGGATTGTCCTGGTTGGCGGTTTTTTCCACGCTCAGCTTGCCGTCTTTTAGGACCAGCCAGGCCCAGCCGGAGCCAAACTGGGTTTTACCCGCGGTTTCAAAGGCCTCCTTGAAGGCGTCAAAGCTGCCGAAGTCCTGATCGATCTTTTGGGCCAGGTCGCCCTCCGGCTGGCCCTTGCCGCTCGGGCCCATGATGGCCCAGAAGATGCTGTGGTTGAAGTGGCCGCCGCCGTTGTTGCGCACCGCGGTGCGGATGTTCTCCGGCAGGCTGTCCAGGGATTTGATGATCTCCTCGATGGACTTGCCCGCAAAGGCGCTGCCCTCCAGGGCCTTGTTCAGGTTGTCGATATAGGCCTGGTGGTGCTTGGTGTGATGGATGCGCATGGTCTCTTCATCAATATATGGTTCCAACGCGTTGTATGCGTAGGGAAGAGGGGGTAGGGTAAATGCCATGGTGCTAACCTCCTTAGAGTCTTGGTACCGGTAGTATACCCGCCGGAGCTTATTAATAACATTCTGATAATGATGAAACAGCATGCGAACAGCCGATGGGGCGCAAACAGTTTTAGCCAATAAAAAAAAGCGCCGTGAAGCGCTTTTTTGGGGGAGATGGGAGAAGGGCACAGCGGCCCTTCCCCCGGGCGGTCGGCGCTTATTCAGCTGCCGCGTTGCCGCCGGCGATTCTGCCCAAAGTAAAGGCCATCATGATGGCTGAGCCAGAGGCGGGATATTCCTTATAGAAGAGGTCACCATTGGCGCAGGCGCCAGCGGCGAACAGGCCGGGGATCGGCTGCCCATCGGTGTTGAGCGCGCGGGCTTCAAGGTCAACCTTGATGCCACCCATAGAGCCAATGGTGGTGGGCACCAGGCGCACGGCGAAGTAGGGGCCTTCGCCAACGCCTGTCATGAGTGCGGCGGGCTTACCGAAATCAGCGTCTTCCTGACCCTTCAGTTCGTTATAGCGCGCTACGGTCGCGAGGAAAACCTCTTCATCCATGAAAGTTGCTTTTGCCAGCCCTTCCAGGGTATCGGATGTGAAGGCATAGCCTTCATTGATCAGGACAGCCAGGCTGTCGGATGTGGCCTGGGTGGAATCAAAGATGAGATAGAAATATTTGCTGCCGCTTTCCAGCATTTTGCTGTGGTAGATGGGGTAGTCAATCACCTCGTTGAGCAGGCGCTCGCCCTTGGCGTTGACCAAAAGGGTGGGGCTCCACACCCAGCTGTTTTCCGCATCCCCGAAGGAGGTGGGGCGAATGCCGCGCAAGCCGATGACACCGTCCTTAAAGACGGTGGCAGCGCCAACATCCATAGCCATGCGGATGCCGTCGCCGGTGTTGCCGATGCTGGAATAGCTGATTTCATCCGAGATGCTGGGAGCGTACTTGCGCTTCATCTCCTCGCTGCGATCAAAACCGCCGGAAGCGACCACCACGCTTTTTGCGTGCACGGTCACCAGGTGTCCGTCCGCCGCCTGGGCGACTACGCCGACCACAGCGCCGGATTCATCGGTCAAAAGGTCGATGGCGGGGGTTTCCGTCCTGATCTCCACTCCCCGGGCTCTTACAGCCGCTTCCACCGGGACGATGAAACCGCTGCCGCCAACGCCGGTCCCCAGCATCCGGGGTACAAGGCTGGTGCCGGAAGTGGCAAGGCCGCCCAGGGTCACGCCCTGCTCCTGGAGCCACTCAATGGTGCCGGCGGACTTTTCGGCGACCAGGTCAAGCATCGCCTTGTCCGCGTTGCCTTCCGCCCGCTCATACCAGTAATCGGCCAGCGCGCCGGGGGTATCCTCAATGCCCGCTTCCGCCTGGAAGGCAGTGCCGGCCGCTTTCACCAAGCCGCCGCAGATGAGGGTGTTTCCACCAAGGAAAGGCAGTTTTTCCAGCACCAGCACTTTTGCGCCCGCATCCGCAGCCTCTGCTGCTGCGGCAAGGCCAGCGGCACCGCTGCCGATTACGGCAACGTCCACGGTGATCTCCTCATCTTCCGCGGCTTTGACGGGGGCTTTATCCGTCGTTTTTTCCGCCAATCCACCAGCCTGAGCCACCGCATCCTTCACCGCTTCCAGCAGGGCTTTGGATGTAAAGGTGGCGCCGGTAACCGTTTCCACCTCCAGGGATTGGCTTGCGATGATCTCTTCGGGAATCCGTGTGAGCGGCGTATCCGCGATACCGGAGGTTTCCTCGTGGCTGATAATCTGGATGTCCACAATCGCATCCTGGGAGAAGGTAACCTTTACCTCGATGGGGGCGTTGTGCCCCTGGGCCTGTGCGGTGTAGCTGCCCTCGGTATAAGCCATGGCTGATCCAGCAGCCATCATGAGTGCCAGGGAGACCAGGATAATCAGAATTTTTCTCATAAAAACCCTCCGCGTTTTTTATTGTTTTTGGAGATGAGCCGACAGGAGCAGCATAGCATAAATCGCTCTGTCGGGTCAATAATGTTTTGGAGGGATAAATTTGTCCCAATTAAAAGGTCAAACTGTTTCTGGCTCAAAAAAAGCGCCGGACGGCGCTTTTATGGGGAGTGATCTGTTTCAGCGGATAAAGTTAGTGCGGGCGCCGTACTCGTTTTGGGGCTTTTCAAGGCCGGCCTCCACAGCTGTTTTCAGGGTTTTCAGGGTATAGGCCAGGTTGCGGGCCATGTTGCTGATCACCTGGATGCCCTCGATGTCCTCAAGGACCTGCTCGGGCTTAACGCCGTGCACCATGGCCCAGTAGGAGCCGGAGATCAGGGGCATCTCGTTATAGAGGAAATACTGGTTGAGCACCTGCAACGCCAGGGAGGTGCCGCCCCGACGGGCCACAGCCAGGCTGCAGCCGGGCTTGCCGCGCAGCACATTGCCCCCGGCGTAATACACCCGGTCCAGCACGCTTAAAAGCGCGCCTGAGGGAGCGGAGTAATACACCGGCGTCCCGAAGACAAAACCGTCCGCCGCCTCACATTTTCTGATCAACTCGTTGATGTAGTCATCATCAAACACGCAGGTGTTGTTGCGGGTCTTCCGGCAGGTCTGGCAGCCCGTGCAGTCCCTGATAGGCTTGTTGCCCACCCAGAAGATCTCCGTCTCAAGGCCCTGGTCGGTTAAAATGCCGTCCACCAGGTCCAAAAGGGTGCGGGTGCAGCCCTGCTGGCGGGTGCTGCCGTTGATCAAAAGTACTTTCATGGCCAACCTCCTGACATTATTAGGCTTATCCTATCCTGAGCGCCGGGATGCGTCAAATCAAAACACCTCCGGCGCCTGAAAACATAACCTGACCAAGCGGCTTTATTCCCTTTGAAGTCCGCAGGACACACAGCTTGTGCATATTTGTATTATATATCGCTTGTCATCAGATTTTCAATTTTGCCTGGAATTCAGAAAAAATTGCGATCATGCTATTGACAGATACAAAGTTGGGTATTATTCTAATATTATAATCGTTTTAAAGTTTGAAGGGAGCAAAACTTGCGCGACAGGGAACTAAGTCAGGGCCAGATGATCCGGATGCTGAAGGATCACGGCATTTCCATCACCCAGCAGCGGCTGATGGTGCTTAAATGCCTGCTGAACACGCCTGGGCACCCGGACGCCGAGGCCGTCTATGCCAGGGTGACGGACATGGATCAGGTGATCTCCAAGGCCACCGTGTATAACACCCTGAACCTCTTTGAGCGCAAGGGCATGATCTCCAGCCTGGACATTGACGGGCACACCCTGCACTTTGATATCGTCACAGAGCCCCACGGACACTTTCTCTGCCAAAGCTGTGGTGAGATTTATAATTTTACCCTGCCGGTGGCAAGCCTTGGGGCGGCTCTTGACGGCTTTTTGGTGACCAAAAGGGACGTGTACTTCAAAGGCATTTGCCCCGCCTGTCAAAACAATGACAAGCGGGCCGATGATAGAGCGATTGATGCTGACAAAAACGATCAAAAAGAGGAGGAAACAGAATGAAAAACCCCATGGACAAGAATGGCTTGGGTGAGGGACTGCCCAGCCGCAACGACAACATCGGCCAGCACCCTGAGCTTAAAACCGCCCAGGGCGCGCCAGTCGCCAACAACCAGGATGTGATGACCGCAGGCGTCCGGGGCCCCCTTCTGATGCAGGACGTGTGGTACCTGGAGAAGATGGCCCATTTTGACCGGGAGGTCATTCCGGAGCGGCGCATGCACGCCAAGGGCTCCGGCGCCTTTGGCACCTTTACCGTCACCCACGACATCACCCGGTACACCAAGGCCAAGATCTTCTCTGAGATCGGCAAGAAAACCGAGATGTTCGCCCGCTTCTCCACCGTGGCCGGCGAGCGGGGCGCCGCGGACGCCGAGCGGGACATCCGCGGCTTCGCGCTGAAGTTCTATACAGAAGAGGGCAACTGGGACATGGCGGGCAACAACACCCCGGTGTTCTTCTTCCGCGATCCCCTCAAGTTCCCGGACCTGAATCACGCCGTCAAGCGGGACCCCCGCACCAACATGCGCAGCCCCAACACCAACTGGGACTTCTGGAGCTCTCTGCCGGAGGCGCTTTTGCAGGTGACCATCATCATGGGCGACCGGGGCATTCCCTCCAGCTATCGGCACATGCACGGCTTCTCCAGCCATGCCTACAGCCTGATCAGCGCTGACAACAAGCGGGTGTGGGTGAAGTTCCATTTCCGCAGCCAGCAGGGCATCCTAAACCTGACGGACCAGGAGGCGGGCCAGGTGGTGGGCATGGACCGGGAAAGCCACCAGCGCGACCTGTACGAGGCCATTGAAAAGGGCAAGTTCCCCAAGTGGAAGATGTACATCCAGGTGATGACCGAGGAGCAGGCGGACGCCATGGCCAACAACCCCTTTGACCTGACCAAGATGTGGCTGAAGGCGGACTATCCCCTTATTCCCGTGGGCGAGTTTGAATTAAACCGCAACCCCGCCAACTACTTCGCGGATGTGGAGCAGGCCGCCTTTAACCCCGCCAACGTGGTGCCGGGCATCAGCTTCTCTCCCGACCGGATGCTGCAGGGCCGCCTGTTTTCCTACGGCGACGCGCAGCGCTACCGCCTGGGCGTCAACCATTTCCAGATCCCCGTGAACAGCCCCAGGGGCGTCGCGAATCCCCATCCCTATCACCGGGACGGCCAGATGCGCGTGGACGGCAACCTGGGCAGTGAAGTGCACGTTGAGCCCAACTCCTACGGCAACTGGACCCAGTACCGCCAGCATGAAAACCCCGTGGAGGGGGGCGGAGACCTCTACCGCTATGACTTCCGCGCGGACGACCATGACTATTACACCCAGCCGGGCCTGCTCTTCCGGGCGATGACACCGGAGCAAAAGCAGGTGCTCTTTGAGAACACCGCCCGCAACATGGGGGACTCCACCCTTCAGATCAAGCACCGTCACATTTACAACTGCTACCAGGCGGACCCGGATTACGGCAAGGGCGTGGCGGAAGCACTGGGCATTGACTTGGCCACCGTAGACCTGAACCTACCCAAGCGGGATTCCCTGGAGAACAACCACAAGGCCAACAACGCGCATCCAGAGCTGAACCAGCCCACCCAGCCGATGGATTCCGGCCGGGAGATCGACACCAACAAGCCCAACGCCTACATCAACCCGGAGGATGATCCCTGGCTGCTGTAAGATAAGGCGGCAACAGGCGAAGGTTTTGCCTTAAGGACAAAATGCGTATTTCCCGGGGGGCGGTTTGACAGCCGCCCCCCTTGGATTTACAATACCAGCGAATGTAAGGGAGGTGGCGGGCATGGGGATCATTCCCTCCAGAAATCTGGAAGAGCAGCGGCGGGAGAAGGACGGCATCATATACTATGACCGGGGCAGGATAGAGGCCCAAAGCGGCAGGGCCTATGACCGCTATGCCATCCAGACCCATTTTGTTCAGGTGGGGGAGGACCAGGCGGCCTTGGTGGAGCGCTATGTCAGGCCCCTGTTTCAGCCGGGGGATGTGCTGAGCTTTGGCGCCAAGGTGATGGCCATGTGCGTGGGCTCCGTGCGCAGCCGGGAAGAGGTGAAGCCGGGCTTCTGGGCCAATGCCCTGTGGCGCTTTGCGGGCATCAACCACACCGGGGTGGGGATGCATGAGCCCTACAAGCTCCAGCTGGTCATCGACCAGGTGGGCCTGCCCCGGATGCTGCTGGCGGCCTTTCTCTCCGCCATCACCAAGCCCTTTGGCATCAAGGGCGTGTTTTACAGGGTCTGCGGCCAGGGGGTGGGGGGCATCGACGGCTTTTACACCCGCTCCAGCTTCCCCATCTACCGGGATCTGGCGCTGCTAAACCCCGAAAACCCGGTGGAGCTCTGTGACGCCTTGTGTGAAAAGACCGGCATCCCCGTGGTGCTGATGGACGCCAATGACATCCAGCGGGACCAGCTGGGCAAATGCTCCGCCTTCCCGCTGACGGATGAGGAAATCCAGGAGGCCCTCAGTGACAACCCCTCCGGCCAGGGGGATGAGCTGACCCCCCTGATTCTGATCCGCCCGGTATAAGCCCGCTTTTCTCAAAACCGCCCGGGGCCTTCCGGGCGGTTTTTTGTGTGAAGGAGAGAATCCCTTCGCCCATTTTTTACAAAGACTAAACGGGTTTCTTTTGCGCGGCGGGCTTTCTTGGTGTATAATAAAACAAGAAAGATAAAGGAGCGCTACATGGGGCGGATCGGCATCCTCAGCGGGACTTTCGACCCGGTGCATATCGGGCATCTCGCCATGGCGCGCGCCTGTCTGGAAACGATGAAGCTGGAGCGGGTGCTGCTGGCCCCCGTTCAAAAAGCGCTGACCCCGTCTGAAAACCGGCTGGCCATGTTAAGGCTTGCCTGCCGGGGAGAGAGGGGCATTGAGCCCAGCCCCTTTGCGATGCCGGACGGGCGGGAGGGGGCTATCGGCCTGGTGCGGGCGGTGGCCAGGGCGCATCCGGGGCAGGAGATCGTCTACATCCTGGGCGCGGACAGGCTGCCGGGGATTCCGGCCTGGCGGGAGACCCAGGCCCTGTTTAAAGCGTGCGCCTTTGCGGTCTGCCCCCGGCCGGGCTATAACGCCCAGGGGCTAAGCGAGGGCCTCAGGCGCCAAGGCGCCCGGGTGACCTTGTTAGCCTATGAGGGGCCCGATATCTCCTCCGCCCGGGTGCGGGCGAAGCTGCGCCTTTTGTCTGACGCGCCCGGCCTGATGGAGCGGGAGCTGGTGGCCTATATCGCCGCCCGCGGCCTCTATTTGCCGGACTATGCCCGCCAGCTGCGCCAGGCCCTAAGCGCCTCCCGCTTTGCCCACTCCCTGGGGGTGCGGGCGGAGGGGGCGCGGCTGGCGCTGCGCCACGGCGCCCCCATCCAAAAGGCGGGGGTGGCGGGCATTCTGCATGACTGCGCCAAGTGCATGGAGCTGTCCCGCCTGCAAACCATCGCAAAGAAGGGGCGGCTGATGCTGCCGCCTGAGACCATGGCCAGCAACGCCCTGCTCCACGGCCCCGTGGGGGCCCTGGTGTCCCGGCTGCGCTATCACGTCCATGACGAGGACATCTTAAACGCCATCCGCTGCCACACCACGGGACGGGCTGATATGAGCCCGCTTGAAATGGTTATATTTGTAGCAGACGCCATTGAGCCCAATCGCAGGGATTATCCCGGCCTGAAGGAGACCCGGGCTTTGGCGGAGGAAGACCTGGAAAAGGCCGCCTTTGTGGCCTTAAGCAGCACCCGGGACGCGATCAAAAAAAGAGGGGGCGCCTACAGCCCCCTGTCCGCGCAGGCGATTGAGGAATTGAAGATCAGGCTTGCGCGCCCCAAAGAACACAAGGAGGACATGGCATGACAGAAAAAGACCTGGCGCTTCTGATTTCAAACATCCTGTATGACAAAAAAGCCTCAGACATCGTGACGCTGAAGGTGGGGCATCTGACGGTGCTGGCGGATTATCTGGTGATTGCCACCGGCCGCTCCGCGCTTCAGGTGCAGGCCCTGGCGGAGCATGTGGAAAAGGGCCTGGCGAATAAAGGAACCCTGCCCCGCCGCATCGAAGGGCGGGGGGATATGCGCTGGGTGGTGATGGACTACGCCCATGTGATCGTCCACATCTTCAGGCCTGAGGAGCGGGAATATTATCATCTGGAACGCCTGTGGGCGGACGGGCAGAACCAGCTTGCCCTGCCCTTTGACCGGGCGGAGGACGCCCTGGAGGCATGAACATCCAGATCTATTGGCACAAAAGGGACTTTGCCACCCAGAAGGCGGAGCGCTTTTTGAAGGAGCGCCGGCTGCCCTACCAGACGGTGGACCTGAAAAAACACCGGCTGGGCAGGCGGGAGGCGGAGCTGATCCTCCGCGCCGCGGGCAGCGTGCGGGACGCCATTGACATGGAGCGGGAGGCGGTCAAATCCCACCCCATCGCCTACACCAACGACCGGGAGCATATCCTGGACTATCTGATTCAGACGCCCTCCCTGCTGAAGGCCCCCATTATCAGGGAGGGGAACCAGGTCATCATCGGCTTTGACGAGACACGGCTTATGGCGCTGATAGCAAACGCCCAAAGCCGTTCTTAGTATGGTGAAGCAAAAGTGAGAAGGAGGCTAACATGAAGAGACTGACCCTGATACTGGCCGTGGTGGTGCTGGTTGCCGCGGTGGCCATCGGCGTTTTGGTCAACCAGAAAAACCAGGCAAACGCGGACCTCAGCGCCCAGGAGGCCGCCCTGACCCAGGTGCAGGCAGAGGCGGAGGAAAAGGCCCAGGCCCTTGAGGCCCAGGTATCAGAGGCCCAGGAGGCCCTGAGCCAGGCCCAGACGGAGGCGGAGGAAAGGGCCCAGGCCCTTGAGGCCCAGGTATCAGAAGCCCAGCAGGCCCTGAGCCAGGCCCAGGCAGAGGTGGCGGAAAAGGCTCAGGAGCTGGAAAAGCTGGGCGAAGAGGCCGCGGCGCTGCAAAGCGAGCTGGACCAGGTGAAAGCCCAGGCGGAAACCCAGGCCCAAACCCTTACGGCCCAGCTGGACAGCGCCAAGGCGGAGCTGGCAAGCGCCAAAACAGAGGCCGATAAAAAGGCGGAGGAGCTGTTGGGCATGGTGGATCAGGCCACCACCGATCTGGCAACATCTCAAAGCGCCTTGGAAAGCCTCACCCAGAGCAAGGCAGCCTTAGACCAGGAGCTGGAGGCCGCCAAGGGCGCCCTGGCCCAGGCGGAGGCGAACCTTGTGGCGGCGCAGGAAGAAGCCGTGACGCTGAAAGCCTCCCTGGACGAGATGACCGCAGCCCGGGACACCCTGACCCAGGATTTGCTCCAGGCGGAGCCGGAGATGGCTGGCGCCCTCAAATCCCTGGAGGAGGTCACCCAGGCCCGGGACAGGCTGGATGAGCAATTGACCCAGACCAAGGCGGAGCTGAAGGCCGCCCAGGATAAGGAGCAGGAAACCCAGGCGCAGCTGACAAGCGATCAGGCGGCGCTGGCCCAGGCTCAGGAGGCGCTGGCTGCCGCCCAGGCGGAGGCAAAGGATACAAAGGCGCTGCTGGAAAATGAGCAGCAGGCCCTGATCCAGGCCCAGGAGGAGGCAAAGGAAGCAAAGGCGCTGCTGGCCAGCGAACAGCAGGCCCTGGCGCAGGCCCAGGCGGAGCTGAAGGCCGCCCAGGACAAGGTGCAGGCAACTCAGGCGCTCTTGGAAGCGGCCGAGAAACAGGCGGCGGACGCCCGGCAGCTGGCGGACGAGGCGGCGGCCGGCCGGGCGGCGCTGGAAACAGAGCTGTCCGCCCTTCAGGCCCAGCAGGCCGCCATCGTGGCGGAGACCCCCGCCCCTGAGGCGGAGAAGATCACCGTGATCAAGCAGGGCTTTTCCGGGCCTGTGGCGGTGACCGTGAGCTTTGCTGAGGACGGCAGCATCCTGACCCTTGAGATCGGGGACGAGGATTTCAACGAAACCCCAGGCCTTGGCACCAGGGTGCAGGACGAGGAGTTCATCCAAAGCCTGATCGGCAAGGTGGCGCCGCTGGCGCTTCTCAAGGCGGACGAGGAGGAGGCCCCCAATCTGGTGGACGCCGTGACCGGGGCCACCGTCACCAGCCAGGCGGTGGTGGAGGCCATCAACGAGGCCTTTGAGCAGTTCAGCAAGTAAGGCCAAACAAAACCAATAAAAAAGCTGCCGCGCTAAGTTGCGCGGCAGCTGCTTTTTGAGCCCTTCAGCGGGAAATCTGGTCCAGGGACATGCCAAAGCCGGGGATGAACTCCGCGATGAAGTCCTGCACCTCCGGCAGGGGGTTGGCGTGGAGGGTGGCCATGAGGCTGTCCCGGGCCTCTAAAAACTCCGTGTTGCCCACCTTGGTCTCCTCCAGGCACTTGATGTAGGCGCAGAGCTTGTCCGCCGCCCGCACCAGGGGCAGCTCCGGGCAGGCGGGGTCCGGCTCCAGCAGTTTTTTATAGGCCGGCAGAAAATCCGCGGGCAGCATCTCCAAAAGGCGGCGGATGGCCACCCGCTCGATTTTGTGGTACTCCGCCTTGATCTGGGGGTTGTTGTGCTTGATGGGGGTGGGCAGATCCCCGGTGATCACCTCGCTTGCGTCATGGTAAAGGGCCAGGGCCATGGCGTGCTCCGCGTCATAGGCCCGCTGATAGCGGGTGTTGCCCAGAACGGCCAGGCCGTGGGCGATCATGGCGGTCTGCATGGCGTGCTCCATGTCGTTCTCCGGCAGGGTGTTGCGCATCAGGCCCCAGCGGCGGATGTGCTTCATCCGGGACAGGTAGGCAAAAAAATGATGGGCCATGGTCTATTCCTCGCCTTTCTCGTTTTGTGAAGGGGCTGATTCCCCCGGGGGCCTAAGCGCCGCCTCAAAGCCCAGGGGGCCGGGGCTGTAGTAGACCCTGTCCTCAAAGCCCTGGGGCATGTAGTTCTGCTCCACCCAGTGGCCGGGAAAATCATGGGGATAGAGGTAGCCCTCGCCGTTTCCCAGCCGGTCGGCGCCCTGGTAGTGGGTGTCCCGGAGGTGCAGGGGCACCTCCCCCAGCTGGCCCCGGCCGGCATCCTCTTTGGCGGCAAGCATGGCCAGGCAGACCGCGTTTGACTTGGGGGCCAGGCAGACAAAAATCACCGCCTGGGACAGCGCCAGGCGCGCCTCCGGCATCCCCACCGTCTCCAGGGCCTGGGCGGCGGACACCGCCTGCACCAGGGCCTGGGGCTCCGCCAGGCCCACGTCCTCGCTGGCGTGGGCGATCAGGCGCCGGACGATCAGCCGGGGGTCACAGCCCGCATAGAGCAGGCGGGACATCCACAAAAGCGCCGCGTTGGGGTCAGAGCCGCGCAGGGACTTGCAAAAGGCGGAGAGCATGTCGTAATACAGCGTGTCATCCACCTTGATCAGGGGCTTTTGAATGCTGTCCTCCGCGATTTCCCGGGTGATGTGGATGACGCCGCCCACGGTGGGCGTGGTGAGCGCCGCCAGCTCCAGGGCGTTAAGCGCCGTGCGGGCGTCCCCTGAGGCCACCTGCACCCAGTGGTTTAAGGCCTCCTTATCCACCGTGACGCCAAGGTCTCCAAGGCCCCGCTCCGGGTCCCTGATGGCCGCCTCCAGCGCCTGGCGCACGTCCTGTTCGCTCAGGCGCTCCAGCTGAAAGATGCGGCAGCGGCTTAAAATGGCCGGGGTCATGGCGATCATGGGGTTTTCCGTGGTGGAGCCGATGAAGCGGATGATGCCCTCCTCAATGGCGGGCAGGATGGAGTCGGACTGGGCCTTGCTCCAGCGGTGGCACTCGTCCAGCAGCAGATAGGTGTTCTGCCCGTGAAGCAGCCTGCGCTCCCGGGCGGCCTTGATCACCTCCCGCACATCCGACACGCCCGCGGTAACGGCGTTAAGGCGCACGAAAGCCGCCCGGGTGGACTGGGAGATCACAAAGGCCAGCGTGGTCTTCCCGGAGCCGGGCGGCCCGTAGAAGATGCTGCTGGTGAGCTGGTCCGCCTCAATGGCCCGGCGCAGCAGGCGTCCTTTTCCCACCAGGTGCTCCTGCCCTAAAAATTCATCCAGATTGCGGGGGCGCATCCGGTCCGCCAGGGGGCGGTTGTCCGGGGCGGCGTAATCAAAAAGCGTCACTTGTTTCCTCCGCCTTCAGTAGAATGCTGCGGGCGTTTTGTCCAAAGCGCCAGGCGCGCTCATGGGCGTAGGCGGCGGCCTCCAGGTGCAGGGTGGCGATGCCGTCCTCCAGGCTGCCAAAGCGGGGGGAGGTGAGCTGCAGGGTGGCGCCCGCGCAGCTCATGCGCCAGGGCTGGCGGTTTAGGGCGGAGGGGGCCTGGCGCACCGCCTCCGCCGCCTTATAGGCCCAGTGGGGCCAGTCGGAGGGGTTCTCCTGGCACAGGGCGCTTAAGTCCTTGCGCCGGCGGTTCCGGGCGCCCTGGGGGTCCTGGGGCTGGCCCAGGGGGATCACCGCCATCACCTGCTCCTCCTCCCGGGCCAGCGCGCGGGCCTCAGAGCGGCGGTAGTTGCCCGTCATCCAGCAGCTGCCCAGGCCCAGGTGGGTGGCCTCCAGCACAAAGGCCTCCCCGGAGATGCCGGCCAAAAGCCCCGCCTGGGGGATGTCCCGCCGGGCCAAAAGCACCGCGTATTGCTGAAGCCCCTCAAAGCCGGGGAACAGCGGCACCGGGATTACCAGGCGCTGGGCCCCTTTCGTGGAAAGCGTGATGCGGATGCCCGGCAGGCAGACCCGCTGGGCGGCATACTCAAGCCCTGCCAGCTGGGAGAGGTCAGCGGGTTTTGAAAACGCGCGGCAGCTGAACCGGGTGGAGATGGCCCGCTGCCAGCGCCTGAGCTGGGGCACCCGGTAGAAGCCCTGCCAGACGGGGGGCGCCAAGTGGCCGGGCATCACAGCGCCGCCGCCCGGCTGCCCTGATGGATGGCGCGCCTGATCAGGCGCTTGGCAGAGTCCATGCCGCCGGGGGGGGTCAGGCGCTTGGGGCCTCCCGGCCTGTTGCGCAGCTTCGCGGTGGCGATCATCAGCTTGATGCGGTTTAGCTGGTTCACCTCGCTGGCCCCCGGGTCATAGTCCACGGCCACGATGTTGGCCTGGGGGTTGCGGCGCCTGATCTCCCGGATCATGCCCTTGCCAAAGACGTGGTTGGGCAGGCAGGCAAAGGGCTGGGCGCAGACGATGTTGGGCGTGCCGGAATGGATCAGCTCCAGCATTTCCCCGGTTAAAAACCAGCCCTCCCCCGTGGCGTTGCCCGGGGAGAGGTATTCCCGGGCGCGCCGGGCGATGTCCCGGATGTCCTGGGGCAGGTCGTAGCCCCGGGGGGAGGCGGCCAGCGCCTGGCGGATCTCCCGCCGGAAGCCCTCCAGCAGGCTGATGCCCAGGTGGATGGATTTTTCAAGGCCCTTGCTGTTCTTGTAGTGGCGCATCTTCCAGGCGGCGTTATAGAAGCAGTAGAAGATAAAGTCCATCAGCCCCGGCATCACCGCCTCGCAGCCCTCGGACTCGATCACATTTACCAGCTGGTTGTTGGCGTCAGGGTGGAACTTCACCAGAATTTCGCCCACGATGCCCACCCGGGGCAGGCGGGGCATGCCCTTTAGGGGGATTTTGTCAAAGGCCTCGACGCAGGCGCGGATCAGCTCCCGGCCGGAGAGCTTGCGCCCCAGGCTTGGGCTGTGGCCCCGGTTTGAAACCGCCTCGCCAAACACCTGCTGCCAGCGGCGTACCAGGGCCTCCGCCATGCCGGGGGCGGCCTCATAGGGGCGCAGGCGCAGCAGCATGGTCTGGAGCAGGTCCCCAAAGCACAGGGCGCGGGCGGCATCCGCCAAAAGCCCCGGGGTGAAGGAGAGGCCCGGATGGCGCTCTATACCGGTGAGGGAGATGGCCACCACCGGCACCTGGGGAAAGCCCGCGTCCACAAGGGCCTTTCGGATGAAGGCCACATAGTTGGTGGCCCGGCAGCCGCCCCCGGTCTGGCTGATCACAAGGGCGGTGCGCTCCGGGTCAAAGCGGCCGGAGATCAGGGCGCCTATCATCTGCCCTGTCACCAGGATGGAAGGGTAGCAGGCGTCGTTATTGACGTATTTAAGCCCGCAGGCGATGTCCTCCGGACTGGCTTTCTTAAGCACCTTGAAGTGATAGCCGTGCTTTTTAAACACCGGCTCCAAAAGATCAAACTGCAAAACCGCCATCTGGGGGGCTAAAAGGGTGTAGCCCTCGCGCATGTTTTTTTCAAAGCGCCTGGGCGCATTGGCGTTTGGCGTTTTGGGGGTGGGGGGCTTGTCCGCCCGCTCCTCCCGGGCCGCGATTAAGGACCTTAGCCGGATGCGGGCAGCGCCCAGGTTGTTGATCTCATCGATTTTGAGCAGGGTGTAGGCCCGGCCCTGGGCCTCGGTGATCTCCTGCACCTGGTCTGAGGTGACCGCGTCCAGGCCGCAGCCAAAGGAGGTGAGCTGCACCAGTTCCAGATCCGGCTGCAGGGCGGTGAAGGCCGCCGCCTCATAAAGCCTGGTGTGGTAGGCCCACTGGTCCACCACCCGCAGGGGGCGTTTGAGCGCGCCCTCATAGGCCACGCTTTCCTCTGTGAGCACCGCCATGCCCAGGGAGGTGATCAGCGCCGGCAGCCCGTGGTTGATCTCCGGGTCGCAGTGGTAGGGCCGCCCGGCCAGCACGATGCCGGGCACCTGATGCTCCCGCATCCAGGCCAGGGTTTCCCGGCCTTTTTGGGCCAGGGCCTCCCGGTAAGCCAGATCCGCCGCATAGGCCTTTTTCAGGGCGTTTTTGATCTCAGCCAAGGGGATGTCAAAATCTATAAAGGCCTCCGTCAACAGACGGGGCAGCTGCTTTTCGTCCCCCAGGTCCAAAAAGGGGTGAAGGAAGCGGATGCCCTCCTCCCGGATGGGGGGCATGTTGTTGAGGATGACCTCCGGGTAGGAGGTGACGATGGGGCAGTTGAAGCGGTTGTCCGCCCCGGAGAACTCCTTTTTCTCATAGGCCACCGAGGGGTAGAAGATGGCGGTGCAGCCCGCGTCCAGAAGCGCCTGAATGTGCCCGTGAGCCAGCTTGGCCGGGTAGCATACGGATTCGGAGGGGATGCTGTCCATGCCCGCCCGGAAACCCTCGTGGCTGGAAGGGGGCGAGAGCAGCACGGAAAAGCCAAGCGCTGTGAGGAAGGCGTGCCAGAAGGGATAATTTTCATACATGTTCAGCGCCCGGGGAAGGCCCATCACGCCCCGGGGCGCGTGATCGGCCTTAAGGCAGGCCCGGTCAAAGAGCAGGTCATGCTTGTAGCTTAAAAGATCCGGAAGCGTGCTGCCCTGCTGTGCCCCTTCGCCTCTTAGGCAGCGGTTGCCGGAGATGTGGCGCTGCCCGTCCGGGAAGCGGGACACCGTCAGCCGGCAGCGGTTCTCACAGCGCTTGCAGAGGCCGGCCTTAGAGGTCATGGTGAAATCCTGGGCCTCCTTAAGGCTTAGGATGCCGGAACGGGCGCCTTCATGCCAGCGGCCTTTGGCGATCAGCGCCGCCCCCAAAGCGCCCATCAGGCCCGCCTCCTTGGGGCGGGTGACCTCCCGGCCCAGCTCCATCTCAAAGGAGCGCAGCACCGCGTCGTTTAAAAAGGTGCCGCCCTGAACCACCACCCGCTGCCCCAGATCGTCCGGGGACTTGAGCTTCATCACCTTGTACAGGGCGTTGCGCACCACGGAATAGGCCAGGCCGGCGGAAATATCCCCCACGCCCGCCCCTTCCCGCTGGGCCTGCTTTACCCGGCTGTTCATAAACACGGTGCAGCGGCTGCCCAGGTCCACCGGGCTTTTGGCCTCAAGGGCCGCCTGGGTGAAGGTCTGGATATCCGTGCCCAGGGTTTGGGCAAAGGCCTGCAGGAAGGAGCCGCAGCCGGAGGAGCAGGCCTCGTTGATTTTGATGTTGTCAATGGCCCCGTCCCGGATGTGCAGGCATTTCATGTCCTGCCCGCCGATATCCAGGATGAAGCTGACCTCGGGCACCAGCCGGCTGGCGGCGCGGTAGTGGGCCACGGTCTCGATTTCCCCGTGGTCCATGCGCAGGGCCGCCTTGATCAGGCCCTCGCCATAGCCCGTCACCAGGGAGGAGGCGATATAGGCCGGATCCGGCAAAAGGGCATACACTTCTTTTAAGATGCCCAGCGCGCAGCTGACCGGATCCCCCTGGTTGCTGGCGTAATAGTCGTAGATCAGCTGGCCTTGCTGATTGAGAAGGGCGGCCTTGGTGGTGGTGCTGCCCGCGTCTATCCCTAAAAAGCAGGGGCCCTGGGCCTTTTTGATGTCCCCCCGGGGCAGGCGGCTTTGGTTGTGGCGCTGGTCAAAGGCGGCCTTTTCCTCGGGGCTTTTAAACAGGGGGCGCAGGCGGTCCACCTCCCGGGCCGGAGCCCCGGCCTTATCAAAGCGGGCCAGCAGGTCTTTGAGCAAAAGGCTTTCCCCGGCCTCTTCCTGGGCCAGGAGGGCCGCCCCCAGGGCGACAAAAAGCTGGGCGTTCTCAGGGCAGACAAAGGAGGACACCTGATCCCCCAGGGTATTTTCAAAGGCGCGGCGCAGCTCGCTCATGTAATAAAGGGGGCCGCCTAAAAACACCACCTTGCCCCGGATGGGGTGCCCGCAGGCCAGGCCCGCGATGGTCTGGTTGACCACGCTGTACATCACGGAGGCGGCCAGGTCCTCCTTGGCGGCGCCGTCGTTGATAAGGGGCTGCAGGTCCGTCTTGGCAAACACGCCGCAGCGGGAGGCGATGGGGTAGAGGGCCTTGTGCTTTTTGGCCAGCGCGTTTAAGCCCTGGGCGTCGGTTTTCAGCAGGGCCGCCATCTGGTCCAAAAAGGCGCCTGTGCCCCCGGCGCAGCTGCCGTTCATGCGCTGCTCCAGGGCGGGGGTGAGATAGGTGATCTTGGCGTCCTCGCCGCCCAGTTCAATCACCACATCCGTCCCCGGGCAATAGGCGTCTATCGCGGCGGTGGCGGCGATCACCTCCTGCACAAAGGGGAGGCCCAGTTTTTCCGCCGCGCTCATCCCGCCGGAGCCGGTCACCGCAGGCAGCACCCGCAGGTGGGGAAGCGCTGCCGCGGCCTCTGCCACCAGGGTTTTCATCGCCTCCAAAATGTCCGCGTGGTGGCGGAAATAGCGGTCAAACAGCACCTGACCGCTTGTGGCCTCCATCACCACCGCCTTGATGGTGGTGGAACCCACGTCCAGGCCCATCAGCCCCAGTTCTTTTTGCGCCATTGGAATTACCGCCATGTCCGCTCCCTTCCGTCCTGTCAGCCTGTATCATTCTAACAGAAAGCGCACAAAAGGGAAACGCGCAGCTTGCCTCCGGCCAGGCTGTGAAGTTTGCAGAATTATTAAAAAAAGCACTTGACAACTTAACAACTTTGTAATATATTGCTTTCAAGCGATCTAATCCTTTAATCGACCTTATCCAAGGAGGCTAAGATGTCAAGCTATAGCTTAAGACGCAAAGCGATTGCCCTGCTTGCGGTTTTTCTGTTGTCCGCCCTTTTGCCCCTGACCATGGGCGCTGAAAGTTTTACGGGCACCGTCAACGCGGACAAGGTTTTCCTCAGAAGCCGGGCCAACACCTCCAGCATGTATTACGATACCCTGGACAAAGGCGACAAGGTGACCGTCACCGGCAGCTCCAAGGACTTTTACGCGGTGAGCTATAAATCATACAGCGGCTATATGATGAAAAAGTTCGTGGATGTTTCCAGCGCCGCCCGTAAGAAGCTGGATGAGCCCGTCTATGTGAGCAAATACGCCAAGGTGAAGTATATCTCAGGCCTGGGGGACGCGCCCAAGGAGACCCGCAGCGGCTCTTCCGGGGAGGATGTGGAAAAGCTCCAGCGCGCCCTTCAGATCAAAAAGCACTTAAGCGGCACGGTGGACGGCAAGTTCGGCCCCGCCACCGAGGAGGCGGTGAAGGCCTATCAGCGGGCCAACAAGCTAAGCGTCACCGGACGGGCGGACAGCCAGACCATCCAGAGCCTCTTTGGCAAGCTTTCCGAGACCACCGCCAAAAACGACCCGCGCATGGACGGCATCACCCGCATCGCCGACATCAAGGTACCCAACACCACCCGCCCCGGCAACGCCAACAGCCACGTGAAGGCCCTGCAGCAGGCGCTGAAGATCAAGGGCTATTACAAGGCGCCCATTGACAGCAGCTACGGCCAGCAGACCACCGAGGCGGTCGCCCGCTACCAGAGGGCCGTGGGCCTTGAGGCGGACGGCATCGCGGGCTTTGCCACCATCCGCAAGCTCTTTGGCGCAAACGCCGCCAATTACACCTATGAAACCGAGCGGTTGGACTGGTTTAACGGCGGCAGCAGCACCATCCCCAAGGGGGCGACTTTCACCGTCAAGGACATCGCCAGCGGGCGCACCTTCACCGCCCGGCGCTGGAGTGGCTCCAACCATCTGGACGCGGAGCCCACCAACGCCCAAAACGCCCAGATTATGAAGGATATCTCCGGCGGCTCCTACTCCTGGGCGCGCCGGGCCATCCTGGTCAAATACCACGGCCATGTGTACGCCGCCTCCATGAACACCATGCCCCACGGCACCTCCACCATCTCCGGCAACAATTTCGAAGGCCATTTCTGCATCCACTTTTACAAGACCAAAACCCATGAGACCAACCGGGTGGACGGCACCCATCAAAACGCCGTATCCCGGGCCATGAACGCCAGCTGGTAAAGTCATCCGTTCCCTGCGGCGCCCCCTTTTCTGCGGGCGCCGCTTTTTTTGCTGATTTTGTGATATTTTGTTTGACAAGCCTGGCTTTTGGGTCTACAATGGGCCCATCTTACAGAAAGGAGACCGCGACATGAAGAGGATCTGGCAGGCGGAAGTCATGGGGATGGCATGGCGCGGGCTCGTTTGGTTGAACTGAAACATTGGTTTCGGTTGCCTTTAAGGGAGCTCCGGCGCATGCGCGGGGCTGTTTTTTTGCCTTAACAAAACCAATGGAGCAAGTATGAAAGAAAGAAGCAAACGCCTTTTAGCAGAGCTGGTCAGGGAAAACGGGCGCCTATTTTTGGGCGCCTCACTGTGCACCATCGCCAGCGTCTTCCTGGGCTTTATGACCCCCGCCGTTCTGGCGGAGGTGCTGGACCATTACCTGGCCGGGATGCCCTCCCGGCTGCCCGCGCCCTTTTCCGGCTGGGCCCATGCCCTAAGCCAGAGGGGCGGCCTGATCGCCCCGCTTTTAGGCGCGGGGGCGGTGATTATACTGATCAGCCTTTTAAACGGCATCTGCAGCTTCTATAAGGGCCGCTGGACCGCCATGGCCTCTGAAAACGCGGCCAGGAGCCTCAGGGACCGGCTTTACATCCACCTGCAGGAGCTGCCCTTCGCCTACCACAGCCGGGCCTCCACGGGGGATCTGGTGCAGCGCTGCACTTCGGATGTGGACACGGTGCGCCGGTTTTTAAGCTTTCACCTGATGAACATCGTGACCACCGCCCTGATGGTGGGCATCGCCCTGGCGCTGATGCTGCCCATCTCCGTGAAGGTCACCCTGATCTCCCTGGCGGTGATGCCCCTTCTGTTGGTGTTTTCCATGGTGTTCTTCAAGCGGGTGCTCAAGGCCTTCCGCGGGGCGGACGAGGCGGACGGCAAGATGAGCGCGGTGCTTCAGGAAAACCTCACCGGGGTGCGGGTGGTGCGGGCCTTTGGCCAGGCGCAGACGGAAATCGAGCGCTTTGACGAGGTCAACCGGGACCAGCGGGATAAGTTCATCTCAAGCGTGCACCTGGAGGCGGGGTACTGGGGCCTAAGCGATGCCCTCAGCTCCGTTCAGATCGTGCTGACCATGGTGATCTGCATCTTTGAGGCCATCGCCGGGCGCATCAGCGTGGGGGATCTGGTGGTGTTCACCAGCTACATCAGCATGCTGGTGGGCCCCATCCGCCAGCTGGGCCGCATCCTCTCAGACGGGGGGCGCAGCATGGTGGCGCTGGAGCGCATTGACGAAATCCTCCGGGAAAAGGAGGAGGCGGATGTGGCGGAGGCGAGCAAACCGGACCTGTCCGGGGACATCGTGTTTGACCAGGTCACCTTCCGCTATGACGGCGGGCAGGATGTGCTGAAAAACTTAAGCTTTACCATTAGCGCCGGGGAGACCGTGGCCATCCTGGGCGCCACCGGCTCCGGAAAGTCCACCATAGCGCTGTTGCTGCAGCGCATGTACAGGCCCCAGTCCGGCCGGATCACCATCGGCGGCGTGGACTTAAACGGGATGGACCGCAAGCACTTAAGAAGCCGGGTGGGCCTGGTGCTGCAGGAACCCTTCCTGTATTCCAAAAACATTTATGACAACCTGCGCATCGCCGCGCCCCGGGCCACACGGGAGGAGGTGGAGCAGGCCGCCCGGGACGCCCAGGCCCATGACTTCATCACCCAGAGCGAAAAAGGCTGGGACACCCTGGTGGGGGAGCGGGGCGTTACCCTCTCCGGCGGGCAGAAGCAGCGGGCCGCCATCGCCCGCACCCTGCTTAAGGGCGGGGACATCCTGATCTTTGACGACTCCCTCTCCGCGGTGGACACCCAGACGGACGCCCTCATCCGCCAGAACTTAAAACAGCGGCGCAGGGGCGTGACCACCATCATCATCAGCCACCGCATCCTCACCCTAAAGGAGGCGGACCGCATCCTGGTGCTGGAGGAGGGCAGGCTGGCCCAGGAGGGCAGCCATGAGGAGCTGACCCTGCGCCCGGGGCTGTATCAGCGCATCAATCACATCCAGTCCGGCCTGTCAGAGGAGGAAGAGGCTGGGGCCGGGCCAGTTTCCCAAGCGCAAAGGAGGACGGTATGACAGACCACGCGCAGGACTACGCGCCTGATAAGAAGCTGGATTTTTCCATCTGGATCAGGCTTTTAAAAGATGCCCGCGGCCAATGGAAGCGGCTGGGGCTGATCGCGGTGATGATGGGGGTGCTGGCGGTGGTGGACATCGTGGTGCCGCTGATGACCCGCTTTGTCATCGACCGCTATGTCATCCCCCGGGACACCAGCGGGCTGTGGCTGTTTGTGCTGGCCTACCTGGTGATGATCGCCATGCAGACCTACGCGGTGTATAAGTTTATCGACCAGGCGGGGCGGGTGGAGTTTTCCATCGCCTATGACATGCGCACCCGGGGCTTTAAAAAGCTTCAGGAGCTGCCCTTTTCCTATTACGACCGGATGCCCGTGGGCTACCTGATGAGCCGCATGACAAGCGACATCTCCCACCTGGCGGACGCCATCGGCTGGAGCCTGGTGGACATCGCCTATGCGATGATCTTTCTGGTGATCTCAACGGTGGTGATGCTGGTGATCAACTGGCAGCTGGCCTTAGGCGTTTTGGCGGTGGTGCCCCCCATCATCCTGGTGACCATCTACTTCCAGAAGCGCATCCTGAAGGCCCAGCGGGAGGTGCGCCGGATGAACTCCCGCATCACCGGCGCCTTTAACGAGGGCATCATGGGCGCCAAAACCACCAAATCCCTGGTGAGGGAGGAGGAGAACTTCAAGGAGTTCAGCGAATTAACCCATGACATGCGCCGGGCCTCCGTGCGCTCCGCCACCCTGTCCAGCCTGTTTTTGCCCATCGTTCTGGCGATCTCCTCCCTGGCCAGCGCCTTTGCCTTAACCTATGGCTCAAATCAGGTGCTAAAGGGGGCCCTGTCCCTGGGCACGGTGACCGCCTTTGTGAGCTATTCCATGATGTTCTTTAACCCCATCCGGGACATCGCCTATATCTTTGGCGAGATGCAGCGCATGCAGGCGGCGGCGGAAAGGGTGATCGGCCTTCTGGAAACCGCGCCCGAGATCAAGGACACCCCGGAGGTGGAGGCGAAATACGGCGACAACTTCCACCCCAAACGGGAGAACTGGGAGGAGCTGAAGGGGGAGATCACCTTTGAGAACGTCACCTTCCGCTATAAGGACGGGGAGCAGGTGCTAAAGGACTTCAACCTCCACGTGCAGCCGGGGGAGACCATCGCCCTGGTGGGACCCACGGGGGCGGGCAAGTCCACCATCGTGAACCTGATCTGCCGCTTTTATGAGCCCGCGGAGGGCCGCATCCTGATTGACGGGGTGGACTACCGGGAGCGCAGCCAGCTGTGGCTGCAGAGCAACCTGGGCTATGTGCTGCAGGAGCCCCGGCTGTTTTCCGGCAGCGTTCTTGACAACATCCGCTATGCGGACCCGGGGGCCACTTTGGAACAGGCCAGCGCCGCCGCCCGCCTGGTGGACGCGGAGCGCTTTATCCTGAAACTGGAAAAGGGCTACGACACCCCGGTGGGGGAGGGGGGCAGCCGGCTGTCCACCGGGGAAAAGCAGCTGATCTCCTTTGCCCGGGCCATCCTGCACAACCCCCGCCTCTTTGTGCTGGACGAGGCCACCTCTTCGGTGGACACTGAAACCGAGCAGGACATCCAGCACGCCATTGAGCGCACGCTTCAGGGCCGCACCAGCTTCATCATCGCCCACCGCCTGTCCACCATCCGCTCGGCTGACCGCATCCTCTTCATCGACGACGGCGCCATCCGCGAGGAGGGCAGCCACCGGGAGCTGATGCGCAAAAAAGGCCTGTACTACGAGCTGTACACCAACCAGTTCCAGGAGGAAGCCGCCCGGGGGCTTTTGAAGGGAGAGGTATAAAAAGCAATAGGGTTTAGTTTTCGGGGCAGGCGAGAAGAGTGCCTGCCCCGGTTTTTCGAGGTTGGGCGCGCATTTTGACGCTATATCAGCGGCATTAGCAGCCGCTGATTGATGCGCGCTCCCTGCGGATGCGTTCCTGCAGCTCCGGAGCCGGGGAGAAGACCGAGGAATAATCATAAAGGGAGTAGCCCGCATAGCTGGGGTAACGTTTTGCGATATTGATCATGTCTGCCAGGACATGATCTCCGCGCAGCCAGTCCTTTTCACCTGCGCCGGCGTGGGGATCAGGGCGGCCGATTTTATACGCCGGCAAACCCGCAATGAGCCTGATATCCGCTTTAGTAAGCGAATCAAAGATGCGCATACAGTCATCAAAGGAATACGCTTCATCGTTGGGGGCGAAGTAGGCTTGCGGGCAGACATAATCAAGATAGCCTGGCTTGGAAAGGGCCTTGGGAACGTCAAAGTACTCTTCCTTAAGGTTGCATTCCATGAAGCCTTTTGGGCTTACACCGAACACCAGGCGCTTGTCAATGGCGTGCACACTTTCCCAGCACTGCTTCAGCAGCATCAGGATATTAGCCTTCCGCCAGGCTGACTGCGACAAACCGCCGCCAGGCGCCTTGTAGGCGGCATAATCGCTCGCGTCAAAATGCCGCTCCGGATTGGGGTAGAAGTAATCGTCAAAGTGGATGCCGTCGATGTCGTAACGCGTGCAAAGCTCGCTCACGCCTTTGGTAACATAGTCGATGGCCCTTTGAGAGGCGGGGTTGTACATCAGGCCATCGCTGTAAGTGATCGCGTCGCCGCTCTTTATAAAGATATTAACAGGATTCAGGTTGGAGATGGCGCCAGTCTGGATGTACTTTGAGCGAACCCTGAAAGGATTGACCCAGGCTTCAATGCCCAAACCCCGCTCCCGGGCTTTTTTGACCATGATTTCCAAAGGATCAAAAACCAGCTTGTCCCCTTCATTGCCGCTGACAAGAAAAGAAGAGGGAAACAGATCGGAACGGTACAGGGCGTCTCCAAAGGGGCGCACATGGACAAAGACCCTGTTTAGTCCCTGTTGAGCTATTTTGTCAAAAGCACGGGTGATTGCATTTGAAAAGCTCAGCTCCGATTGCCCCATTAGGGTGGACCTGAAGAACATGAACGGCAGCCAGACTGCCCGGGTAACTTCCTCTTTGCGCACTTGACTACCCTCCATAAAGCACATTGCAAGCCATGAGAAGCCGTGTTAATAAATCAGATTGGGTATCACGGTGATCAGCCAGGGCACATAGGTGATTAAAATCAACACCAGGATGCTGACCGCTAAAAATGGCATCAGTTCCTTAAAAACACTCTCTGTTCGGATTCTCAGCGTTGAGGAAACAATAAAAGCGTACAGGCCAAAAGGCGGTGTGATGGCGCCTATGGCGATGTTCAAGGCAAGCACAAGGCCAAAGTGCACTAAATCCACGCCCAGGCTTACAGCGATCGGTGCAAAAAGAGGCGCTAAGATGATCATGGACGCAGTGCCATCCAAAAACATTCCTAAAATGAGGAACAGGATGTTGACGGCAGCCAGGAAGACATATTTGTTGGTGGAGGTTGATATAATATAGGCAGACAACTGCGCCGGAATGCGTTCCCAACTCAGATAATAGCTAAACACGCTGGAAGCGCACAAAATCAGCATGACCGACGCCGTTGATATCGTCGCTTCTTTAACAATATCAATCAGATGCTTCAGCTTCAGTTCCTTGTAAACAAACATGCCTACAATCAAAGAGTACAGGCACATGAGCGCGCCGCCTTCTGTTGCGGAGAACAGGCCGAACCGAAGCCCCAGGATCAGCCCAAAAGGCAGCAACAGGGCCCACAGGCCTTCCAAAGACACGCGCACGATTTCTTTTGCCGTTGCCCGCTGCTGTCGGGAGGGCTTATAATTCCGCTTTTTGGATATGTGACGAACCACCAGCATCATGACAACCGTTAGCAGAAGCCCTGGGATATAGCCGCCTGCCAGCACTTTGCCCGTTGGCTGTTCAGTTAAAAACGCGTAGATCACCAGCGCAACGCTGGGAGGGATGATCGGGGTAATAATGGCGGTAGCTGCGGTTACCGCGCCGCTAAAGCCGATATCATACCCTCTTTTTTCCATCTCAGGAACCAGGATCTTGCACTCCCATGCCACGTCGGACGCCCCTGAACCAGACACCCCGCCCATCAGGGTGGACAAAACCACATTAACCTGACCAAGCCCGCCGATCATATGGCCCACCAGGGCGTCCGCCATTTTCATCAGCCTTGAGGAGATGCCTGAGTAGTTCATAATAGCGCCCGCCGTTACGAAAAACGGAATGGCCATAAGCGACACGCTCTCAGTGCTGGACACAAGCCGCTGGGCTATGATGCTGACGGAAA
>DAISYX010000007.1:0-25282 GCA_036825095.1 Clostridia bacterium | reverse complement strand
GATTTCGCCGGAATCGATCCTCTCCAGCCGGTTGACGCACCGGAGGAACGTGGATTTACCCGAGCCGTTCGGGCCCATAATGACATGAACCTCGCCGGGTTCTATTTCCAAATCGATGCCGCGGAGCACTTCCTCCCCGGATTCAAGCGCGGCATGCAGCCCGCGCACACACAGCAGCGGTCGTTTCATAATCGACATCCTCCTTGTCTGATCCATCGTCCGCTTTGCATTCACAGGGAAACTCGCAAAACGGCACACATTCCTTTACACATTCCAAAAAGCGAAAGACAGCGCTTGCCTCCCGATGATCCAGACCGGCAATAAACTGGCACAGCCGCTGGTTGGCCTCATGGTGATGCCGCTGATGGCTCTTAATGATTTCCTCTCCTCTGAGGGTCAGAAGGAAGTATTTCTTCTGTTTGTTATCCTCACGCTGTATGCTTTCGAGAAGCTCTTTCTGGGTTAACTTTGCAACCATCTGGGTAACGGCGCCTTTGGTGATTCCAAGGCGCTGCGAGAGATTGCTGACATTTTCGTCGGGATAGCGGGCGGCCGTCTCCAGAAACTGCACTTCGGCATGCCCGAGTAAAATCCCGCCGCCATAGTCAGTTGGTTTTTTCTTTTCTTCCTCCGCACGGCGGATGATCTTAAAGATTTGATCCGCCACGCTGCAATATTTCATTGGCCACACCCCTTTATAATAAAAGTTTAGTAGCGCATGGATTACCTGAAAGCGTCAAACTTGTTTATCTACTAAACAAGTTTATGGTATACCCCTTTTCTGTTCTTGTCAATACGGAGCCCCCTTGAAGGGCCTGTTTTGGTAAATAGCAACAATACGTGAAACCCCAAGCCCTTGCCTCCTGATTCCTTGATAATATTTCGCGGCAAGGGAATAAGCGTTGTGACCAAAGAAGGCATCATATGACAAGCTCTCCCGAACGCCTCCATTGTCAACAGCTGATGAAAGAGGCAGGCAGGCATCCTGTCGATGTCAGCACCTTATCCGCGAAGGGGGCGAGCGCTTTGTATGCTGCCAGGAAAAATTTTCCTGATATAAGAGAAAGGGGCCGCCGCATTTTCCCCCTGCGGCAGCCCCTAAAACAAAAACCCGGATGTCTTTTACCCGCCAAACAGGCCCAAAAGGCGCTGCCAGACCGTTTCCTGCGCCTCCTCCTGAGGGGCCTTGGGGGCGGCCTGCGGCCTCAATACCGGAACTTCCTCCGTCAAAAACACAAATTGCAGGGAGCGAACCTGGTTGCGCGCATCCGTAAAGGAGCCAAGCGGCTGCCCCTGCATACCTGAAAGGAACTGCTCCATGACGCCGGTGGCCAGCGTGCCAAAGGGGGTGCCCTCCAGGGTCTGGGCGGCCACGCCCTGATACATGGCCATGTCCACCCCCATGCGCACCGCCGCAAACTGGGCGCCCGCCATGGCAAAGTCCTCCACCTGGGCGCTGATCACATAGCTGGCCCCCTGCCCCGGCAGGATCACATAGCTTAGGGTGATGTCCCCGCCCGCATAAGCCAGGGTGGCCTCCGGGGCCTGGACGTCCAGAACGCGCGCGCCCGGCAGGGTGAAGGTGGCCGTCATGGACAGGCTTTGATGATAGGCCTTCCCCGTCTCAAGGGGGAGGATCTCAAAGAAGATCTCAAGCTGCCCTTTCGCGCCTGAAAGGGCCTCCGGCGCCGCCTCCTGCCCGTTTAGCGCGTAGCGCAGACTGATCTCCCAGGGCAGGGCTTTGTTTTCAGGGATGCCCTGATAGTAAAACCGCCCAGGCCCCATGGCAAAATCGGCCTTGTCTTCCTGATAGCTGAAGACCTCCGCCTGGCTTAGGGGGGTCACCTCAAGATAAGCCCCGTAGTCCTGTCCCCGGGCCTGTTCCTGTGCCTCAAAGCTGTTGACCACATAGACGCTTTCCACCTCCCCCAAAAGGGAAAGCCGGGCATAGACCACCTCGTCCTTTATCATCTCCGACAGCCCCGGGGCTGAAATAAGCAGCAGTGAGATGGCCAGGGCCAGCGCGTTACGGAAGATTCGCTTCATAGATGGGTTCCTTTCTTTTCTTGATGAAGGCGCGCATGATGGGCTTGTCAAGCAGCACAAGCAGCGTGGGCAGCACCAAAAGCACCATGCCGCAGGAGATCAGCGCCCCGCGCCCTATGATGATGCCCATTTGGCTGATCACGCCGTTTTCCCTGATGAGACCGCCCAGCAGATAGCCCGCGGTAGTTAAAATCATGGCCGGGGGCAGGATGGAGCCCGCGGACAGCCCCAGGGCCCAGGCGGCCGCCGCCTTTTTGTCCATGGTCTGCCGCCCCTCCAGATAGCGCTGCACCAAAAGAATGCCATAGTCCACCGTGGCCCCCAGCTGCACGGAGGAGACGATCTGATAGCCGATATAGTTCATGCTCTCCCCCATGATAAAAGGCAGGGCCATATTGATCCAGATGGCTCCCTCAATCACCAAAAGCAGCACCAGGGGGATCAGAAGGTTTTGGAAGTTGATCAAAAGCACCAGGCCGATGGCGATGATGCCCGCCAGCAGGACCGGCAGATTGTCCCCGGTGATGACGGTTTTCAGGTCCAGGTTGACCACGCTCTCCCCCAGGGTATGAGCCGCGCCTGGGTAATAGCTTTCCGCCAGCGCCCGCACCTCCTCCACCAACAGGAAGGCCTCCTCCCCCTCATCAGGCGTATTGACGGAAAGAATCAGCCGGGAATAGCCCCCTTCTGAAAACTGGTCCCGGGCCGCCTGGGGCAGCAAGTCCGGGGGCACCTGCACCCCCACCGTGGCGGCATAGGACGTAAGGCTGTCCACCCCGGGCAGCCGGGCCAGCGCCTCTGCAAGCCGGGCCTCCCGCACCAGGTCCCCTTCAGGCACCATCACCAGCATCATGCGCCCTGGCCCAAAGCGCTCCTCCAGCGCCTTTTGCTCCAGCTTAAGGGGGGATTCCGGGCTGTGCATGCCGCCGCTGCCATAGACAAATGCGTTGCTGCGCTGCGCCGCAAAGGCCAGGGGCAGGCTCAGCGCCACCACCAGGGCCAAAAAGGGCAGGCGGCGCACGACAAAACGGCCAAAGCCCATCAAGGAGGGCATCAGGCGGCGGTGGGCCGTTTTTTCCAGAAGGCCCGCGCAGGCCACCGTCATCGCAGGCAGCGCAATCATCACGCTCATCAGGCTAAAAAGCACGCCCTTGGCCAGCACAATGCCCATGTCCTGGCCAAGGCCAAAGCGCATCAGCAAAAGCGCCAGGAAGCCAAACACCGTGGTCATGGCGCTGGAGGCAATAGAGGATACCGCCTGGGTCATGGCCCGCTTCATGGCCTCGTCCACCGCCATTCCCTCATCCCGGTTGTCGCTGAAGCGGTGAAGCAAAAACACCGCGTAATCAATGGACACCGCCAGCTGAAGAACGGCGGAGGCCGCCCGGGTCACAAAGGAAACGGAGCCCAAAAACACATTGCTGCCCTCGTTGATGAGGATGGCAGCGCCAATGGCCAAAAGGAAGAGCGCAGGCTCCAGCCAGTGACGGGTGGCGATCAGCAGAATCACCAGGCAGATGGGCACGATATATACCATGATGGAGGCCACCTCCGCCATGGTGGTGTTGACGATCTGGGCGCTGTCCGCCGCCTCTCCCTTAAGGAGCGCCTGGGGAAAGGCTTCCCGTATCAGGGGCACCGCGCTGCTTTGATGCTCCTTGGCCACCACCACCTGAAACAGGGGGCCGTCATTATAAAAGGGCTCCCGCACGCTCTCTGGCATCATCTCCAGGGGCATCAGGATGCCGGACTGGGCGTCATCCATCCACAGCACTTCCTCCACCCCGGGGATGGCGCCAAGGGCCTCCTTGGCCGCCTGAACGCCGCTGAATTCAAGCCCCGGCAAATAAACCTGAAGGTTGGGGATCTTGGTTTTCACCAGCTCAAGCGCCTGGCTGCTGGGCGCGTCCTTGGGAAGGTAGCCTGCCAGGTCATAGTTCACCTGCACCGTCTGCATCAAAAACACGCTGATCAGGCATAACAACAGCGTGATAATCAGAATGCCCCTCCTGTGGCGGATGACCGCCGCGCTGAACTTCTGCATGCGCGCTCCTTTCCGGCTGGTTTCCAAACGTTTGCTATCATATCACAGGGACTTCAAATGCGTATGCCGTTTTGAGACGTTTCGTTTTTTAATAAACACTCTGTCTAAATCTGTCCCGGTGGCAATCGCAGCGGCCCGGCCATGTTTTTTTTGTGAAATATTCGTGAACCAGCCCGCCATTCTTTTGCAATCAAGGGCGGGCAATGGTATGATAATCCCGCTTGGGCGAACATCGCCAGGCGAACGGACAGAAGGCGGAGAAGAGCATTGTCACAAGTGAGCCAAGCGGTGATTCTCATCCCATCCCTGCACCCGGACGATAAGCTGGGGACCTATGTGAACGCGCTGATAGCCAGCGGGTTTGAGCGCATTGTGGTGGTGGATGACGGATCAGGGCCCGCTTACGCGCCTTTTTTCGAGGCCTTAAAGGCCCATCCCCAGTGCGATGTGCTGGGCTATCCGGTCAACCGGGGCAAAGGCCATGCCCTCAAGCACGGGATCGAATACATCCTGTCCGCCTATCCGGACGCGCCCGGGGTGATCACCGCGGACTCCGACGGCCAGCACACCGCGGAGGACTGCCTCAAGGTGGGCGAGGCCATGCTGGCCTCCCCTGGGGATCTGGTGCTGGGCAGCCGGGATTTTTCCCAGGCCCATGTTCCCGCCAAAAGCCGCATGGGCAACCGCCTCACCACCTTTTTCTTCGCCCTGCTCTATGGCCACTGGCTGCCGGACACCCAGACCGGCCTTCGCGGCATCAGCCGGGAACTGATGCCCAGGATGACCCGGATTCCGGGGGACCGCTTTGAGTATGAGATGAACATGCTGGTCTACTGCGCCGGCTGGAGCATCGGCTTTAAGAAGGTGACCATCAGCACCATCTATCTGGAGGAGAACAAAAGCTCCCACTTCCGGCCTTTTAAGGACTCCGCCCGCATCTACGCCCAGCTGTTTCGCAACTTTTTCAAGTTCGCCTCAAACGGCCTGCTTTCAACGCTGCTTGATCTGGCGCTGTTCACCCTGCTTGACCGCTGGCTGCTGGGCTTTTTGTTTCCCTCCCTGGCTGATGGGCGCAGCTACTACCATGTCCTTGTGGCCACCGCCATCGCCCGGCTCTGCTCAGCGTTTTTCAACTACAAGGTCAACAAGCAGTTCGTCTTTCGCGTCAGCAGCAGCCGGGGCTCCCTGCTTCGCTATGCGGTGCTGGTGGCGGCGGTGCTGGTCACTTCGGCCACCCTGGTGAACGCCCTGAACCTCCGCCTGGGCATGGGGCGCACCCTGGCCAAAACCCTGGTTGACTTTCTGCTTTTCTTCCTGAATTATCGCATCCAGAAATCCTGGGTATTCAAACGCCCTGTGGAAAGGAACATTTGAAAGTGTCAACAAAAACACGCAATACGCTGATTATCCTCACCCTGGTGATGGCTATGGCCCTGCCCTTTTTAGTCCCCTCCGGGGCTATGCTGGACCATGAGGCCGCCCGCCTTCATGAAGAGCTCTGGCAGGAGGATGAGGGGGATGATGAGGTGGCCGCCTGGCTGATTAACTGGCTGCTGCCTGGCGCTCAGGCGGAGGAGGCGGCCTCCCTGCCCATGGACTTCAGCCCCGGCTCCGTCCCTGACGCCGCCGGCTTCACCGACAGCTCCTATGAGGATGAGAGCATCGTGGTGCGCCTGGAAACCATTGAACAGGAGGGCGTGGTCTGGCGGGTGGCCTGGGTGGACATCGCCCACGCCAGCCAGCTGCGCACCGCCACCGCGGGCTCCCTCACCTCCCGGCGCACCAAGCTGGTGTCCACCATGGCCCAGGAGCAAAACGCGGTGATCGCCATCAACGCCAACTACTTCGTGGACCAGCCGGAGAAAAAAAGCTTTGAATACCGCATGGGCGAGCGGGTGCGCGCCAAGTATAACCGCATCAAAGACCTGCTGATTACGGATGAAAACGGGGACTTCCACCTCTTTGTCCGCTCGGACAAGGATGAGGTGCAGGCCTTTTTAGACGCGGGACACAGCATCATCAACGCCTTCACCTTTGGCCCGGCCCTGGTAAAGGACGGGGAGCTTTTAAGCCTGGACGACGACTACGGCTACAACCCCCACGGGGATGAGCCCCGCATGGCCATCGGCCAGATAGCGCCGCTTTCCTATGTGCTGGTGCTGGCGGAGGGCCGCAGCGCCAACTCCTCCGGCGTCACCCACATGGAGCTGGCCAACTACATGTTCGATCTGGGCTGCATGCAGGCCTTCAACCTGGACGGCGGCAACTCCGCCACCATGGTCTTTAACGGCGGCTATTACCAGAGCAACCGCTCCGCCTCCAACGAGCGCACCCAGAGCGACATGATCTATTTCGCTACCACCATCAGGTAAAGGAGCCCGCCATGTATCCGGACGCGCTGACCTTTTCCTTCCTGGGCGTGGAAATCTACGCCTATGGGCTTTGCCTGATGGCAGGGGCGCTTTTGGGGCTGCTGGTTTTTTACCGCCTCTCCCAAAGGCGCGGCCTGCTGAATGCGGCGGCGCTGGCAGGCCTTCTGGCGCTGCCCCTGGGGCTTGTGCTCTCCCGCCTGCTCTACAGCTTTGGCGATCCCCTCTTCCAGCCCTTTATTTCCCTTCAAAACATCTTAAATCTGCGCACCGGGGGCTTTGCCATGTACGGCGCCCTGATCGGGGCGGCCCTGGGGGCTGTCCTGACGGCCCGCCTTTTAAAGGTGAAGGCCCCGGGGCTTTTAGACCTGCTGGCCCCCGCCCTGGCGGCTTTTTTGATCCCCGCGCGCTTAGGGGAGGGCTTTACTGTCCTGGGGCTCAGCCGCCCCTTAACCACCCCCTGGATCGCCGGAAGCTTCCTGGCCCTCAAGGAGCCCTATGAGGCCTATCTGCGCACCTATCTGCTGGAGGCCTTTATAGCCCTGGTGCTTTTCATCATTCTTTTAAGCGCGCTTAAGCGCTTCCGCCGCCCGGGGAATGTCTTCCTGCTGGGCTGTCTTTTGTATGGCATCACGCAAACCCTGATGGAAAGCCTGCGCTTTGACGGGCATCTGCGCTTCAGCTTCGTGGGGCTGCAGCAGGTGCTCTCAGCCGCGCTGTTTGCGATTGTTCTGATCACGCTGGCCGCAAGGGCCTTAAGAAGGCCCGGCGGCAAAGCGCTGCCCCTTATCACCCTGGCGCTTTTGCCCCTGGTGATCGCGGGCGCCATCGCGGTGGAATTCATGATTGACCGCTCCCCCATGGGGAAGCTGCCGGCCTATGGGCTTTACCTGCTTTTGCTCTGTATCCCCACGGGCCTGGGTATGCTATTATTCAGGCGGGAGGAAATGCCGTGACCCAGGAACAAATGAAGCGCCTCAACGCCCTGGCCCGCAAGAAGAAGGCGGAGGGCCTCACCGACGAAGAAGCCGCAGAGCAGCAAGCCCTGCGCCAACAGTACATCCAGGAGATGCGCCAGCACCTTCAGGAGCAGTTGAACCGCGTATACATCGAAAACGAGGATGGGCAATATGAGAAACTCCAGAAAAAGAATTAGACTGGCAGGCCTTCTGGCGCTGCTGTTGACCGCCACGCTGCTTTTGTCCGCTCTCCCGGCGGGGGCTGAGGTGACCACCCTTTACACCGCCAAGATCTCCACCCACTTCCCCAACAGCATCACCAACGTCTACACCCAGCCGGACCTGGACAGCAAGGTGCTGGCCAACTACAAGCCGGGCCGCGCCATTGAGGTGGTGGAGGTGATGCCCAACTTCGTGGGCATCAAGATCTCCGGCCGGGTGGGCTATGTGCTGCGCCACCGCATCATGGACCCGGTGGCCCTGGACAAGGCCAGCACCCCCCGCTTTGGCACAGCGCTCAACCTCTGGTATGCCACTCTGAGCCAGGAAACCCACGTCAAGGCGGCCCCGGACAGCGCCAGCGAAACGCTGATCACCCTTCAGGAGGGGGCGCAGCTGGGCTTTCTGGACGTGACAGACGGCTGGGCCCGGCTGATTTTCAAACGCCAGTACGGCTATGTGGACACCCGGGAGCTCCTCTCCCTGGAGATGGTGGCCCCGGTGGAGGCCAGGGGGCCTGTGGACATCCCCATCGCGGTCTACAACTCCTTCTACAACATCGCCGTTGATGAAAACAACCTCAACCGCATCAACAACCTGGCCGTGGGCGGCCAGCGCATGTCAAAGGTCCTGGCCCCAGGGCAGACCCTGGACTTCAACGGCGAGGTGGGCCCCTTTCGCGCCAGCAACGGCTACAAACCCGCCGGCGCCCTGGTGGACGGGGAGATGGTCTATGACGTTTACGGCGGCGGCTCCTGCCAGGTGTCAAGCACGCTGTATAACGCGGTGTTGCAGTTAACCGGGCTGACGGTGCTGCGCCGCGCGCCCCACGGCGCCAACGGCATCGCCTACCTGCCCCACGGGGTGGACGCCTCCTCCGGCGGCCTCAACTTCGTCTTCCGAAACGACTATGAATTCCCCGTGCGCATCTACGCCCACGTGCAGGACGGCTCCCTCTTCGTGGCCTTCTACAGGGAAGCGGCATGAGAAAAAGCGTCCTAGTTCTGGCCCTGATCCTGCTTACATCCCTGCTGCAGCCCGCCTTTGGGCAGGAGCTGGATCTAAGCGGGGTCAAGTACACCGCCAAAATGCGGGATAACGGCGCGCTGATGACAGCGCCGGACACCCAGGCGGACACCCTGGGCTATGTCAGCGCGGGCAGCCGGGTCTATATCCTTGAGGTGGCGCCGGACTGGCTTTTCATCCGCACCCAGAAGGGGCAGGAGGGCTATATCCGCCGGGCCCGCCTGGCGGAGACCAGCGCCCAGCCCCTTGACCCCGCCTCTGACCCGGCCTATGCCGCGGTGCCCTGCGCCTATCTGGGCTGGGTATCGGGGGAAACCCCAGTGCTGGCCGCCCCCCAGGCAGACGCTGACACCCTGGTCACGCTGTATGAGGGGGCCAGGCTGGCCTTCATCGATGTGACGGACGGCTGGGCCCGGCTGATTTACCACCGCCAGTACGGCTATGTGGACACCCGCCAGCTAAAGGAGCTTCTGCCCTTAGGGGAGCACATGGCGGAAAAGGACCGCAGCATCCCTCTTTCCGCCTATACCTCTTTTTACAAATTGGGGGACGAGGGCAGCAACCAAAACCGCATCATCAACCTGGATGTGGCCTGCCAGCGCTTTGAGCTTTATACCTTGGCGCCCGGGGACAAGCTGGACTTCAACGCCCACATCGGCCCCTACAACCGCCATGTAGGCTACATGCCCGCCAATGTGATCGTGGCCGGGGAGATCGCCCAGGGCTATGGCGGGGGCACCTGCCAGGTGTCCAGCACCCTGTATAACACCATCCTGCAGCTGCCTGAAATCGGCATCCTGCACCGCCGGGCCCACGGCCCTTCCGGCGCCTCCTACCTGCCCCACGGAGCGGACGCCGCCGTGGGCACCAAAACCCAGAATTTCATCATCCAGAACCGCTTCCCCTTCCCCGTGCGCATTGACGGCACGGTGCAGGACGGCGCGCTGACCATCGCCCTTTACCGGGCGGACTAAAGACAAAAAAACGGCTGCCAGCCGTTTTGAGCTGCACCCTCCAAGCTGGATAAAGCCAGCGGAAGGGGGGTATTTCATTTCGCCCTATCCCAGGCTGGCATGGGCCTCATTCACCAGGGCTTCAATCTCCTCATCCTGAACCCCGGCCCCAAAGCCCGGGCGGATGTCCGCCAGAAACTCGATGTTGCCTTTGGGCCCGGTGATGGGCGAATAGCTGATCCCTGCCAGCTCCCAGCCCTGGCCGGGGCAGAAGTCCCGGATCTCCTGCAGCACCCTGATATGGGTGCTTTTCTCCCGCACCACGCCGTGCTTGCCCACCTGGCCGCGCCCCGCCTCAAACTGGGGCTTCACCAGGCTGATCACCCGGCCCCTGTCCCCCAGGATATTAAAAAGCGCCGGCAGAATCAGCCGGATGGAAATAAAGGACACATCCATCACCGCAAGGACGGGGCGGCGAGGGAAGTGCTCAAGGGTCAGGAGCCTGGCGTTGGTACGCTCCATAACGCCCACCCTTTCGTCCTGGCGAAGGCGCCAGTCCAGCTGCCCATAGCCCACGTCAATGGCGTACACATATTGGGCGCCTGCCCGCAGCAGCACATCCGTAAAGCCGCCGGTGGCAGCGCCCACATCCAGGCACACCCTGCCTGCCACATCCGCCTGAAAGGCCCTCAGGGCCTTTTCCAGCTTGTGGCCGCCCCGGCTGGCATAGGCCTTGCCGTCCCCCCGGATGATCAGCTCCTCTTCCGCCGACACCTTCTGGGAGGCCTTGTCCACCCGGGTTTCTCCAAGATAGACGCGCCCGGCCAAAATCAGCGCCTGGGCCTTCTCCCGGCTTTCCGCCAGGCCCCTTTCAAGGAGCGCCAGATCAGCCCGCTGTTTCATGGGCCTGCGGAAAAAGGCTGAGCAGCCGCTGATAAACGCTCTGGGCGTCAAGCCCGCTGTGGCGCAGCAGCTCCTCATGGCTGCCCTGGGGCATAAAGGCGTCCGGCAGCGCAAACAGCTGATCCGGCGGGCGCAGGCCATGGCTTAAGCAGTGCTCCGCCACAGCGCTCCCCAATCCCCCCGCCAGCGCCTGTTCTTCCATGATCACATAGGGGCTGTCCGACTTTGAAAGCTCCTTGATCATCCCTTCGTTCAGGGGCTTGATGCTGGAGGCGTTGATCACCTGGGCCCGGATGCCCAGGGCCAGCAGCTTCTCCCGCACCAGAACCGCCTCCTCCACCATGGGGCCCACGGCCACCAGGCTTAAGGCCTCCCCGGGCAGCAGGCGCTCCCAGCGCCCCGGCTCAAACCCCGCATAAGGCAGGGCCGCCACCTTCTGGCCCTCCGCCCGGGGATAGCGGATGAACACCGGGCCTTCATGCCCCTGGGCAAAGCGGATCATGGCCTCCAGCTCCTGAATGCTGCGGGGATACAGCAGGGTCATTTCCGGCACATGGCGCAAAAAGCTTGTGCCAAAAACCCCGTGATGGGTGGGCCCGTCCTCCCCGCCCATGGCGGCCCGGTCCATCAGCACCGTCACCGGCAAGCGCTGCAGGCAGACGTCCACCACCACCTGGTCATAGGCGCGCTGGAGGAAGGTGTCATAGATCGCCACAAAGGGCTTCATCCCGCCCTTGGCCAGGCCCGCCGCCAGCACCAGGGCGTGGGGCTCCGCAATCCCCACGTCAAAAAGCCGCTGGGGATGGGCCTTGTTAAAGCTTGAAAGCCCGGTTGACTCCGTCATGGCAGCGGTGATCGCCACGATGCGGGGGTCCTCCCCCGCAAGCTGAGCCAGCAGCTGCCCCGCCGCCCCGCCAAAGGAGCGCCCGGCGGACTTGCGCACGGGCCGGTCATTGGCCGGGTTAAAGGGGGTTACCCCGTGCTTGGCCCAGGGCTCCTCCTCCGCCGGGGCATAGCCCCGGCCCTTCTGGGTGACCACATGCACCAAAACGGGCCGCTTTAAATTGCCCGCCCGGCGCAGCACCTTTTCCAGATAGCGCTCGTCATGCCCGTCCAGGGGCCCTAAATACTGAAAGCCCAGGGTGTCAAAATACCGGTCCTTGATGAGGAAATTACGAAGGGAGCCCTTCACGTTCTGCAAAAAGCGCAGAAGGGGCTTGCCCAGCAGGGGAATCCGGGGCAGAAAGCCCGTCATGGATTTTTTGATGTCCATCCAGGCCCGGCTGGAGCGCATATAGGTAAGGTAGTCGCTGATGGCCCCCACATTGGGGGAGATGGACATCTGGTTGTCGTTGAGGATCACGATCAGCTGGGTTTTTCTGTTTCCGGCATCGTTCAGGGCCTCATAGCACAGGCCGCCGGTGAGGGCCCCGTCCCCCACCACAGCGATGACCCGGTGGTCTTCCCCCCGCAGATCCCGCGCCCGGGCCATGCCCAGGGCGGCGGAGATGGCGGTGGAGGCGTGCCCCGTCTCATAGGCGTCATGGGGGCTCTCCTCACACTTGGGAAAGCCCGCCAGGCCCTGGTAGCAGCGCAGGCCCGCCATCTCCCGGTCCCTCCCGGTAAGCATCTTGTGGGCGTAGCACTGGTGCCCCACGTCAAAGATGATCTTGTCCCGGGGGCTGTCAAACACCCGGTGCAGGGCGATGGTCAGCTCCACCACCCCCAGGTTGCTGGCCAGATGCCCACCATTTTGGGAGACCGCCTCAAGGATCCGGTTCCTGAGCGTCTGTGCCAGCGCGTCCAGCTCCGCTTGTTCCATGCCCTTTAGTTCCGCCAGGGATGGAATTCCCAACTCTGCCATCTTGTCCTCCGGTGAAAATGTCCGTCCAATCAGTATACCATACCCAAAGGGAAACCGTGGTATGATGGGTGAAAGCGCGCGAAGGAGGAAGGATATGACAAGGCCGTTAATCACAGTCCCCCTGGGCGACCCGGCGGGGATCGGCCCGGAGATCGTCTTAGGGGCCCTTATGGATGACAGCCTCCATGAAAAAGCCCGGCTGCTGGTGATAGGGGACATCGGGGTGCTCAGGCGCGCTCTGGGTTATCCAAACATGCCCCGGCTTCATCTGCGCCCTGTGGCCGCCCACCGGGAAGGGGACTACCGCCCCGGCGTCCTTAACCTCCTATCACCAGATCAGCATGAAGCTTTTGACTTCACCCCCGGCCAGGTCTGCGCCCGCTGCGGCCAGGCGGCCTACCGCTATATTGAAAAGGCCATTCAGCTGGCCCTAAGCGGGGAGGCGGACGCCGTCACCACCCCGCCCATCAACAAGGAGTCCCTAAGAGCAGGCGGCGTTCCTTTTATCGGGCACACGGAGATCTTCGCCGCCCTCACCCGCACCCCGGACCCCCTCACCCTTTTTGAAGTGAGGGGCATGCGGGTGTTCTTTCTGTCCCGGCACGTCTCCTTAAGGGAGGCCTGCGACTTGGTGACAAAGGAGCGCGTCATGGACTATGCCCAGAGGGCCTGGGAAGTGCTCCATCAGCTGGGGGTGCGAAAGGGCGTGATGGCCGTGGCGGGCTTAAACCCCCACTGCGGTGAAAACGGCCTCTTTGGCCAGGAGGAGGTGCGGGAGGTGGCCCCTGCCGTCAGGGCGCTTCAGGCAAAAGGGCTGAAGATTGCAGGCCCCATCGGCGCTGACAGCGTGTTTGCCCAGGCCCTTGAGGGCAAATACAACAGCGTGCTGAGCCTTTATCACGATCAAGGGCACATCGCTACCAAAACCGTGGACTTTATGCGCACCGTGTCCATCACCGCAGGCATGCCCATCCTGCGCACCTCGGTGGACCACGGCACCGCCTTTGATATCGCAGGCCAGGGCATCGCCAGCCCCTTAAGCCTTCAGGAGGCCCTCCGCGTGGCGATAAAATACGCCCCCTATTACCGAAAAGAGGACAGCATATGACAGGCACCGTTTATCTCAAGCCCGGCAAGGAAGCCCGGGTGCTCTCCGGCCATCCCTGGGTGTTTTCAAGCGACATCGACCGGGCCCAAAAGGGCATCAGGCCGGGGGATGTGGTGCGGGTGCAAGCCGCCCGGGGCCGTTTTTTGGGCCAGGCGGTCTACAACCCCCATTCCCAGATCACCCTTAGGTTTTTAAGCCATGATGACAAGCCCCTTGACAGCGCCGCCATCAAAGAGCGGGTACGCCAGGCTATCCGTTACCGCCGCCAGGTGGCGGATATCAACTGCTGCCGGCTTATCTACGCGGAAAGCGACGGCCTGTCCGCGGTGATCGCGGACAACTTCGCCGGCGTCATCAGCCTGCAGATCCTCTCCCTGGGCATGGCCCGCTTTGAACAGGACATCATTACGGCCTTGGTGGAGGAGCTAAACCCCCGGGGCATCTGGGAAAGAAACGATGTTCCCGTAAGAGAATTGGAGGGCATGAAGCAATCCACCGGCCTCATGTACGGCCAGGTGCCGGAGGAGGTGGAGATCAGCGAAAATGGCCTTAAAATCCTGGTGGATGTAAAGCGGGGCCAGAAAACCGGCTATTTCCTGGACCAGAAGGAGAACCGGGCCGCCATCGCCCCTTTTTGCCCGGATGCAAAAGTCCTTGATATCTGCACCCACACGGGCGGCTTTGCCCTGCACGCGGCCATGTATGGCGCAAGGGAGGTGACCGGGGTGGATCTCTCCGCCCACGCCCTTTCAGGCGCTGAGGCCAACGCCCGGCTAAACGGCTTTGAGGCCGTTCGCTTCATCCAGGCCAACGCCTTTGACTTTTTAAGGGAGCAGTCGGACCAGGGCAAAAGCTATGACCTGATTATCTTGGATCCCCCCGCCTTTGCCAAAAACAAGGCCAGCCTTCCCGGGGCCACCAAGGGCTATAAGGAGATTAACCTCCGGGCGATCAAAATGCTGGCGCCGGGCGGCGTTCTGGTCAGCTGTTCCTGCTCCCAGGCCATGCTGCCCGAGCGCTTCCGCCAGGTGATCCTGGAGGCGGCCAATGACGCCGGCAAAACCCTCCAGCAGGTAGACTGGCGCGCCCAGAGCAAGGATCACCCCGTGCTCCTGGCCTCGCCCGAAACCCATTACCTCAAGTGCGGCATCTTCCGGGTGCTGGCATAAACGCTGTTTTTCAGGATTGAATTAGCAGTTAATTAGCAGTATAATGGCAGTAAATCAGCAGGAGGTGAGGGCATGGTTCAGCAATTGATTCAAGACTTTATCGACCGCTATCTCCCCAGGGAGGATGTGATGCGCCGATTGCCGCTGGACCTTTCCATCCAGACTTTCTGGCCGCAGCTCCAGGCGGTGCGCCGGGCGCTGGGGCATGATTTACCGCTTTCAGACCAGTCCGGCACGGCGTTTTGGTTTGTGCCAAGCCCCGCCATCAAGCGTCAGGTGGATATCATCAGCGCCTCGGCCAGACGGGAGCAGCTGCTCTCCCCGATGCTGCTGGAAGATTTGCAGGCGGAGGCGGTGATTGAAGAGGCGGTTTATTCCAGCATGATAGAGGGGGCCTTCACCACCCGGCAGGAGGCGGAAAGACTCCTGAAAAGCGGAAGGGAACCCGCCAGCAAATCCGAACAAATGGTGAAGAACAACTACGATGCCTTAACCCACATCCTGGAACATCTGGAGGAAGAGATTTCTTCAGATTTCATCATCCGCATCGCCGGCATTCTGACCAGAAACGCTTCAGAGGAACCCGTCACCACCTATCGCCAGGGGCAGGTGGTGGTGGCGGGGCGGGATGAAATCATCTACACCCCGCCAGAAGCCGGGGCTGTCCCTGTGATGATGGACAGCCTTTTGCTCTTCATCCGGCACAGCAGCCTTCATCCGGTGCTGACCGCTTCCATCGCGCACTTCTATTTTGTCTATGTGCACCCCTTCAGCGATGGCAACGGGCGCACCGCCAGGGCGCTGAGCCTGATGATCCTGCTGCAGGCAGGGTATGATCTGTTTCGCACCTTCCCCATTTCAGGCATTGTGGCAAAGGAGCGGGGTAAATACTATAAGGCCATCAAAAATGCGGAAGAGGCCCAGGGTGACCTCACCTACTTCATCGACTTTTTTAGCGACATGCTCTCCCGCTCGGTGCTGGAAACGGAGCACCGCATACGCTATCAGCTGCTGGCAGAGCAAAGGATGCAGGCGCTTAAGGCTAAAGGCCTGCTCAATGAGCGGCAGCTCAAGGGCGCTGACTGGCTTTTGCGCAGCGAAAATGAGCAGATCACCGTGGCGGTCTGGCAAAAGAAGTTCCGCATCGCCACCGAAACCGCACGGCAGGATTTGCTGCTTCTCAGCCAGATGGGCCTTCTCAAACGCCGCCTGGATGGGCGCAGGGCAGTGTTTGAGTTGGTGAGAGAATAACAAACAGGAGGCGCTTTTGTGATCACTGTATTTGCCTTCACAGACCCTGTCTGCGTCTGGTGCTGGGCGGCGGAGGCGCTTTTGCGGGCGCTGGAAACCCATTACCCCGGCACGGTGGACATTCGCCATATCGCCGGGGGCATGATCAAGGATATTAAGGACTTTGAGGACAGCGGCGCGGGCCTTGTGGGCCGGCAGAGCATGGACGAGATCAACGCCAGCATCGCCCGGCACTACGAGGAGACCGCCTCCACCCATGGCATGCCCGTCATGACGGAGGGCTTCAGGCTTTTTTCAGAGGCCCACCCCTCCTCCTGGCCCCAGAACATCGCCTTTAAAGCGGCCCGAATCGCAAGCCCCCAGCACGCCCACCGCTTTCTCAGGCGCGTGCGCCAGGCCACCATGGCCCAGGCCCTTCCCACCGGAGAGGCTCAGGTGCTGTATGAGTTGGCCGGGGCCTCCGGCATCGACCTTAAGGCCTATGCCAAAGCCCTGACGGACGGCAGCGCCCTTGCGGCCTTTGAAGAAGACCTGCGTTTTGGCGCGGAAAACAGCGTGGACCTCTTCCCCACCTTTATCCTGAAGTATAAGGACCGCAGCCTGCGGCTTTCAGGCTTCGTCCCCTATCAGGACTTCTCCGCCGCCATCACCCGCTTAAGCCAGGGCGAAGTCCTGCCCCAGGCCAGCCCGCCTGAGGATGAGGCGCTGCTGGCCCTGACCCAAAAGTACCAGACCTTAAGCGCTGAGGAAATCCGCCAGGCCTTTGATTTTGACCAGGGCTTAAAGCCTGAGGCTTGGTGTAAACGCCTGGAGAAGGATGGGCGGCTTTTAAAGGCCCCCCTGGGACAGAGCTGGGTGATTCAGGGCGTCTGATTCCGCTTGCGCTCCTTGTCCCTTTGCGCTTTCCTATGTATAATATGCCTGAAATATCAGGCAGGAGAGCAAGTGGATGAGCGAAAATCTGGAACGCGGAAATTTTATCTGGGACGCCATTGATGAGGACCTGGCGGCCGGCCGGTATGAGCGGGTGCACACCCGCTTCCCGCCGGAACCCAACGGCTATCTGCACATCGGGCATTGCAAGGCGCTGGTGACGGACTTTGATACCGCGGAGCGCTACAACGGCCTGTGCAACCTGCGCTTTGATGACACCAACCCGGAAAAGGAAGAGACCGAGTTTGTGGACGGCATCATGGAGGACATCCGCTGGCTGGGCTTTGACTGGAACGGCGGTCTGTTTTTCGCCAGCGATTATTACCAGCAGTGCTACGACATCGCGGAGGATTTCATCCGGCGCGGCATTGCCTATGTGGATGAATTAAGCCAGGAGGAGATGCGGGAATACCGGGGCACCCTCACCCAGCCGGGCAAAAACAGCCCCTGGCGGGAGCGCCCCAGTGAGGAGAGCCTGGACCTGTTCCGCCGGATGAAGGCGGGCGAGTTCCCGGAGGGGCGCTATGTCCTGCGGGCCAAGATCGATATGGCCTCCCCCAACATCAACATGCGCGACCCCGTGATGTACCGCATCCTTTATAAAGAACACCACCGCACCGGCAACGACTGGTGCATCTACCCCATGTATGACTACTCCCACCCCCTGGGGGACGCCATTGAGAACATCACCCACAGCCTCTGCTCCCTGGAATATGAGGATCACCGCCCGCTTTATGACTGGGTGGTGGAGCAGGCGGGCTTCCGGGAGCCCCACCGGGACAAGCACGGCGCCCTCACCCACGGCCCCAGGCAGATTGAGTTTGCCCGCCTGAACATCACCCGCACGGTGATGTCCAAGCGTTACCTCCGGCGCCTGGTGGAGGAGGGCTTCGTGTCCGGCTGGGACGACCCCCGCATGCCCACCCTGGTCGCCATGCGCAGACGGGGCTACACGCCGGAGGCCATCCGGGACTTCATCGGCCGGGTGGGCCTGGCCAAGGCGGACAGCACGGTGGAGTTCGCGCTGCTGGAGCACTGCGTCCGAAACGACCTGGGCCGGAAGGCGCCCCGGGTGATGGCGGTGCTGGATCCCTTAAAGGTGGTGCTCACCAACTGGGAGGCGGGCAAGACGGACTGCCTGGAGATTGAAAACCACCCGGATCATCCGGAGCTGGGCAGCCGCAGCCTGAAATTCTCCCGGGAGCTCTACATCGAGCGGGAGGACTTCATGGAGGACCCGCCCCGCAAATTCTTCCGCTTAAAACCGGGCGGCGAGGTGCGCCTGAAGGGCGCCTATATCATCCGCTGCGATGAGGTGATCAAGGACGAAACCGGACACATCACCCAGCTGAACTGCACCGTGGACCTGAACAGCCGCTCCGGCAGCCCCGGAGCTGAGCGCAAGGTGAAGGGCACCCTCCACTGGGTGAGCGCGGAGGAAGCGGTGCCCCTGCGCGCCCGGCTGTACGAGCCCCTGCTTTTGGGTGACGAAGAGGCGGAGGAAGGCGCTGACAAGAAGGACTTTATCGCCCGCCTCAACCCGGACAGCCTGCGGGTAAAGCACGGCTTTGCCGAGCCCGTGGTGCTGGCCGCAAGCGTCGGGGACACCTTCCAGTTCCTGCGCGTGGGCTATTTCTGCAAGGATCATGACAGCACCGACACCTTCCCGGTTTTCAACCTGGTGGTGGGGCTGAAGGACAGCTACCGGCCCTGAGGGGCATTGAGGAAAGGCAGGCCATGAACAACGCGATTCGCACCCGATTTGCCCCCAGCCCCACGGGCTTCCTGCACCTGGGAAGCCTGCGCACGGCGCTTTATTGCTATCTTTTCACCCGCAAACACGGCGGCACCTTCATCCTGCGCATTGAGGACACCGACCAGGAGCGCCAGGTGCCCGGCGCCACCGAGGTGATCTACGAAACCCTGCGCGACTGCGGCATCCACTGGGATGAAGGGCCGGACGTGGGGGGCCCCGTGGCGCCCTATATCCAGTCCCAGCGCAAGGACAGCTATCTCCCTTTTGCCCGGCAGCTGATAGAAAGCGGGCACGCCTATTACTGCTTCTGCGCCAAGGAAGACCTGGCCGCCCGGCGCAGGCAGGCGGAGGCCCGGGGGGAGACCTGGAAGTATGACAAGCACTGCCTTAGCCTCTCACAAGAGGAGATCAACGCCAATCTTCAGGCGGGCCTTCCCTATGTGATCCGCCAGAACACCCCCACCACAGGGGAGAGCGACTTTGAGGACCTGGTCTATGGCCGCATCGCCGCCCCCAACGACACCCTGGACGACATGGTGCTCATCAAGGCGGACGGTATGCCCACCTACAACTTCGCCAACGTCATCGACGACCACTTAATGGGCATTTCCCATGTGATCCGGGGCATGGAATACCTCTCCTCCACCCCCAAGTACAACCTGCTGTACAAGGCCCTGGGCTGGGAGATTCCCCAGTACATCCACCTGCCCAATGTGATGCGGGACAGCCAGCACAAGCTGTCCAAGCGCGATGGGGACGCCTACTACAGCGACTTCATCCAGAAGGGCTACCTCACCGAGGCCCTGATCAACTACCTGGCCCTGGTGGGCTGGAACCCGGGGGACGAGCGGGAGTTTTTCACCATGGAGGAACTGATCGAAGCCTTCAGCGTATCCGGCCTGTCAAAATCCCCCGCCATTTTTGATCTGAACAAGCTCACCTGGTTTAACGCGGAATACATCCGCCGCCTGCCCTTTGAGGACTACCTCCGCCGCGCCACCCCCTGGTTTGACCAGGTGTTAAAAGGCAAGGGCATTGACTATCACCGCCTGGCCGAACTCATGCAGGGCCGCACCGAGGTGTTTAACCGCATCCCGGACATGGTAGGTTTTCTGGGAGAGATGCCCGCCTTTGACCAGGCGCTCTATCTGAATAAAAAGCAGAAGAGCACCCCGGAAAGCCTGCTGCCCGCGCTTAACCTGGCCCGGGATATCCTAAGCCCCCTTGTCCCCTGGACGGAGGAGGCGCTGTCTGAGGCCCTGATGGCAGGCATCAAGGAGGCGGGGCTTAAGAACGGCACGGTGCTCTGGCCCTTAAGGGTGGCCGTCTCCGGCCTTGCCAGCACCCCCGGCGGCGCCATTGAAATCGCCTGGCTGCTGGGCCGGGAGGAAACCCTGCGCCGGCTGAACCAGGCGATAGCAGACATCCAAACGCAACAGGAAAGGAACACACCATGAAATTTGCCGACATGCCCTACAGCCGCCCGGATTTTGAGGCCCAGTACGCCCGGATGAAAGACCTGCTCAAACAGATGGAGGAGGCCCAAAGCCAGGAGGCTTTCATAGACGCCCTGCTCACCCTGGACCGGGAGAGCGGGAGCCTTCAGACCCAGGCCACCCTGGCCCACATCCGCTACACCATCAACACCCAGGATCCCTTCTATTCCGCGGAAAACGACGTGATGGACGAAAACCTGCCCCGCTTCCAGGAGATCCCGGCGGAGGTTGCGCGCATCACCCTGGCCTCCCCTTATCAAGAGGCGGTATCCCAGCGCTATGGCGCCCATATGCTGGAAAAGATGGAAGTGGCGATGAAGGCCTTCTCCCCGGAGATCGTGGAAGACCTGGTGGAGGAGAGCAAATTAAACAGCGAGTATCAAAAGCTGATCGCCTCCGCCCAGATCGAATTTGAAGGGGAGACGCGCAACCTCTCAGGCCTGCTGCCCTTTATGCAGTCCACCGACCGGGACATGCGCCAGAGCGCCTTTAGCGCCCATTGGGGCTGGATGGCCCGGCACAGCGAGGCCCTGGACAGCATCTTTGACAAGCTGGTCAGGGTGCGCCACGGCATCGGCAAAAAGCTGGGCTATGACAGCTTTATCCCGGTGGCCTACGCCCGCATGGGCCGCACGGACTGGAATATGGAGGACGCCCGGGCCTACCGCAAGCAAATCGTGGAAAGCGTGGTGCCCCTCACCCAGAAGCTCTACCGCCAGCAGGCTCAGCGCATCGGCATCCCCGAGATGAAGGCCTATGACCTGCCCCTGGAGTACCTCTCAGGCAACCCCCTCCCCCAGGGGGAGGAGCCCTACCTGGTGGACAGGGCCCGGGAGATGTACAAGGCCCTCTCCCCGGAGACGGACGAGTTCTTCAGCGTGATGACCGGCCAGGGCCTGATGGACCTGACCACCAAGCCCGGCAAGGCCGCCGGCGGCTACATGACCTTTATCCCGGACTACAAGGTGCCCTTTATCTTCAGCAACTTCAACGGCACCTCGGGCGACGTGGATGTGCTGACCCACGAGGCGGGCCACGCCTTCCAAGGCTATCTCCAGCGGGACGTGTTCCCCAGCATGCTCAAGGACTACACCATGGAGGTGGCGGAGATCCACTCCATGTCCATGGAGTTCTTCGCCCATCCCTGGATGGAGGGCTTCTTTGGCCCGGACACCGAAAAATACTACCACAGCCATGTGGCTGACGGCCTGAAGTTCCTGCCCTACGGCGCTTCGGTGGACGCGTTTCAGGAATGGGTGTATCTGAACCCGGAGGCCACCCCCAAGGAGCGCAACCTGAAATACCGGGAGATTGAAAAGGTCTACCTGCCCCACCTGGACTATTCGGGCTTCCCCTATCTGGAGGGCGGCGCCCGCTGGCAAAAGCAGCTGCACATCTACGGCCTGCCCTTCTACTACCTGGATTACACCCTCTCCCAGGTCTGCGCCTATCAGTACTTCATCTGGAACCAAAAGGACCCCAAGGCCGCCTGGCAGAGCTACCTCACCGCCTGCCGCCGGGCCGGGCGGGTGCCCTTTACAGCGCTGCTTAAGGAATGCGGCCTTAATAACCCCTTTGTCCCGGGCACCATCGCTCAGATCACGCCCCGGCTTGAGGCCTACATGGAGGGCCTGGATCAGAGCAAAATCCATTAAGCCCCGGCCGCAGGCGGCTTGTTGCAGCCTGCGGAATCATGTATAATGATCCCAGTGAAGATAGGAGGAAGGCAGATGAAATCAATACCCATTAAACTCAGCTTCGCCGAAGAGGTCAAAACCTTCGTCAACGTCGCCAACCGCTACAGCTACGACATGGACCTCCGGGCCGGCCGCCATGTGGTGGACGCCAAGTCCATCCTGGGGATTTTTTCCCTGGACCTGTCCAAGCCCATCACCCTGGAGGTGTACGCGGACGAGTGCGACGACCTGCTGGAAGACCTGAAGGCCTTTGTGGTCTAAGGGCGTCACTGTGTGAAAAAAGGCCGGGTTATCCTGGCCTTTTTTTCTGATGGGAGGGTGTGTTTTGCGTCTAAAACAGGATCAGATCACTATCCGCAGCGCCGTCATAAGCGACGCGCCGCTGCTCAACCGCTGGTGGAACGACGGCCAGGTGATGGCCCACGCCGGGTTTCCCAATGGCCTGGGCCAAAGCCTTGAGGAAACCGAGGCGGTCATCCGGCGCTATGAGGGCCAGCTCAGCGGCCTTTGCATCATTGAGATCGAGGGCCGCCCCGCGGGGGAGCTCAGCTTTCAGATCGCGGACAACCAGGCCCGCCCCGGCTGGAAAATCTGTGAGACGGACTATCAGAACAAAGGGTATGGCCGGAGGATCATCCGGATGACCTGGGACTATCTGTTTAACGATCAGGCGACCAACGCCGCCATGCGGATACACCGCCTGGTATGGGACACCAACCTGAGCAACACCCGCGCCCAGCATGTCTATGAGGCCCTGGGGGCCAGGCGTCTGGGGGTGCGGGAAAACTGCTGGACGGACCAATTGGGCCGGCCCCAAAGCGCTGTTGACTATGAATTAAGCCGGGAAGCGCATCGGAAGATGCTGTAAGGAGGCGACATGATCATCTGTGACACCCACGCCGACACCCTGTTTCAAATGGTCTGCGAGCCTGAGGCAGCCCTTGACGTCACCTTAGAGCGCTTACAGGCGGGCGGGGTCAGCCTGCAGGTGCTGGCCATGTTTGTCGGCATGGATAACGAGCCGGACAAGATCCGCCGGCGTTTTGAGGCGATGCTGCTGGCTTATAAAGGCCTTTTAGCCCAGGGCTGGCAGCAGGCCATGGACCCGGGCGAGGCCCGGGAGGGCGTGGTAAAAACCCTGCTGTCCGTTGAGGGCTGTGAGATATTTGAGCCGGGGCTTGAGGTGATCGCGGAATACCGGGAGAAGGGCGTGCGCATGGCCGCCCCCACCTGGAACTATGAAAACGCCCTGGGCGTCCCCGCCATCGTGAACGCGGATCAGGGGCTGAAGCCCTATGGCCTGGCCGCGGTCAAGGAGATGCAAAGGCTTCAGATCGCGGTGGATGTGTCGCACCTGAACATCGCGGGCTTCTATGACATCTTAAACAAAACCAACGCGCCGCCCCTGGCCTCCCACTCCTGCTGCCGGAAGCTGCGTGACCACCCCCGCAACCTGACGGACGGGCAGCTAAAGGACCTGTTTGCGGCGGGCGGCTTTGTGGGCCTTAACTTCTACCCCAGCTTTCTGGTGGAAGCGGGCCAGCCCTGCGGCATTGATGACCTGATCAATCATATCGACCACATGCACCAGCTTGGGGGCCAGGGCATGGTGGGCTTTGGCAGCGACTTTGACGGCATCACCACCAAGCCCCAGGGGCTTGAAAACCCCGCTGATTTCCCGGCGCTGATCAAGGGGCTTAGGGAGCGGGGCTATCAGGAAAACGAGGTGGAGAGCATCGCGGGCAAGGCGCTGCTTGATTACTACCGGCGCTTAGCCTGAGGCCAGCACCCTGAAGGCCTCCTCGCGGGCCTTGCGCATGGCGCCGGGCAGGGGCAGGGCCGTGATACCCTCCGCGTCCGCCCAGACGCCTTCTCCCCCGGGCGCGGGGCCCGGTATCTGCCCCATGTAAAGGCGCATCTGCCATATCCGGTGGGTGAAAATATGCCGGGCCTGGCCCAGCTCCTGAAGCACTGGCGGGGATATGCCCAGCTTTTTCAAGTGCTTTTTAAGCTCCCCCGCCTCATCGCTCCCCTCCACCAGGGGAAACACATACAGCCCCCGGAGCAGGGCCTGGCGCCGCTGAGTCAGCAGCACCTTGCCCTCGCAGAAGATCAGCCCCACCGCCACAGGCACAGGCCTGGGCGGTTTTTTGGCGGATAAATTGGGCAGCTCCTCCGCCACCCCCGCCTTTTGGGCCTTACAAAAAGCGCTTAAGGGGCAGCGGGGGCAGTCCGGCGTGCCCGGCAGGCAGATGGTGGCCCCCAGGTCCATCAGCGCCTGGTTCATGTCCCCCGGGCGGTCCCCCGGCATCAGCTCTTGGCCCAGCTGATATATCCGGCGTTTCACCGAGGGGACGGCCGGATCCTCCGCCACCAGAAAAAGCCGGCAGATCACCCGGGTGAGGTTGCCGTCAATGGCGGGCACCGGCTCTGAAAAGGCGATGCTGGCGATGGCCGCCGCGGTATAGGGCCCCACGCCGGGCAGGCGCTGCCAGGCGTCTTTGGTCCGGGGCAGCTGGCCCTGATGCTCCGAAACCACCATCCGGGCCGCCTTGTGCAGGTTGCGGACGCGGCTGTAATAGCCCAGGCCCTCCCAGGCCTTCAGCACCGCCTCCTCAGGGGCGCGGGCCAGCGCGAACACGTCCGGAAACTGCCTGGCGAAGCGCTCAAAATAGCCGCTTACCGTGCCGGTCTGGGTTTGCTGAAGCATGATCTCGGACACCCAGATCAAATACGGGTCCTCCGTCCCCCTGAAGGGGAAGGCCCGTTTGTGCCTGTCATACCAGGATAAAAGCGCCTTGGTGATCTCCATTCCTGCCTCCTTGTCCTGCGGATTATAGCACATTCATGAGGCTTCCCCTTTAGGGTATAATGCCAAAGGCGGCGCGGCCAGGAAAAATTGCCTGCCTGAAGGAAAGAGTTTTTTTGTGAAAAGGGCTTGCAAGTTTGCGCGGTTTGGGGTATATTACCATCAGGCTTAGCACTCACCCGTCAAGAGTGCTAACAACATCAAGAATCTTTTGAGGAGGATACTATGAACGTAAAACCCTTGGGTGACCGCGTGGTCATCAAGAATGTGGAATCAGAGGAGACCACCAAGAGCGGCATCATTCTCACCGGTGCTGCCAAAGAGAAGCCCCAGATGGCAGAGGTCATCTCCGTGGGCCCCGGCGGAAACGTAGACGGCAAGGAAATCACCATGCATGTCAAGGCGGGCGAGAAGGTCATCTACTCCAAATACGCCGGAACCGAGGTCAAGATCGACGGGCAGGAGCTTATCATCGTCCGTCAGTCCGATATCCTGGCCATCGTGGAATAAGCAAAACACCATCATTTTTAAGGAGATATAAGCAATGGCAAAGCAGATTAAATTCGGCGACGATGCCCGCCGCGCCCTGGAAACGGGCCTGAACACCCTGGCGGACACCGTCAAAATCACCCTGGGCCCCAAGGGCCGCAACGTGGTGCTGGACAAGAAGTACGGCGCCC
>DAISYX010000006.1:13303-25286 GCA_036825095.1 Clostridia bacterium | reverse complement strand
GACCGCTGTCGCCAGGCGCTCCACAAAGGCCCGCTCGTGCTCGATGAACACCAGGGCGGCCTGGGAGGCCATCAGCATTTCTTCTATCTGCTCCCGGCTTTCCGGGTCGATGTCGTTTAGGGGTTCGTCCCACAAAAAGAGGTGGGCGGGCTGGGCCAGGCTGAGGGCCAGGAGCAGCTTTTTCTTCTGTCCCAGGGAGAAGCCCACGCTGTCCTGGTCAAAGTGCTCCTGGGGCAGGTCGAACTTGCGAAGCAGCATTAAAAGGCGGGTTAAATCAAGGCCCTGGCGCCGGGCGATCTGCCGGGGGCTGCCCTTCAGGTGCCGGCTGGTCTGGGGCAGCCAGGATATCTCAAGACCCTGGGGCCGCCAGACGCGGCCCCAGGTGGGGGCCAGGTCGCCTGAGAGCATTTTAAGCAGGGTGGTTTTGCCGGAGCCGTTGGGGCCGGTGAGGGCCAGGCGGTCTCCCGGGCGGATCACCAGGTCCAGGTCCCAAAACAGCGGCTTTTTGTCATAGGTGAAGCCCGCCTTTTCCAGGCGCAAAAGCACCGGGCTTTTGTGGGAGAGGACCGGCAGGGTGAGGGCGGAGGTGTATTCCAGGTTTTTCAGCAGCTTTTCCTGGGCCTCCGCCTGGCGGGTGACGCGGGCCTCGATGGCCTTGGAGCGCTTCATCATCTTGGCCGCCTTGTGTCCGATAAAGCCCCGGTCAACGGGCCCCTGGCCGATTTTGCCGGCCTCGGCCCGCTGGCTCCAGTCCGCCTTTTCCCGGGCGGAGGCGCGCAGCTTTTTCACCTCCTCCCGGATGCGCTGGTTTTCCGCCCGTTCATGCGCGTCCTTCAGGCCTTTGTTCTCCCGGTAGCTGGAATAGTTGCCGCTTACCAGGCGCGGCCCCTGCTTTTCCAGCGCCAGAATATGATCGCAGGCCACATCCAGAAAGCTGCGGTCGTGGGAGGCCACCAGAAATCCTGATTTCTGGCCCAGGTAGCGGGCCATGGTCTCCCGCCCGGCCATGTCCAGGTGGTTGGTGGGTTCATCAATCAGCAAAAAGCGATTGTCCCTCAGGAAAAGCGCCGCCATCATCAGCCGCACCCGCTCGCCCGGGCTGAAGGAATTAAGGGGCCGGCCCAACTCCTTTTGCCCGATGCCCAACAGGGCCGCCTCCCGGGCCAGGTGGCTGCGGATGGCATAGCCGTCCTCCGCCATGTACCTGGCCTGCAGGTCGCCATATTTTTCCAAGGCCGCGGGGCTTTCTTCGGCCAGGCAGTCCGCCATCTCCGCCTCCCAGCGGGTGTAGGGGGCCAGGCTGTCGATGAGGGCGGATTCCGCGTCCCGGCTCAGGTCTACAGAAAAGGGGAACAGGTCAAAGCCCACCGCGCTGATAATCTGTCCGCTGCCCTCAAGCTCGCCTTTCAAAAGGCGCAGCAGGGTGGTTTTGCCCCGCCCGTTGCGCCCCACCAGGCCCAGCCGCCAGGCGCTGTCCAGCTGCAGGTTAAGGCGGGTGAACACCGACATCTGCGCCCCTTCGTAACTGAAGGAAAGCTCGCGTATTTGAATGATTGACATGGGAAAACCTCCGCATAAAAGCAGGCAGGTTGATAAGGACAGCAAAAAAGCGCTGAACGCACAAAACCCGCCTGAAGCAAGCCGCACCAACGGCCAAAGCCCACAGACGCGGTTTTATTTCATCAGCGCCCTACCTCCCGGTTGTTTGCGCTTAATATATCCTGCGCTGCGCCCTGTGTCAAGGCGCCCGGCGTTGCCCCCGGCCGCCGGGCGTGCTATCATTTGCACATCAGGCAGGAGGTTTTACATGCAAAACGCAGATCGATACGAAAGCCCCTTTTCTGCCCGCTACGCCAGCGCCGAGATGCAGCGGCTGTTTTCCCGGCGGCACCGGGCGCGCACCTGGCGGCAGATGTGGGTGATTCTGGCCCAGAGCCAGCATGAGCTGGGCCTGCCGGTAAGCCGGGCCCAGGTGGCGGAGCTGGAGGCCAAGGCAGACGCGGTGGACCTGGACGCGGCGGACCGCTATGAGAAGCTCTTGCGCCATGACGTGATGGCCCATGTGAAGGCCTTTGGGGATGACTGCCCGGGCGCTGCGCCCATCATCCACCTGGGGGCCACCAGCTGCTATGTGACGGATAACGGGGACATCCTGATTCTAAGGGATGCCCTGCGTCTTTTGCGGGGCCGGCTGGCCCAGACCGCCTGGGCGCTGGCGGGCTTTGCGGAGCGGCATAAAAGCCTGCCCACCCTGGGCTTTACCCATTTCCAGCCCGCCCAGCCCACCACCGTGGGCAAGCGCGCGGCGCTGTGGCTGCAGGACCTTTTGGAGGACGCCCGGGCCCTGGACGCGCTGCTGGAGGCGCTTCGCCCCCTTGGCAGCAAGGGCACCACGGGCACCCAGGCCTCCTTCCTGGCGCTGTTTGAAGGGGATCAGGAAAAGGTGAAGGCCCTGGATCTTTTGACCGCGCGCAAGATGGGCTTTGATAAGCCGGTGGCCCTTTCTTCCCAGACCTATTCCCGCAAGTGGGACAGCCGGATTCTGCACCTGCTCTCCGGCATCGCCCAGTCCGCCGCCAAGTTCGCGGGGGATATCCGGCTTCTGGCCCATCTTAAGGAGATTGAGGAGCCCTTTGAGGCCGCCCAGGTGGGCTCCTCCGCCATGCCCTACAAGCGCAACCCCATGCGCGCAGAGCGGATGACCGCCCTTTCCCGCTTTATCATCACCAACGCCATGAACGCGGATCAGACCGCCGCCAGCCAGTGGCTGGAGCGCACGCTGGATGACAGCGCCAACCGCCGCCTTTCCCTGGCGGAGGGTTTTTTGGCGACTGACGGCCTGTTAAGCCTGTACCTGAATGTGGCAAAAGGGCTGGTGGTCTACCCTAAAATGATAGAAAAGCACCTGCGGGAAGAGCTGCCCTTTATGGCAACGGAAAACATCCTCATGCGCGCGGTGATGCGGGGCGGGGACCGCCAGGCGCTGCACGAGCGCCTGCGCCGGCATGCCATGGCCGCCGGCAGACGAATAAAGGAGGAGGGCTTATCAAACGACCTGCTGGAGCGGGTGGCCCAGGACCCTGCCTTTGGCCTGGACGAGGAGGAGCTGAAGGGCCTGCTTAACCCGGAGGACTACACCGGCCTGGCCGCCCGGCAGGTGAGCGATTACCTGGAAGGCGAGGGCGGGGAGATCCTAAACCGCCTGCGGGAGCCAGGGGTGACGGCGGCGGAAATTCTGCTTTAAGGGCCTGATGGGCGCAACAAAAAAAGGGCCCGAAGGCCCTTTGGGTGATTAAATCAGTAGCGGTTGGCGTTGTGCTTGCCGAAGCAGTCGTGGCAGTACACCGGCCGGTCGCCCCGGGGCTGGAAGGGCACCTGGGTGGTGGCGCCGCACTCATCGCAGATCACGGAATACATCTGGCGCTCGCCACGGCTCTGGCTGCGGCGGTTGGCACGGCAGGAAGGGCAGCGGCCCGGTTCGTTCTGGAAGCCCTTTTCAGCGTAAAAAGCTTGTTCGGAAGAGGTAAAGGCGAATTCGGCGTTGCACTCACGGCAGGTCAGGGTTTTGTCGGTATACATGATATCATGTCCCTCCTAAAATATTGTCCAAACCGATGCGATGAGGGTTTCCATGGCCACGCATCAGTCACCTGATGGGCAATACCGGAAGGAACACCTAAATCCCTGGGCTTGGTCCGCTACAAAATTAACACAAAATTCAAAAGTTGTAAAGCACTTCCCGAAAAAACCTTCTGACTTAAGTTCTTTTGATTTCCCGCATTTCCTTGACGCTCTTTTGGCCGGATGTTAGGATGCCCCAAGTGAGGGCTAGAAAGGAGGGGGCGATGCGCGCCAGATGGCTTTCCCTGTGGCTGTGCCTGTGCCTGGTCCTGCTGCCTTCCTTTGCCTTTCCGGAGGAAACGGAGGAAAAAGGCCCGGCCCTGCGGGCGCTTTTAATCTCCGCTGACCGCTTTGTGACCATGCCGGAAACCACCCCCTCCTCTTATAACAATGTGGCGAACCTGCGCCGGGCGCTGCTTTTGGATGCCCGGGGCTATCAGGCCATCCGCGCGGTGGTCAACCAGGCCATCAGCCCCGGGGACTTTGCGGACCTGGCCCAGGAGGCGCTGGGGGCGGCTGAGGAGGGGGACATCTCCCTGATCTATTTCAGCTCCCACGGCCTCCTCACCCCTCAGGAGGGGCGGCTGAACTTCGCCCTGCTGATGAGCGACGGGCGGCGGGAAACGCTGTTGGACAGCCGGGTGCTTTATGAGGGGCTTAAGGACATTAAGGGCACCAAGGTGCTGATTATCGACGCCTGCTATTCCGGCGCCGCCATCCATAAGGGGGATGAGATGCTGGCCGTGGCCTCCCTGTTTACGGGGGAGGATTTCAAGGTGCTCACCAGCGCGGGCGCCCGGGAGCCCAGCTTCCTCTGGACAGACCCCAAGGGGGCCCTCAGCGGGGGCAGCTATTTTGCCCAGGCGCTGGTGGCGGGCCTGGGCGTCCAGGGAGGCTTTGCCGCGGATGCCAACCGGGACGGGGTGATCACGCTTACAGAGCTGCTTTTTCACCAGCGGCTGTACTACGGCGCCTCCAGCCCCCAGCTTTACCCGGAAGGGGATCCGCTGCCCGTTTTTACCTATCAGGCAAGCCAGTTAGCCCAGGGCGCGGGGGTCATCACGGACTTAAGCCTCACCAACCAGCTTTTGGGGCCTGATGAGGAGGCCATCCGCTTTTCCTACACCCTAAACCAGCCCGCCCGGGTGGCCTATCAGCTGATCTATCAGCATCAGGGGCACTGGCGCTTTGATATGCCCCAGAGCATCGCCCAGCCGGGGGACAAGGGGGGGCTGATCTCCCCCGGGCGCAAGGAGGCGGCCCTTCGTCTGACAGCTTCGGAGGACGCGCTGTCCGGCTATTTGCTGATGCTTTTAATCACCGTGGAGGAGGACCGGGCCTTTCCCCAGGCGTCCCCGGTGATGGCGGTGCGCCGGGGGGAGGAGGACCCGGGGCTTTTGGTGAGCGCAAGCCCTGCCTTTAAGCCGGGCCGGGGAGAGGAGGCCGCCTTTTTCATCCGCCATGAGGGGCCCCTGGCCCTCAGCGCCGTCATCCGGGATGCTTCCGGCCAGCTGATGGCCACCCTATTGGCGGACAGCGCCAGCCGCCCCCTTCACCTGGTGCCCGAGGGCAGTACGGTGTATTGGAACGGGCTGGACCGTCTGGGCCAGCCCGCGCCGCCGGGAGAATATACGCTGCATGTCACTACGCAGATCTCAGGCAAGCCCTATGCCGCAGAAAGCCGCCCGGTGACGCTTCTGGGCCCCTGAGAATCAAAATTCAATGCCCCGCCGTGCCTGCTGCCCCTCCTCAAAGGGGTGTTTTTCTGCCTCAATCCGGCTGATATAGTCCGCCTGCTGGCGCAGCGTGTCCCCCGCGTAGCGCCCCGTCACCACGGTGTCGCCGTACTCAAGCGCGGTATCAATCAGGCGCCGGGCATCCTCTTCCTGCAACAGGCGCATCGCCAGGGCCACGGCCAGCTCGTCCAGCACCGTAAGCCTGGGCGCAAAGGCCCTGATCTCCGCCTCCAGTGCCGCAACCGCCCCCGCCATGTCCTGGCGGGCCTTGCTCAGCTGGCTTTCCTCCATGCGCCAGATGAAGCCCTGCATGCGCGCCCCCTCAAACACCCTGGCTTCGGGGAAGGCGGCCAGGGCTTTAATCTCGCCTGAGGTGCCATCCTTCATAAATTGGGCGATGAGCACCTTTTCGCCATGCCCCAGCATCCGCAGCGCCAGCCCCATGGCGGCAGTGGTTTTGCCCTTTCCGTTGCCGGTGTAGAGGTGCAGGCAGTTTTTTTCCATGATGCCTCCTTGTTGGTTCGGTCAGTGGCGTACTTAGGGGTATTTTAGCACAAAAAAAGCCCGCAGGATGATCTTTCAACCCTGCGGGAGAACAGGTATCTTAAATTATTTCACCAAACCCTCAGAGACGATGCGGCCGACCAAGTGTCCGGAAGTGAAAGCCCAGCCCACAGCAGTGGAGACGATGGTGTCATCTCCGTGCACACCACCGACGATTTCGCCGGCTGCATACAATCCGGGAACGGGCAATTCATTGTGGTCGAGCACCTCCATCTCCGTGGAAATACGCACACCGCCTAAGGTGGTGGCAAAACGGGGCTTTTGTTCCACAAGATAGTAGGGGCCTTCTCCAACTGCCATCAGAGGCTGACGACCAAAGTCGGTATCTTCGCCTGCCGCGACCATTTCATTAAACCGCGCAACCGTTTCTTCCAAAGCGTCCCCGTCTACACCGGCCGCCTCTGCTGCTGATTTGAGGCTGTCACCGGAAGTGAAGACCGGAGGTATGGAACCGTTGTTGCTTAACCATTCGTCTATCTGCTCTTGTGTGGCAGATTTGCTGGTATTCACTGTCAAATCACGGAACAGGTCAAAAGTGCTCTGATCCATAACCAAAAAGAGGGTTTTGTCTGCTTGTTCGTAGAGCCGGGCACGAATGTTTTCTGCCAGACCATTTTCGTTTACAACGCGCTTGCCATGACGATCCACAATCAGGGTGCTGGCGTCTCGGCTGGTGGTAATGCTGCCATGCCAGGTGGACTTGGCAAAACCGGGGGCAACCTCAATGCCATTGGGATAGACTTTCCCATACTGCATATATTGAAGGGGGATACCTAAGTCCATTGCCATCAGGTGCCCGTCCCCTGTGGCGCTGACCGGGCCATAATACAGGGATTCACGAAGCAGTTGGGGCAGAAGATCAGTATTATTGCCGTATCCCCCTGTTGTCAAGATCACTGCATCCGCACTAATCCGATAAACGGTGTTTTCATCTTCCGCGACGGCGCCAACGATGACACCGTTTTCGCTGATGAGTTGGGTGGCTTTGGTGTTGAGCATCACCTCAACATCGGACGCTTCCAAATTTTCAAGGATGGTTGCCGTATAACCGGCTGCTCCATTTTCAGCAGCCCAAACACGGGGGACACTGTGTTCTGGAAGAAGAGCGGGATCAGACACGAACTTAATCCCCAGGGTGTCCACCATCCAGTCAAAGGCTGCACCCACATGCTCCGCATAGAGCCTTGTGATGCGAGCGTCATTCTTAAAATGGCCACCTTTCATCAGATCCAGGAAGATTGCATCTACGGAGTCTTCATACCCTTTATCCGCCTGGAACTGTGAACCACCGGCATTCACCTGACCGCCGGAAATGGCAGCAGCACCGCCAAAGTAGCTCATTTTTTCCAGCAGCAGAACCTTTGAACCAGCTTCACTTGCACTGAGTGCGGCAGTCAAGCCTGCTCCGCCGCCGCCAATAATAAGAATTTCTGTAGATATCTCAGCTTGAGTTTTGCCTGTTGATCCAGATGGCGAGGTTTGTTTGAGCGCCTCCACATCAGCACCGGTCTTCACAAACGCTGCTTCCGCAGCTTCGATAATTGCATTGGATGTGAAAGTGCAGCCAGAAATGACATCCACGCCAAGGCTTTGCTTCGCTACGATATTCAGGGGCAATTGATCAATTGCAATGCTCCCGATTCCGGGGGTTTCATTTTCGCCAACCGCGATGACCTCAATGATTTCTTGATCGGTAACTACCACTTCAACGGATACCGTTCCGCCATAGCCTTGAGCTTCGCCGCTGTAGGTGCCAGCGTTGAACCGCGAAGCCTCGCTCTGAGCGGCTGCGACCATACCAAAGAGCATGGAGATCGCCAGAAACAGTGCCAGGAAAGAATGCCTTTTCATCCAGAATGCCTCCTATATTCGCTATATCAACATTATAGAAGATTTCGCCATCATCTTGAATGGAGAAAATGGCGGCATGACATCGGTATATTCACCACATTCGCCCGGGACTCTGACACCCGCCAGGACCAGTCTCTGTGACCGATGTGCTGCCTGTGTTTGACACTCCTGCACTGGCGGATGAACTTCCGTTTTTTCCTTGCCTAAATCCAGGCCCTGTGTTATATTGGTTGGGCTGTCAAAATACTGCGGCAGGCAGGCTGTGGTATTTGACCCCATAGGGAGGGAGTAGAGATGGGAAAATTCTGTCAAGTTTGTGAAAAGAGCCTGATGAGCGGCCACAAGGTCAGCCATTCCAACCGCAAGAGCAACCGCACCTGGGCGCCCAACGTGCAGCGCATCCGCGTTGTGCTAAACGGCAGCCCTATGCGGCTGAACGTATGCACCCGCTGCCTTAGAAGCGGCAACGTGCAGCGCGCCCTGCCCCGGATGCGCGGGGAGAGCCAGGCTTAAGGCCCGCAAACCGCAAAACCCCATCCCGCATGTGCCGGGGTGGGGTTTTTACGCGCCCGATTTTATTGCCAGCCACCGCATTGCGCAGTATAATGGGGCCTGTTGACTGAGAGGAGTTTAAGGTATGAAACTTGGCATTGTGGGACTGCCCAACGTGGGCAAGAGCACGCTGTTTAACGCCATCACCCGGGCCGGGGCCCAGGCGGCGAACTACCCCTTTTGCACCATTGAGCCCAACACCGGGGTGGTGCTGGTGCCGGACAGCCGGGTGGACGATCTGGCGGGGATGTATCACCCCAAAAAGATCACCCATGCCACGGTGGAGTTTGTGGACATCGCGGGCCTGGTGCGGGGCGCCAGCCGGGGGGAGGGCCTGGGCAACCGCTTCCTTTCCCATATCAGGGAGGTGGACGCCATCATCCATGTGGTGCGCTGCTTTGAGGATGACAATATCATCCACGTTGAGGGCTCGGTGGACCCGGTGCGGGACATGGAAACGCTGAACCTGGAGCTGATCTTCGCGGATATGGAGGCGGTGCAGAAACGGGGCGACAAGGCCCGGAAGCTGTTTAAGACCGGGGAGAAGAAATATCAGGAGGAAGCGGAGCTGGCGGACCGGCTGCTGGCCTGGCTGGAAGGCGGGCAGCCCGCCCGCCTCTGCCCCCTGGCCCCCCCGGAGCGGGAGATCACCCGGGGCTGGTTTTTATTGACGGACAAGCCGGTGATCTACGCCGCCAATGTGGCGGAGGATGAGCTGGCGCAGCCGGTTTCCAGCCTGCCCCACCTTGGGCGGGCGCTTGATCAGGCCCGGGCGGAAGAGGCCCAGAGCATTGTGATCAGCGCCCGGATAGAGGAGGAGATCGCGGGCCTGGACCCGGAGGAGCAGGCCCTGTACATCCAGGAGCTGGGCCTGGGGGAAAGCGGGCTGGACCGGCTGATCAAGGCCAGCTACAGCCTTTTGGGGCTGATTTCCTTTTTGACCGTGGGGGAGGATGAGTGCCGCGCCTGGACCATCACCCAGGGCACCAAGGCGCCCCAGGCAGCCGGCAAGATCCATACGGATTTTGAACGGGGCTTTATCCGGGCGGAGGTTGTGCCTTTTATAACCCTCATGGCCCAGGGCAGCATGGCCGCCTGCCGGGAGAAGGGCCTGATCCAAAGCTGCGGCAAGGAATATGTGATGCAGGACGGCGATGTGACGCTGTTTCGCTTTAATGTATGATATGGGAAAAATCAGTTATTTTATTCGGCGCCTGGCCCGCATCGACTTGAAGCGCTTCCGGGAGACCCTGGGGACAATCCGGGCCCAGACCGGCCGGGGAACGCCTTACCTGCTGGTGGACCTTCTGATCTGCGGCCTTGGCTACAATGCCGGGTATATGGATTATATGATCGCCCGGATGGACCGCTTAAGCCACGCGCAGCGCAAAACCGTCATCACCCGGGGGGTCAGCAACGGAATCGTCCGCCGCATGAACGACAAGGCCTACTGGCACTATTTTGATGACAAGGCGCTGTTTAACACCACCTTTTCCCGCTGGGTAAAAAGGGCCTGGCTGCGGGTGGACGCGGGCAGCAAGGAAGAGGACCTGGCGGCCTTTTGCAAAGGGAAGGGGGCGATGTTCGCAAAGCCCCTGGACGGCTCCAGCGGCGTGGGGGTGGAGCGCCTGGAGGCGGAGGACTGCCGGGACGCCAGGGCCCTGCTTTTGCGCCTGCGGGAGAAGGGGGACTGCGTTTTGGAGGAGGCTCTCATCCAGCACCCTGCCATGGCCGCCATCTATCCGGGCAGCGTCAACACCGTGCGTATCGCCACCCTTCTGGGAGACAAGGCCTCCGGCATCGTTTATGCCTTTTTGCGCATCGGCAATGGCCGGGTGATGGACAATGTGGACTGCGGCGGCATGGCCGCCCGGGTGGATCTGGACAGCGGGGTGATCAACACCGTGGCCGCGGACAAACAGGGGCGGGAGTACGCCCGGCATCCCTTAACGGACGCGCCCATCACCGGCTTTCAGCTTCCCTTCTTTGAAGAGGCCAAGGCGGCCTGCCTGGAGGCGATGCGCCTGGTGCCCCAGATGCGCTTCGTGGCCTGGGATGTGGCCATCACGCCCCAGGGGCCGGAGTTTATCGAGGGCAATTCCTTCCCCAGCCACGCGGTGCCCCAGTTTGCCGCCCACTATCCGGACGGTATCGGCATCCTGCCCGAGTTTGAGCGCTTTATCTCCTTGAAGGGAGATGCATGAAAGGATCCTCTTCATCCGTTGCATGATTGACGACAGTCTTGGCAAAAGGAGTGAACACGATGGATTTGTTGAAAACGCTGCTGGTCTATATGACCGTTTTGCTGACCTCAGGGGTTGGGCAGATGCCGGCTTTAACGCCTATGCCCACCCAGCTTATCACCCCAACCCCCTTTGTCACCCCCAGCCCCACCCCCTTTGTGTCGCCCACCCCGACGGCGGCCCCCACCCCCACGCCCCGGCTGACCACCCTGTATGTGGGCGACCGGGGGGAGAATGTGCGGGTGATGCAGGTGCGCTTAAAAGAGCTGGGCTATTTAACGGACGCTGTGGATGGCATCTTCGGCCAACAGACCCGCCGGGCGGTGGAGCGCTTCCAACGGTATAACGACCTCACCGTGGACGGCATCGCCGGCACCCGCACCCTGAACAAGCTGTATTATGACCCCAATGTGGTTCTGGCCCCGGTGGATGTGACGCCCACGCCCACCCAGCGGCCGCCGGTGATTGTCAACGTGCCGGTCTACTACATGAGCACCACCGGGGAGCGCCTCTACACTGATGTGCTGCCCTTGGCGGAAGGCCGCACCACCATCCGCCCCAACGCCAGCCGCGTGCCTGCGGGCTATAACCTCACCGGGCAGACCCAGGTGGCGGTCACGGTCAGCTCAGCGGGCCGGGCTACCCCTGCCTCGGTCACCTTCACCTACTATAAGGAGCAGCCCCCGGTGACGGCGGTGATCACCGTCAACTATCTGGACACGAACAACGCCCTTCTGCACCGGGAGAACCTGACCTTAACCCAGGGCACCACCCAGGTGTCCGCCAATGACGCCCGGGTGCCCGAGGGCTACACCCTCACCAGCGTGCGCACGGTGAATGTCACGGTGTCCGCCACAGGTGTCGCCAACCCCAGCACCATCAGCTTTGTCTATCGCAGGGCTCCGGTCACGGTGATGGTGCCTATCAACTATGTGGACACCGACGGACACACCCTGTATAACGACCAGATCAACATGGCCCAGGGCACCCACACGGTGGAGGCCAATCTCAGCCATGTGCCCGCCGGCTACACCCTGCAAGGGGCCAGCTCCCAGCAGGTGACCGTAAGCGCCGGCGGCACGGCCACCCCGCCCGCGATTACCTTTACCTTCCGGGCTCCGGCCACGGCCAACCTGCCTGTACGCTATGCGGATACAGAAGGCGCCACCCTGTATGAGGAAAGCCTCCGGGTCACCCAGGGCACCAATGTGATCAGCGCCAATGACGCGCTGGTGCCCGCCGACTACACCCTGCAGGGCGCAAGGGATGTGGAGGTGGTGGTGGGTGCGGACGGCAGCGTGTCCCCCGCCTCGGTGACTTTCACCTACGCGGCGCCGGTTATTACGCCCACGCCGACCCCAACGCCCACGCCGACCCCAACGCCCACGCCGACCCCAACGCCCACGCCGACCCCAA
>DAISYX010000006.1:0-13203 GCA_036825095.1 Clostridia bacterium | reverse complement strand
ACGCCCACGCCGACCCCAACGCCCACGCCGACCCCAACGCCCACGCCGACCCCAACGTCCACGCCCACCCCGACACCTACACCAACGCCAAGCCCCACACCGACCGCGGAACCTACGGCAGAGCCGACAGCGGAGCCCACGGCTGAACCCACGGCGGAGCCTACGGCAGAGCCCACTGCGGAGCCTACGGCAGAGCCCACTGCGGAACCGACTGCGGAACCTACGGCGCCGCCGGCAAGCCTTGCGCCGCTGCCCAATTTTGTCACCGCCCGGCTCACAGGCGACTTTGACGTCTACTCCGGCCCCGGCACAGGGTACTATCGCGCAGGAGGCGGCCAGGCCCGCTACGGCGGCGGCCAGGCCCGCATCTATGGCTACGCGGGGGACTGGGTGCTCATCGGCTACGGCTATGGGGATAACCTCTACCGCATCGGCTATGTGGATGCCTCGGCTGTTCCCAGTGGTGAAAGCGTGGGCAACCTGGCCCTGGCAAGCGTGCCCATGACCATGGCCAATGATGGAAACCTCACCGATGACCCGATTATGAGCCCCATGGACGGCCGCCTGGCGCGCCTGACTGCGGGCACGCCAGTGACTGCCCTGGCCTATACCGGCAATGACAACCACTGGACCTATGTGGAGGTCACCCTGGACGGGCAGCCCGCCCGCGGCTTTGTGGCCACCAGCAACCTGCAATAACCTTTAAGGACGAAAAAGGGCCTCCGCTGATTTTGGCGGAGGCCTTTTTATAAAGCCTAAAGCCTTATGCAGGGCTGTCCTTGTCCCGGTTTTCCTTCATCAGGCGGCTGATTTCATGCATAAAGGTGGGTATGTCCGTGAACTGGCGGTATACCGAGGCGAAGCGGATGTAGGCCACCTCGTCCAGCTCCCTAAGCGCCTCCATCACCATCTCGCCGATTTGGTTGGTGGTGATCTCCTGCTGCATGCTGTTGTAGGCGAACTGCTCCACCTGGGTGACGATACGCTCGATGTCCTGGGCGGCCACAGGGCGCTTGTGGCAGGCGTGGATGATGCCGGCGCGGATCTTATCCCGGTTGAAAAGCTCCCGGGTCTGGTCCTTTTTGATCACCAGCAGATGAATGGTCTCCACCTTTTCGTAGGTGGTGAAGCGCTTGCCGCAGGCGATGCACTCCCTTCGGCGGCGGATGCTGGTGCCGTCGTCCGTGGGCCTTGAATCCACCACCCGGCTGTCCTCAGAATTGCAATACTGGCACTTCATGGCGTTCCATCCCTTGCGATTTTGGTGGATTATACCTGATTTCAGCCGTTTTGTCCATGACCCTCCCGTACCCAGGGCAGGGCCAGCTCCCTTTGCCAGGCGCCCACATCCATGCCGTAGGCGGCATTAAGGTGCCGGGGGCTTAAGACGGCCTCTTTCTCCCCCTGGGCCAGGCAGCGGCCATCCTGAAGCAGAAGGGCGTGGCTGCCAAAGCGCCGGGCGATGGACAGGTCGTGCACCACAGAGATCACCGCCCGGCCGGGCTGTTTGGCCCAGGTTTCGGTCAGTTCAAAGAGGGTTTTCTGATATTTCAGGTCCAGGGCGTCCGCCGGCTCATCCAGCAGCAGGATGGCGGGGTCCTGGGCCAGCACCTGGGCTAAAAAGGCGCGCTGCCGCTCGCCGCCGGAAAGGGTGAGAAGGCTGCGCTCTTTCAGCGCTGCCATGCCGGTCAGCTCCAGCGCCCGGTCCACCATGGCCCGGCCCTCCCGGTCCCGGCCTTTCAGCCAGCCCGCCCCGTGGGCGTAGCGCCCCAGGCGCGCCACCTCCTCCACCGTGTAGGCGTACTGCACTGTCTGCTGCTGGCGAAGCACCCCCACCAGCCTGGCCCGCTGCCTGGGGGAGAGGCTGCGGATGTCCTGTCCCTTCAGGCTGACCTGGCCCAAAAAGGGCCGGGAGTGGGAGAGGGCCGCTATCAGGGAGGATTTGCCCGCCCCGTTGGGACCGATCACCATCAGCCATTGCCCCTCTGAAAGGGAGAGACTGACGTCCCTTAACGCCTGGTGATCGCCGTATTTTAAGGTGATGTGCCGGGCCTTTAGCATCACAGCGCCCCCTGCCTTTTGCGGCGGAAGATGATCCACACAAAGGTGGCGGCGCCCGAAAGGGAGGTGACCACCCCGATGGGCAGCTCCATTGGGCTTAGCACCGTGCGGGCCAACAGGTCGCAGAGCATTAGGAAGATGGCCCCGCCGCAGGTGGCAAAGGGCAGCAGCTTGCGGTGATTGGGCCCGGTGATCAGCCGGCTGATGTGGGGCACAATCAGCCCCACAAAGCCGATGGTGCCGCCAATGGATACGCAGACGCCGATGAGGATGGAGACGCCCACCAGCACCTCCAGCTTCACCCGGCGCACCGGGATGCCGATGTGATGGGCGTTATCCTCGCCAATGGCAAAGGCGTTCAGCTCCCTGCCCCGAAAAATCATCACACCCCCACAAAAGATCAGCGCCGCCAGCAGGATCAGCCCCTGAGTGTAGCTGGTGCCGGCCAGGGAACCCATGTTCCAGAAAGTGATGCTGCGCAGCTTCTCGCCTGAAAAGGCGATCACCAAAGAGATCAGGCTGCTGGCGAACATGGAAAAAACCACCCCCACCAGGATGATGGTGTGGGTGGAGAAGCTGCGGTCAAAGGCGTAGGCCAGAAAAAGGATCAGCATCAGGGAAAGAAAGGCAAAGAGAATGGACATCGCCATGGGGCCCGCATAGGGCAGCCACGGCAGATCCAGTCCAAAGGCCAGCGACAAAACCGCCCCCAGGGAGGCGCCCGAGGACACCCCCAGGGTGGAGCCGTCCGCCAAAGGATTGCGCAAAAGGCCCTGCATGGCCGCTCCGCACAGGGAGAGGGCGGCCCCCGTAAGCCCCGCCGCGATCACCCGGGGGATGCGCACATATAAAAGAATCGGGGCGGCAGCGCCCGGTGCCGCCTCCCGGCCCATGAGGGCGTCCTGAATGGTCTGCCAGACGGTTTCAAGGGGCAGGGTAACGCTGCCCACGCTCATGCAAAAAAGGGCGGTTAAAAGAATCCCCGCCCCCATCAGCAGCCAGGCGCCGGGTCTGTAGCCCTCCCGTGCCGCTTGTCTTTTCATCAAAACTGGGGAAAGCGCCTTTTAAGCGCTTTCCCCAAGGGCTCATGCCGCCTCATCCAGTTCCGCAGCCCCATAGAAATAGTTGTACAAAAAGTCCATCGCCTCCACCAGCCGGGGGCCTGGCACGGTGAACAGATCATTATCCACATTGATCACCTGCTGAAGGCTTACCGCGGTGATGCCCTGCCAGCCGGCCCGGCCCATCACCTCATCCTCAGGCAGGGGGCCTTCGCCAAAGTACATGGTGGTGGTGAGGATATAGTCCGGGTTGCGGCTGATCACCTGCTCCTCGGACACCTCCACCCAGCCGGGGTTATCGCCAAAGATGTTCTCAAGCCCCACCATCTGGCCCAGCTCGTCCATAAAGGTATTCGCGCCGGAGGCCCACAGGCCCCACTCAAGGGGGGAGGCCTCGTAGTACACGGTGCCGGCCTTGCGCCCGGCCACCTGGCCCGCCACCTGGGCGAAGGCGTCCTGCATGCTCTGCACCAACTGGGCCGCTTCCTGGGTTTTCCCGGTCACCTGGCCCAGGAGGGTAATGGCCGTGTACACCCCGGCGATGTCCTGGGCATCGGTCACCAGGGTCTGGATGCCCGCTTTTTCAAGGGCCTCCGTGTGCTCCTGGCTCTGGGCCATCTTGGTCATCACCAACACGTCAGGGTTAAGGGCGATGATCTGCTCTAAGTTGGTCTCCTGTCCGGACTTCACGGCCTCGATCTCCAGCACCTCCGCCGGATAGCTGCAATATTCGCCCCGGCCCATCACCATGTCGCCTGCGCCGATGGCGTAGAGAATCTCACAGTCTCCGGGCATCATCACAATCACCCGCTCCACGGGCTTTGTAAAATTGAGCTCCCGCCCGGCCATATCCACCACGGTAAGGGTTTCAGCCTGGCCTAAAGACAGGAAGGCCAGCGCCACCAGCGCCAAGAACAGGGACAGCACGCGTTTTTTCATGACAGGGTCTCCTCCTCCAGTTGATCAAATGAAAATTCAGGCAGCTCCACGCATGGAACTGCCCGAAAGCAAACGCGTCAAAACGCGCCCCACCGCAGGAGCTTCCCGCGCGCCTCGGTCTCCCGGCTTGGCTTCATCCGCACAGACGCCTTCCCGCTTGCGCAGTGGCCTGTTGTCTGCTTGTCCGCTTCACGGTTACTGGGTTAGCCTGGAAATTTCATCCATGTTCCCTGGCCGGGGCTTCCCCCGGGCCAGGCGCGCGTTAAGATTCACTTGTCGTTTTAAGTATACTGCCGCGCTTTTGGGATGTCAACGAAAGGTCCGGGCGCTGTGCTATAATAAGATGAAAAAGCGATAAAGGAGGGCTTGAAATGGCGATCGTGGGCGCTGCGATGGTGCCTCACCCGCCGCTGGTGGTGCCGGCGGTGGGCCGGGGCGGGGAGAGGCAGATTGAGAAAACCGCCCGGGCCTACGCCCAGGCGGCCAGGCAGGTGGCTGACTGGAAGCCTGAGACGGTGGTGATGATAACGCCCCACAGCGTGATGTATCACGACTATCTGCATATATCTCCAAGCGAGGGTGCCAGGGGGGACTTTGGCCGCTTTGGCGCGTCCGGCCTTTCTTTCCAGGTGGATTATGACGAGGCGCTGGTGTCCGCGGTGGCGGAGCTGGCCCGGGCGGCGGGCCTTCCCGCCGGCACCGAAGGGGAAAGGGACAGGGCGCTGGACCATGGCTTCACGGTGCCCCTGTACTTCCTGAGTGAAGCGATGGGCGGGGCTTTCCCCTGCCGGTTTGTGCGGGCGGGGCTTTCCGGCTTGCCGTTTTCGGAGCACTACCGCCTGGGTCAGGTGATTAAACAGGCGGCGGAGCAGCTGGGCCGCCGGGTGGTTCTGGTCGCCAGCGGGGATCTGTCCCACTACGGGAAAGAGGAGGGCCCCTATGGCTTAAGGCCCGAGGGCCCTGAATATGACCGGAAGATCATGGACATCATGGGCCGCGCCGCTTTTGACAAGCTGCTGGCCCTGCCGCCTGATTTTTGTGAGCGGGCGGGGGAATGCGGCCAGCGCAGCTTCCTGATTCTGGCGGGGGCGCTGGACGGGCAAAAGGTCAGGGCCCAGGCGCTGTCCTATGAGGGGGTCACGGGGGTGGGCTACGGCCTGGCGCTCTTTTGGCCCCAGGGGCCGGATGAGGGGCGGCGTTTTCTTGAAAAACCCCGGGCCGCCCAAAGCCCCCATGTGGCGCTGGCGCTTCGTTCCATCGCCCATTATCTGGAGGTTGGCCGGGCGCTGCCCCTGCCCGGCGATCTGCCCGAGGAGCTGACCAACAGCCGCGCCGGGGCCTTTGTGACCCTGCATAAAGAAGGAAGGCTGAGGGGCTGCATCGGCACCATCAGCCCCACCCAGAGCACACTGGGGGAGGAAATCATCCAAAACGCCCTGAGCGCCGCCTTTAAGGACCCTCGCTTTGAGCCGCTGACCCAAAAGGAGCTGCCCCGGATCACCTGTTCGGTGGATGTGCTGGGGGCGCCTGAGCTGATCCAGTCAAAAGAGGCGCTTGATGTGAAGGAATACGGCGTCATCGTCTCAAGAGGCGCCAGGCGGGGCCTGCTGCTTCCCAATCTGGAGGGGGTTGACACCGTGGCGGAGCAGCTGGCCATCGCCAGGCAAAAGGCGGGCATCGGCCCGGAGGAGCCGGTGAAGCTGGAGCGTTTCCGGGTGGTGAGGCACCAATGAACACCTGCCCCCTTTGCCACCGCAGCTGCAGCCTTCAGGAAGGGCAGACGGGCTTTTGCCAGGCGCGGATCATGCGGGCGGGGGTTTCACGCCCCCTGGGCTATGGCAAGCTCACCGCCCTGGCCCTTGACCCCATCGAGAAAAAGCCCCTGGCGCATTTTTATCCGGGCAGCCGGGTGCTGTCCGTGGGCAGCTTTGGCTGCAACATGGCCTGTTACTTCTGCCAGAACCATGAGATTGCCCGCGGGGGCGAAGGAAGCCTGCCCTGGCGGGAGATAAGCCCCCAGGCGCTGTGCGCACAGGCCAAGGACAGGGTGCCTGAGGGCAACATCGGCCTGGCCTTCACCTATAACGAGCCTTTGCTGAACCCGGAATTTATCGCGGACTGCGCGGATATCCTGAAGCCCCTGGGCCTTAAAACCGTGGTGGTAACCAACGGCTGCTTTCGTCTGGAGGCGCTGGGGGACCTGCTGCCCCGGGTGAATGCCTTTAGCATTGACCTAAAGGGCTTTGATCCCCGGTGGTACCGGCGCCTGGGGGGCGACCTTCAGATGGTGAAGGATTTTATCACCGCCGCCCATCAGACCAGCCATGTGGAGGTGAGCACCCTGGTGGTGGCAGGGCAAAATGACAACCCGGAGGAGATCACAGCACTTGCCGGATGGCTTAAGGGCATTGACCCTGGGATCCCTTTGCACTTAAGCCGCTGCTTCCCCCGCTATAAGGCGAAAGAGCCGCCCGCAGAACCCCGCGCCATGAGGAAGCTTCAGGCGGTGGCAAAGGAATATCTTCACCATGTGCACCTGGGCAATCTATAGCCCGTGATTGCGGGTATGATGAGACAGAGGCATTTTACCATGTCAAAGGAGGGGAATCCCTTGGCCCAGAAGAGAAATCAGCCTTATCTCATCGCCTTTGTGGCGGTGATGGCGGCGGCGGCCTTTGTGTCAAACTATTTGAGCATCCCCGTGGGCTCCTCCCGGGTGCATCTGGGCAATATCATCGCCCTGCTCTCCGGCATGCTCTTTGGCGGCCCCCTGGGGGCGCTGGCGGCGGGGCTGGGCTCCGCGATTTTTGACATCGTCTACGGCTTTGTGGACCCGGTGTCCGGCGGCGCCATCCCGTCTTTTTTGGAGGCGGTGGTCACCTTTATCAACAAGGGGCTGATGGCCCTGGCCGTGGGCATCATCGTCAACGACCGCAAAAACACCCTGCCCAGGGTGGTTATCACCTATATCGGGGCCGCGGCCGGGGCGTTTTTGTATGTGGCGCTGTTTTTGCTTAAAACCCACCTCTATGCCCTGGCCTTCACCCCGGGCACGCTGAATGTTTATCTGCTGTCCCGGGCGGCCACTTCCACCGTCAACGCGGTGATTGCCCTGGTGGCCTCCCCCCTTATCTACCGGCTTTTGCGCCCGGCGCTGGAGGCGGCGGGACTCTATCAGCGTTTGGACAGCCGGCTGATGGACTGGCCCGGCGGCAGTGTTAAAAGGGAAGGGTGATTGGAATGGACATTTCAGCTTTCAGGATATCCGGCGGCCAGGAGGTGGCCATTGAGGATTTCACCACCCGCGGGGGCGAAGGCTTTGACAAGAAGGACGTTAAAAAGCGGCTGATGCCGGAGAACATCAGCCGGATGGCGGCGCTTCAGGAGCGGCTGTTCGCGGAAAACCAGCATGCCCTTCTGATCGTGCTGCAGGCCATGGACGCCGCCGGCAAGGACGGCACCATCAAGCATGTGATGACCGGCCTTAACCCCCAGGGCACCCAAGTGGTCAGCTTTAAGGTGCCCTCCAGCGAGGAGGCGGATCACGACTACCTCTGGCGCATCAGCAAGGCGCTGCCCAGGCGGGGAGAGATCGGCATCTTCAACCGCTCCCACTACGAGGAGGTGATCGTGGCCCGGGTGCACGACCTGGTGAGCGCCTCGCAATTGCCCCAGGAGCTGGTTACCGCGGACATCTGGGAGGACCGCTACCGCCAGATCCGGGATTTTGAGCGTTATCTGGGGGAAAACGGTATCCAGGTGGTGAAGATTTTCCTGCACGTCTCCAAAGAAGAGCAGCGGGAGCGCCTGCTCTCCCGCATTATCGAGGAGGATAAGAACTGGAAGTTCTCCTCCGGCGACATTGAGGAGCGCCAGCACTGGGATAAATACCAGGCCGCCTATGAGCAATTGCTCAATCACACCGCCACCCCCCAGGCGCCCTGGTATGTGGTGCCGGCGGACCGGAAATGGTTTGCCCGCTTTTTGGTGAGCCAGATTGTCCTGGAGGCCCTGGAGCGCATCGACCCCCAGTTTCCCGATCTGTCCCTTGAGGAGCGGGCTTTGCTGGCGCAGGGGCGCAGGATGCTGGAAGAGGGCTGACTTCCCTTTTTGAATGTTAAAAAACCCCGCCGTCTTGGCGGGGTTTTGCGCGTGGGTGTGAAAGGAATCAGCGCTTGGAGAACTGAGGAGCCCGACGGGCGCCTTTGAGGCCGTACTTCTTGCGCTCCTTCATCCTGGGGTCACGGGTGAGGAAGCCGGCTTTTTTCAGCTCTCCCCGCAGCTCCGGATTGGCCTTGCACAGCGCCCGGCTGATGCCGTGGCGGATGGCGCCGGCCTGGCCGGTGGGGCCGCCGCCGTGCACATTCACCAGCACGTCAAACCCGGTGGACTTCACTAGCACCAGCGGCTGGCGCACGGTCATCTTCAGGGTTTCCATGCTGAAATAGTCATCCATCTCACGCTTGTTGATGAGGATGTCGCCTTTGCCGGGCACCAGGCGCACCCGGGCGATGGCCTTCTTGCGGCGGCCGACGGCGTTGAAATCTGCTTGTGCCATTATGCTTTACCCCCCTTAACCTTCCAGTTGCAGCGCTTCTGGCAGCTGCGCCTGCTGGCGGTGCTCCGCCCCTTCGTAGACAAAAAGCTTTTTAAGCATCTGCCGGCCCAGGGGCCCCTTGGGCAGCATGCCCTTCACCGCGTGCTTCACGACAAAATCGGACTTGTTGGCCATCAGCTCCCGGTATTTGGTCTCTTTGAGGCCGCCTGGATAGCCGGAGTGGCGGTAATAAATTTTCTGATCCAGCTTCTTGCCGGTCAGCTTCACCTTGCTGCAATTCAGGATGATCACATAATCCCCGCCGTCCACGTGGGGGGTGTAGGTGGGCTTGTGTTTGCCGCGCAGGATGCTGGCGACCTGGCTGGCCAGGCGCCCCAACACCATGCCGTCAGCGTCAACGACATACCATTTGCGCTGTACGCTCTGGGCGTTAGCCATGTAGGTATTCACGGGTACTCCTCCTTGAGAAAATTTAACAGAGGGCAAGCCTGATGGTCGCAGCCTCGCCTGTGGTTCAATAGTCTCGGGGCTAACGAAGTCTATTGACGCAACAAATATCTTATAAAAGAGGAGGGGAATTGTCAAGCCCAAAAACCCGCCCTTTTTGCTCAGGGAGGTTAATTTTGTGGGAGAAAGAGGACTTTTGGACTAATTCTGCTTGCGTCTCAGGTTGAGGACGGCCAGGGATAGGAGGCGGTCCAGCGGGTTATCCTGAAACACCACGCCGATGGAGCGGCGGATGCGGTCCTCATCTTGCCCTTCTCCACATAAAAATCCGCGCCCCGCATGGCGTGAGCATCTCCATAGGGCTTTTTGATCCCTTGGATAGCAATCATTTTTTCCGGCATTGCCATGTGCCCTTTCCTCAAGCAAACGGTGGGGAAACGGAGGCTATTTATAATATATTCCCGGTTGAATAAACAGATGCAAAAAACACGAAAATTTACAGAAGCTATTATAATTGCGGCTGCACTGAATCGGTATAAACGCGGGCGGGGCACAGCCTGCGCATGGACATTTGGGGACGGCGGCAGTATAGTGGTAATCACAAGGCAGGGAAAGGCCTTTTTCACCGGAAAGGAAGGACGGGACACCATGGGCAGAGTGCATAATTTCAGCGCCGGGCCGGCTTGCCTGCCGGAGGCGGTTTTAACTGCTGCGGCGGCGGAGATGCTGGACTATCAGGGGCAGGGGCTTTCGGTGATGGAGATGAGCCACCGTTCCCCCGCGTTTGGGCAGATCCTGGAGGATGCGGAGGAGCAGCTGCGGCGTTTGATGGGGGTTCCTCATGAATACGCGGTGCTCTTCCTTCAGGGGGGAGCCAGCCTTCAGTTTGCCATGGCGCCCATGAATCTGGCCAAAAACGGCAAGGCGGATTACCTGATCACCGGCGTCTGGGCCCAGAAGGCGGCGGAGGAGGCGGCGCGGTTTTTGGATGTGCGCGTCGCGGCATCAGGTGAGGCGCAGGGCTTTGCCGCGATTCCAGACACCTCCGGCCTGCCCTTCAGGCCGGACGCGGACTATGTGCACCTCTGTCTTAACAACACTATCTACGGCACCCGTTTTGCGCAACTGCCCGATACCGGGGGGATTCCCCTGGTGGGGGACTTGTCCTCCTGCATTCTGTCAGAGCCTTTGGATGTGGCGCGCTACGGGCTGATTTATGCGGGCGCCCAGAAGAACATGGGCATCGCGGGGCTGACGGTGGCGATTATCCGCAAGGATTTAATCCGGCAGGACCTTATGGCCCAGGTGCCCCTGATGCTGCGCTACAGCACCCACTTTAAGGCGGGCTCTCTTTACAACACCCCGCCCAGCTATGCCATTTATATCTTGGGCAAGGTGCTGGCGTGGATTGATGGCCTGGGCGGGCTTTCCGCCATGGCCCGGATCAACCGGGAGAAGGCGGCGCTGCTGTATGACTTTCTGGATAACAGCCGCCTGTTTCATGGCAATGCCCATCCTGAGAGCCGCTCCCTGATGAACATCACCTTCACCACCGGGGAGGAGGCGCTGGATCAGGCCTTTATCAGGGGGGCGGAGGAGGCCGGGCTTAGGGGCCTTAAGGGACATCGCCTGGCAGGGGGGATGCGGGCCAGCCTGTATAACGCCATGCCCCATGATGGGGTAAAGGCGCTGGTGGAGCACATGGCGGCGTTTGAAAGGGCAGACAGATGAGGATGAAGCAACGGCAGGTGGCGCTGTTTAATGACATTTCCCCCAAGGGCCTAAAAGAGTTTGGCGAAAATTACGCCATCAGCCAGAATCCCCGGGAGGCGGACCTGTGGCTGGTGCGCTCCGCGGACCTTTTGGAAACGCCGCTGCCCCAGCGCCTGCGGGCCATCGCCCGGGCGGGGGCGGGGGTTAACAACCTTCCCCTGGAGCGCTGCACCCAGCAGGGCGTTGTGGCCTTCAACACCCCCGGGGCCAACGCCAACGCGGTGGCGGAGCTGGCGGTGGCGGGGATGCTTCTCTCCGCCCGGGACATCCTGGGCGGGGCTAACTGGCTTCGGGAGCAGACCCCGGACGAGGGCCTGTCCCAGCGGGTGGAGCAGCACAAAAAGGCCTTTTCCGGCAGCGAAATCCGGGGAAAACGCCTGGGGGTAATCGGCCTTGGGGCGGTGGGCCATCTGGTGGCCAACGCCGGGGTCGCCATGGGCATGGAGGTCTGGGGCTATGACCCCTCAATCGCCATTGAGCACGCCCTGAAGCTGGCCTTAAGCGTGCGCCATGTGGCGCAGCTGACGGAGCTGATAGAGGCCTGTGACTACATCACCCTGCATGTGCCGCTGCTGGAGAGCACCCGGGGCCTGATCGGTGAAGCCCAGCTTGCCCGGATGCGGCGGGGGGCAGTGCTGCTGAATTTTTCCAGGGATCAGCTGGTGGATGAGGAGGCGCTGGGCAAAGCGCTTGCCAAAGGCCGGATAAAAAAATACGTGACGGACTTTGCCAACAAGCAGGTGATGGCCTTCCCCAACACCCTGGCCCTGCCCCACCTGGGCGCCGCCACCGGGGAGGCGGAGGAGAACAGCGCGGTCATGGCGGCCCGGGTGGCCCAGGATTATCTCAACAACGGCAATATCGCAAACTCCATTAACTTTCCCACCATTACGCTGGGCAAGGCCGCCCATCCCACCCGGGTGCTGGTGCTGCACCGAAATGTGCCCGGTATTCTAAGCGAGGTGACCAGCCTGATGGCCCAGGAGGGCATCAACATCGAGCAGATGGTGTCCGCCAGCCGGGGCGGGGTGGCCTGCGCGCTGTTTGACGCGTCCATCATCGTGCCCCGGGCTTTTGCCATGCAGCTGGCCCACAAGCCCAACATCTTAAAGGTGCGGGTGATCTATGGCGGCGGGGAACCCTTCCCCGCCGGATGAACGGTGCTTTGTCATAAAGGAGGGTGTCTATGACCGGCTGGGATAAGCTGGGCATCCGTCCCGGGAAGATTTTGCTGCCCAAAGGGGAATATTTAAACCGGCTCTGGCCCGTGGTGGCCTGTGACCAGTACACCTCCCAGCCTGAGGTGTGGGAGGCGGTGGACAGGGAGATCGGGAATATCCCCTCCACCCTGCGTCTGATTGTGCCGGAGGCCTTTCTTGCGGAAACCCGGGAAAGAAGCCTTGCCGCGGCCCAGGCGATGTCCGAATACCTCAAACAGGATCTCTTCACAGCGCTTTTAGACAGCTTCATACTGGTGGAGCGGCGCACCCAGTCCGGGGCGCGGCTGGGGCTGGTGGCGCTGGTGGATCTGGAGGCCTATGACTACAGGCCGGGCAGCCAGTCGCTCATCCGGGCGACGGAGGAAACGGTGCTTGATCGCCTGCCGCCCCGGCTTCAACTGCGGGAGCAGGCGGCCCTGGAGCTGTCCCATGTGATGCTTCTGCTGGATGATCCTGCCGACAGCCTGCTGGGGCCATTGTATCTGGCGCGCCAGTCCCTGCCGCTTGTCTATGACCTGCCCCTATTAATGGCGGGGGGGCAGATCCGGGGCTGGCGAGTGGCCCCGGGGGAGGCAAGCGCCCGGGTGGCAGAGGCCCTTGGGGCGCTTTTGGACAGGCTGCCGCCAGGCGCGCCGCTGTTTGCGGTGGGGGACGGCAACCACTCCCTGGCCGCGGCCAAGGCCTTCTGGGAGGCGCAAAAAGCCGGGCTGACCCGGGCGGAGCAGGCCCGTCACCCGGCCCGTTTTGCCCTGGCGGAACTGGTCAACCTGCACAGCCCCGCCCTCTTGTTTGAGCCCATCCACCGGATGGCTTTTGGCGTGGGGCAGGAGGCGGTGCTGGAGGTGTTGGCGCCCCTTGGCCCCGTTCATCAGGCGGAAGGCTTTGATATTGTTCTGATTGGGGATAAAGGGGATTTGCCTTTGGCCCTTAAAAATACAGGCGGCCAGCTGATCACAGAAGCCCTGCAGCGCAGGCTGGATGAGGCGGCGCTGCCCCTTGATTATGTCCACGGTGAAGAGGCGCTGCGGCAGATCGCGGCCCAAAGGGGCGGCACCGGCATCCTGATGCCGGATTTTCCCAAGGACCAGCTTTTCCCCGTCGTCAGGCAATATGGCCGCCTGCCCCGCAAAACCTTCTCCATGGG
>DAISYX010000005.1:12563-25437 GCA_036825095.1 Clostridia bacterium | reverse complement strand
TTGGTCATTCTCTTGACTTTGTTCATATGAAGGCTGAAAATAGTTTATAATATTTACTAAATTAATCTTGATAAAGCTAACTATTTTTTACAAGGGCATAATGCCAAGTGAAAAGGTTTTAGATTTTCCAGTGGATTGTAACACTCTCACTGGTAGCGTCAATCTGTGATATAAGTATATCAACCACCTTGCGCTTATCGTCAAAGCTCACGGACTCCCAATCATCAAGATAGCCCGTAATGCTATCAATCTGTGAAGCGGAAACAGAATTAGCGGTGAGGTCTGCGACCAGCCGGAGCTGTTTCTGCCGTTCCGCATCCAGTTCCTCAATGCGGGTGTTTGCGTATTGCAGGAGAAGCGGATTAGCGCCGGACAAAGTGTCCAGAAGTTTCTCGATCTCGCTTTCCGTCTTTGCAAGGGCGACACGGGCGGCGGTCAGCTTCGGATTATAGCTTTGTTCCTTGCCGCCTTTCAGCGTGTGGAATTTCCGCATCTTCTTAACCATCTCGCCGTAAACAAACACCTCCATGCTTTGCGCGGTCAGCGTACCGGCTCCCTCGCAGCTCTTATTGTCTGCCCGTTGTTTGCACCGCAGGTAGGTGACACCATTTCTGGCGTTCAGACTTGCCAGGGCATAGCCGCAACGTCCACACTTGATTTTCCCGGCCAGCCATGTGTTATGGCATTTCCGGCCATTCTGGAATGTGGTGTTTTGTGAGAGCTTGCGCTGAACGGTCAGCCAGAGCTGGGAGGGGATGCGCCCCTGGTGGGGAGCAATCACGAGGATCGGCTCCTCGCCCTCGCGCCCTTGATATAGATAACAGCTATTGTCCCCTGTGAACATTTCCGGGGGACTTTCGATTTTTACGCCCTGGGCCTTGAAGTATTCGTAGATGTCCATATCGGCCTGGACGTAGACGGGGTTTCTCAGCAGTTGAGCAATAAACCCACGCTTTAGGGACTTGTCATAAACCTTGATGTCGTTCTCGGCAAAGTACCGGGATATGTCGCCGTAGGAATTGCCCGGCTCCGCATACATTTGATACATCAACTCGGCAAAATCCATTTCCGCATTTTCCACCAGCTTCTTTGTCTTGATCCCGTCCATGACGATGGGCTCGGTATCAAAACCGTATGGCGTCCGGCCCCGCATATAGTAGCCTTTGGTACACCGGGAATAGAAAGCGTCCTGCACACGCATCTGGATGCTTTCACGTTCAAGCTGGGCAAAGACAATGCAGATATTGAGCATCGCCCGGCCCATCGGCGTGGAAGTGTCAAACTTTTCTGTACAAGACACAAACTCCACATCATACTGCTTGAACAGTTCCATGAGCTTTGCAAAGTCCACGATGGAACGGCTAATCCGATCCAGCTTGTAGACGATCACCCGCTTAATCAGGCCCAGCCGGATGTCCTGCAGAAGCCGCTGGAAGTCGGGACGCTCAATGTTCTTTCCAGAGTAGCCCTTGTCTTTGTATTCCTTACCCTCACCGCCTTTAAGCTCATAGCGGCAAAATTCAAACTGACTTTCAATGCTGATACTGTCTTTTTTGTCAATCGACTGCCGCCCGTAAATTGCATCTATTCTACTATCCATAATTAGCTCCCTTCCGTTAAACGGGAGCCAACCTACAATTATATTGTACCTCTGCCGCCCCCTTACTACAAGGATGACTCTGGCCTACCCCCGCCCGGCATATTTGCGGAACACGTCAAACAGCCGCCGCTCGATCTCGCGGTTGCGCTTGTCCTGTTCCTGCGGGGAAAAAACGGGGGTGAGATTTTTGACGGTGATCGTGCGATCTCCGAGTAAAGCAGTTTTGATTTCACTTTCATATTTGACCTGTGCCTGCATAAAATCCCTCCCATACAATCAAAGAATGTCTTGAAACATGGCAAAGGCCAGCACCGGGAAAGTGCTGGCCTTTGGCCGGATATGTACCTCTGGACAAAGTGTCTGGAAGTTAGTAGGGGCTCCGTTCGTAGTAAGCCTCGGCCTCCTGCAAAGTGGTATAGTCGAATACCTCGTAAAGCTCGACCATCACCTGTTCAATGTCGGACGGCTTAAAGCCGCACCGCTCCATCGCGGCGATGACGTACCCCCGGCAGGCATCGTTGCTCCACGGCTGGGAGAGCAAAGCCGCCAGTTCTGGATCATAATTCATAGAGCGTTCCCCCTCTTTCTTGATAAATTAGGGAGTGCCGCGCCCGTTTCCTTGACCTGTCCAAAGACAACCATACTCGGCGCGGCATCCCCACGCAACGGGGAACGGCGGCCCGGAGGGACAGGCGGCCAGCCTGTCCACTGGCGGATCGTGGCCGTGGGTTGGCCCGGCCCACCTGCGGCGCTGGTGTTTGTCGCTCGTTCTCCGTGGAGAGAAGTCACCGCGCACCCGCCGCCCGGCTCCCCGCGCTATGCTCAGGGCCGCCGCCGTTCCGTTGCGGAGAGGTTTATATTTCCCTCTCTAATAACCAAGACATTTTTACATCAATTCCAAGTGGGGAAACAGCAAAAATCAAAAAGTTTTTTTCATGCGTTCCAGGCCCCGCTTGATAGACTGGCGGACGGACTCCTCATGCACACCATCAGCCTCAGCAATCGCTTTGATGCTTATGCCAAGAATGATGTGAGCGTCGATCCGGCGGCCCTGGATCTCCGGCAGGGAATTGAGCGCGTTCCACAGCCGGATAAACCGCTCCTTGAGTTCCAGGACTTCCTGGGGCGTGGGCTCATGCAGGCAGGCGGAGTATTCGATCCCGTCCTCACAGTCCAGGGAATACTGCGCTTTGTGCCGGGTGAGCCGCCGCTGGTAGGCCGCTTCATAGCGGACGCTGGCCCGGAGCGCCTCGGCCACTTCCTCGGTGACTTCGATAAACTGATCCTGTATGTACCAGTAATAAAAATCTTTCAGATTGATGGTAGTCATAACTTGTCCTCCATTTCGTTTTGGTCGGGTTGATAGGAAACGAAATGGAGGGCTGGTGGAGAGCGGCACCCAGGAGAGCCGCTCCGTACCTTGGGACACTTTGTCTCGAAGTACGGACAGCAAAATGCGCCTGCACGACATAAAGCCGCACAAGCGCATAAATCGATATATTTACTTACATTGTAACAATTTTCGCAACCACGGTTAAAATATCCTTGTCCGGGGCCCTGGCTTTTTTTGATAAATTAGGGGGGCGGGCAGAACAGAAAGACACAGCAATACCTCCTTAATCGGTTGCCGTATCTTTCAAATAGAAAGAGCCGATAACCACATTCTTTTTTGCGGGTTATCGGCTCTGCGTCTATGCGTCTGGCTCTGTGATAACTAAAATTTCAAATTTTTCTACAGTAATTAGAGTTTCCTGTCTGCATTTAGGGCAAAACAAAGGGAAGTTTTTTAATTCCGTATCCAGCCGCAATTTGATACGAGTTTTACTGTTGCAGACAGGGCATAATAGCCATTTGTAGCTATCCATATAGTTTGTTCAAATCTCTCTGGCCGTCCAAATTTTTTGAGCTGCGACAACAGAACCAATCACAATTATCATAGCCAACAGGAAGAATGAAATATAGATTCCTCCTGCTGCCACCGTGTAAACATCAAAGTATTTTAACGGCGTTAAATAGTACATTGCTGGAACTTCAAGATATTCAGCGGCTATGCTGATACCATAAAAAGCTAATAATATTCCCGTTCCCAGCCGTACAGCCCCTTTGTAGGATTTCGCCAGACCGGAGATCAAAAGCGTAATTGCAAACAAGGTCAGCTCTGTTAAAAACAACCCTATTGTGGTAGTTAGAGCCGCCTCTCTTTGCTCCAAACCTCCCAATGGCAAAATAGCGGTAAAATAATTACACAGTCCACTAAATGCCGCAAGTACAAACAAATTACATATACTGGCGACTACTTTTCCACAAATAACCGTGTTACGACTCACTGGCTTTGTAAATAAATATTCCGCAGTCCCTTGCGCTCGTTCTTTTGCCACGCAAGACACGCCAAGATAGACCGCATAGCTGTTTGTCAGCATCGTAACCCAGTAATAAATACAGCCGTACCAGCCCAAAGCAGAGGTTAGGTCACCGCTAACTCCAAACATGGCTATCAAGATTTTCGGGAAATCTGAAATCAGACCAGTTAGTTCACCCAGGCTGTCTTTTAAAGACAGATATTCAAAGTAAGCGAAGCCACATAAGACCAAAACGATCCCCATCCAAATCAGCAGCATTTTTCTTGTCAAACGAAATTCGTTTTTTATCAACGCATTCATTCGTTTCCCCCCTTTACACCGCCAATGCGATATCCCGTTTCAAGATTTTCTTGTAAGCCAAAATGATAAAAGCAAACAACAGGAGCAGATACCAGAGCATATAGTCCCAAGAATAAGCCCCTGCATCGTGAATTTCTGACGGACTGAAAAAGGAAAAGGGCGATAAAAAGCCGATTGCCCGGATGCTGACAGTCCTTGAAAAAGAGGTAATGCAATATTCCACAAACACGACCAGCCCAGCCGTTAAAAGCGGGGAACGATTATTGGGATGGAATATTCCGACCATCAATCCCAGCAGTGCGAAAAAAAGCGTAAGGAGGACAAAGGAGCCTACCACCAACAGGAATTCTCCCACAGGAAATCCAGGGCGAAACAGCATCATCGTCAAAAATGAAGCCAGTAGATAAGAAATTCCTGTCACACATACCCCAACAAGCGCACACAACATTTTCCCCTTGAAGATCATCTGCCGTCCACAGGGTTTTGTATATAAATATTCCGCTGTGTTTTCCGTACATTCTCCTGTATGTAACGACAGACCAAGGTGCATTCCGAAGACTCCGCCGGCAATCATAAAAAAGCCTGTAAGGAACGAATACATCCCCAGCGGCTCCATCAACAGCGTCAGAGAAACATCAAGCGTTTCCCAAAAGCCTCCCTGTGTAAAGCCTGATGGCAGAGTCCCCGCAGTTTCAATCATGTCATAATAAACGGGTGTCATGGAAAAAATACATACCGCAAGGGCGGCAGCCCAAATCAGAATATAATTTCGTGTTCGTTTCCATTCAAATCGAAAAATCAACATAGCGGCCCTCCTTATTCGTAGTAATGGAGAAATATTTCTTCCAATGACGGTTCCTCAATCAAAATGTCCTCCAGTTCCAACTGATGGAGCTTTTCCATGATTGTCATAGAGCTTCCGTTGAACATAAAGGATACAGAAGTTCCTGCCTTGTCCTGCTCAAAATTAGCTGTGCCGGGGATAGAGAAGAAGTCCTCTGGAATAGCACTTTTAGCAGTCAAGGAGATTTTCTTATAGCCGTTCTCCCGCAAGGTTTTCATAGATTGAACGCCGACCAATTTCCCCTCCCGGAGGATAGCTACCCGGTCACAGAGCCGTTGCACCTCACTCAAAACATGAGAGGACAGGAAAATAGTTGTACCATGTTCATTTTCTTCTTTCAGCAAGTCATAAAAGGTCTGCTGAATCAGCGGGTCAAGACCGCTGGTAGGCTCGTCCATGATAAGCAACTTTGGAGATGGGAGCAAAGCCGACACGATACCTACTTTTTTCTTGTTTCCTAAAGATAGATCACCGATTCGCCTGGACAAATCCAAATTAAACCGCCCCGCTAATTCTTCCATTCGGCGGTGACCGTCCACGCCATATAGTTCCGCCGTGTAGAGGAGCATTTCTCTCACTTTCATATTGTTGTAATAGCAGTTTTCGCTGGGGAGATACCCCACATCCTTTGCGATACGGGCAGGCTCCTGACTGCAATCCAGCCCGAAGATGGATGCACTTCCGCTGGTAGGCTTCAACAGGCCCATCAAGGCGCGGATAGTCGTAGACTTCCCAGCGCCATTCGGGCCGATAAAGCCGAAAATCTCGCCCTGACAAACGGAAAAGCTGATGCCCTCAACCCCTCGATGTCTTCCATAACTTTTTGTAAGTTCATTTAAAACAATCACTGGTTCATTCATGGCAGATATTCCTCCTTGTAAAAATTGTATTTCAGCATTTTTAAGATTTTTTCAAACTCTTTCATAATACCGTCATAATCTGATCCGTTCTCCAACTGAACTGCCATGCCCTGTGCAAGCATCATAAACATCCGAAACACCAACAGCGCATCCTCTGGACGCTTGAATTTCTTGCAATCTTCCTCATGCAAGACCAGCGTCTCTACAAACTTTTCGCTTGTCGCAGAAAATAAAGCATCTTTTAATTCCGGTATTGATTCTGCTGCTGCGCTTGCGATAAACGATGCAATATGCGGGTACTTTTTCAAGTTCTCAACTTTCATAACACTGGCTTCCCATACACGATCAAAAAAGTCTGTGTTCAAATCCAGTGTGCTTGCATCATAGGCCTGCTTCATTTGGGCTATGCAGTAGTCGAGCAAATACTGATAAAGAGCCTGCTTATTTCCAAAATACTGAAAGACAGACGCTTTTGAGATACCTGCCATTACCGCAATATCATGGATAGACGCTTTTTCATATCCATGCTTTGCGAAGCAGGCAAGTGCCGCATTGCGGATCGTTGCCTGTTTCTCTTGTGAAAGTGCTAAAAATTTTTCCACCATTATCCCCCTCCTGTAAATAACCGAATCGGTTATCCATAAACACTGTATCATAAATAACCGATTCGGTCAATAGCGTTTTGTTCTATTTTCGGGGCTTGTACGTTTTGGCAAGCAATTCGGGTGTGGCCACACTCCGAAATTTTCACAGGCCGCAGGCCCGTGAAAATGCTTGTTGGGGAGCTCCCCAAACCCGCCGGACTTCTGGACACTTTGTCCAGAAGTCCCTGGTTGTCTGCGGCCCGGAGCTATCGCTCCTGGGCCTTATTTTCACGCCCATCCGTATGGCCGAGCAGATGGTCAATGTTCGCCTTGACCGCCACGGCCTGCCGCATTTCCGCCTGGGCCTTGCGGTATTCCGCATAAAGGGCCTTTCTCTTTTCGGAGAGCTCCCGGCGCTCCTTTTTCAGCGCGTCCATTTTCGGGAGCTTCGCCCCGCCCAAAAGATCGCTCATAGTAGCTTTGGCCGCCCGGTAGTCGGCCAGCTCCGCCTCGTGCTGGGCCAGGTACTTTTTAGAATACCGGGCCGCTTTGTAGCTATCGAACACAGGGCGCGTCTTTGCATATTGTACCACCGCCCCCATGAGCTCAGAAGTTTTAGAGAGGGCCGCCTCTGTGTCCCGCAGCTCCCCGGCCAGCTTGTGGGCGCGATCCACAGCCGCCTCTGTGCTGGCGGCCAGCGCGTCATAATCCATTAGATCGTGTTCCCGGAGGTACTGGAGCGCGGCGGCCATCTGTTTGAGGTTGTAAACTTTGGCCCACCGCTCATAGCCGGGCCCCTTGCCCTGGGCCATGCGCTCCCTAATGTCGATAATCAGATTGACGCGCCGGGCCGGGGCCGGGCTGTCCTGGGGAAGCTCCGGGATGGGCCGCTCCCCGGCAATCACCGCCCGGATGTCATCCGGATCGAAACCAGGGCCCAGGGTGGATGCCCGCAGACGGGTGTACTTGTCCTGCCCAGGGGCCAGGAACGAGATCGCGCCGCCCCGCCCATGCTTCACTTGAAAGCCGGACTCCTCCATAAGCCGCAGGAACGTCGGGAAGTCAGCGGGCCTTCGCCCCAGGGCCTCCACGATGGCCAGCCGCACCCGCTGTTGTGCAGAGGGCGGTTTTTCCCCGATCCACTGGCCATAGTGGAGAAAGCGGCCCTTGCTGTGCTGTTTCGGATTTTGAATGACGGACAGCTCATGCTCGATGCACACCCGGTCAGAGAGCCGCCGCACCGCAAAGCTGGAGCCAATGAAGTTATGAAACTTCCGGGAGCAGTCCTGGGCCGTGGAGTTGTAGTAAATGTGATTATGAACGTGCCCTTTGTCGATGTGGGTACAGACAAAGAACTGGTACTTGCCCTTTGTCCAGCGCATGGCCGTTTCATAGCCGATTTTGTTTGCCTCCTCCGGCGTGACCTCACCAGGCGGGAACGCCTGCCGGATCTGAAAGAACAGGGCCCCGCGCTCCACGGCCCGGCCCGTTTCCGCCTGGTACTGGCTCTTTGTCAGAAGAAACTCAGCCGGGGCCGACGCCGGATCGCAGAGGTAGGCAGACACGGCCCCCAGCTTTTTCGGATTGAGCCCGTAGGCTAACCGATCCTCCATCGTCTGGACAGCCGTTTTTCCCGCCGCCACCTTGTAGGGCCGGATGTAAGTTGTAGCGATAGCCGCACCTCCTTTCCCAGCAGAAAAAGCGGGCGGCGGTCTACTCCACCCGCCGCCCGGCACCTCTGGACACTTTGTCCATAAGTATCAGCTCGCCATAAAGTCCATCGCCGCATACTTCACTCCATGCAGGCGCTCCACCAGCCAGCCGCCCAGGGCCGGGAGCCCAAAGGGGGAAACCAGGAACGCCAGCACAAACATGGCGATGCAGCCTACTGTCTGCCCGGCCAGCAGGCAGAGGATCGCCAGCAGGGACAGGCCCACACAAGCCACAATGCACACCGCCCCCGCCACGCAGGACAGGAACGTAAGCACCGCCACAATGAGGATCAGGGCCAGGACAAAGGGAGCCGCGATGATTTTTAAGATTATCCGCATGGTTCATACCTCCTACAAAAGTTCGTTGTTCGCCTCTATATGTATATTATAACTCTGCGGGAGGGGGCCAACAAGGATGCCTCGGCTATCCCCACCTCTGGACAAAATGTCCAGAAGTCGAGATAGCCGGGGAACGGCAGAACCGCTCCCCGGCAGGTCAGAGCCGCACGATGGCGGAGAGCTTTTCCAGCAGATCGGAAAGGGGCCGCCACAGCTTTTCATAGTCCCGTTGCAGAGCCGTAATCTCCTCCGGGTAAATGCCGCCGTAGGTATTCGCCTGGATCGCCACCTGGTTTAGATTGTTGGAGCACCGCCGCTGGAGCGACACCAGCTCCTGGACAGGCGACAGGTCAACATGGAGCACATACCCATTGAGGGCCATTTTCCGCATATAGGCCCCCATATTGCGGATGCCTGCCTCGGCCATGCGCTCCCGGATCAGCGCCAGCTCCTCCTCAGACACCATTACATGGAGATGGATAGGGCGGCGGCGTTTCTTTGTCACCGTTCCTCCCGTTCCAGGCTCCGGCAGATGCGGGGCGGCTCCTTTACCTTGTCCAGCGCCTTTTCCCGTTCCGGGGGCTGGGCGGGGATCGGCGTATTGAATACCCCGGAGAGCCGCAGGGCTTCCTGGTTGGCAAAATCCTGTTCACGCTTCTTGTCCATAATCTTCCTCCTATCTGTCGCCCCGGTCAGGGGCTTTCTTTTTGGGGCCGTCCGGGGCCCGGTGTTCCTGGGCCTCCCGTTGGGCGGTCTTGAGCTGGTCGCGGATTGAGGGCTGTTTATCACCAGCCAGAAGCACCCTTTGTACTCGGATGCTTTCCGTACATTCCACCAGCTTCTCCACGGTAGCCTTTGCTTTTGGTACATAGGCACCCGCCTCGGAGCTCCATTCTGTAAGTCTGCGTCCCTCCGGGAATTGACGCATATCTTCCCACGGCCCCACCGTCTGAGCCAGCGCATCCATGCGCCGCCACACATCCGGGTTGTCCCGCGATGGCTGGAGTTCATAGCAGAACATTTCATCCTCCGTCAACTGTTTTCCATATTCCAGCTCGCCCCAGGCCAGGAACGCGCCGCCCTCCACTGGGAGCCGTTTATCATAGTTCTGGAAACGGATGGGATCGTTGCCGCCGCCCTTTGGGAACGTGCCGATGTCAATGGGCCGTTGTGTGGAATAGTATTTGAAGCTGTCCGGCTGGGGGCCTTCCGATACCAGGGAAACAGAGTTGTCTTTTTCATAGTCAGCCGCCCGTTTCAGAAAATCTTTGACCGCCGCCCGTTCTGTTGTAAAGTAGTGCCCCCAATCAAAAGAACGGCGGCCCTGTTCCTCGGTGACTTTCCAGGTCACATAGGGATCGGGGGCCCGCAGATTTTCCCCCAGGGCAAAACCCGTGTTATCGTCGTAAAGTAAAAGCCGTTTGATTTCATATCCGGCGTTTCGTTCCATATACAGCACCTCCTGGATCAATGAAAAATAGGCCGTTACCTCTGGACAAAGTGTCCAGAAGCGGCGGGGATAGATGTGGAAAGCATTTTAACAAAGCAGGGGTAAGCCATAGAAAGATACGGACTACCCCAAAAGCGGCCCCGGAAAGCCTTGATGCAAGCGGGATTTCCGGGGCCTAATTTTCCACACATCACCTCCGCTTTTTCCGCATATAATCCCGCTTTTGCCGCCGCAGGGCAATCCGGGCGCAGGACTCGGAGCAGTAGGCCATGCGCCCATCAGCGGGGACAGCCCCGCCGCAGATGGGACAGGGCTTAAACTCCGGCCTGGGCCCCTCAGTCAAGAGGGCGGCCTCCAGCGCCGGATCAAGGGGCAGGACGGCCTCCCGGAAGTAGCGGCAGTAAGCACCTGTCCAGCATTTGCCGAACATATAGCACTCGCACTCCAGGGGCAGGCACCCGTATTCCTTGTCATAGTTGGCGCACCACTTTGTTACCAGGGCGCGGATCGCCCGTTTTTCCTCGCGTGTCAGTTCACGGGCCAAGCCGTCACCTCCCGCCAGCCGGGGCCCGCATGAGCTCCCGGTAGCAGGACACACAGCCGATGCCCCGCCAGTAGGGGCACCCGGAGCACCGGGAGCCCCTGGGCGCTTTCGGGGCAGACGGGGCCTGGGGGTGGGGCTTCTGCTTCATCATTTTTTCAAAGGGGCTGTCGGTAAACCTCATTTGTCCGCCTCCTCTCCGTTATCATCCTCCTCGTCCCAGGGCGGGCCGTCATCGTCCTCGTCCCCGTAGCCGTCCGGCCCGTCATAGTCCGGGAGCTCGTCGCCATAGTCCTCCTGGGGCTCGGCGGCTTTCTGCTGTTTGGGGCGCAGTACCTTGAAATAGAACGCCGCACCGCCGCCCACTAAGGCCACGGCCAGCACCGCCAGGAGCATCCCCGTATTGCCGCCCGTTTCCGGCTCGGCCTCCTCCGGGACAGGTTCCTCGGTTTCCACGGGCTCCGGCTCCACGCCCACGCATTTTTCCATATTGACTGAGCAGACCGCGCACTCCGTATTCACGGCACCCGCCGCGCATTTTTCCGAGCAGGAGCAGACCGCCTGCTCCACCCCGGCGGCCTCGGCTGCGGCCAGCAGATCGGCCTCGTCTACCACGCTGAAGAAGTAGGTTTCATACTGCTCGCCCTCCTCGTCCACGGGCTTGTCATAGTCAATGACAATGTAAAAGGTGTTCCCGCCCGCCGTCTGCACCGTGATAAACTGCTTGTTGGTGTGCTCGTCATAGAGCAGATCACGGGTCACAAGGTTGCCCTCCTCCGAAAAGCCCTCGCCCGGTTCGATGGTGGGCTCCGGCTCCGGGGCCGGGGTTTCCTCGGTCATAGTGGGATCGCCATAGTCCGCGCCTTCGCCGCCGTCCGCATAGGCATAGGCCGGGACGCTAAATCCGCATAAAAGAACGGCGGCACACAGCGCCGCCGCCATCACCCGAAAGCGTTTCATCTTCAATTTTCCTCCTTTCCGCCGTCCTCGGACTTCTGGACACTTTGTCCAGAAGTGCCGTCCCGGAGCCGCTGGAGCACCAGGGGGAGCTCCTCCAGGGAAATGCTCATGCCCCGCACGATGTCCACGATCTCGCTGTTTTCGGCCTCCTGCTTGTTCTTTTCCAGCTCCTTGAGCCGGGCCTGCTGTTCGCTGATTTTGGCCTTGACCTTATCAATCTCGGCCTGGATTTTCTGGCTTTTGCTTACCGCCATACATAACCTCCTTGTCAGGGTAAACGCCCGTAGGCGTAGAAATGAGATTGCCAGTAGCTTGTATTTAAGTTTGCGTATTGGATGGGATCTCCACAGTGGATCATCATCCCGTCCCCCACATAGATGCCACAGTGGGACACGCCCGCCGTGTCATAGGTGCCGACAAAGAACACCAGATCGCCGGGCTTTGGACTGCTGGTAGGGGTGCAGATGTTATAGAGCCCCTGGGCCCCCAGGCGGCCCACATTCCAGCCGCTGTGATTGATGACCCAGGACACGAAGCCGGAGCAGTCAAAGGACGTGGCCGGGGAACTCCCTCCCCACACATAGGGATAGCCCAGGTATTTCTCCGCCTCGGTGAGCATAGCCGCAAAGGTTTCATCGTCCAGATATTCCCCCGGCACGTCATATCCGGCGGGCGGGTTGGTAACGTATTTCCCCACATAGGCCGACTCCGGGAACAGGTCAGGCCGGTTCCCCAGGGTGGACATATAGAGGGAGTACCGGGACATCTGCTCCTCGTTCATCATTTCCAGGGGCAGGTGGGACAGGTTGCGGTTTTCCAGCGTCACATAACAGATGTAGTAATTGTAGGGGACTTCCACATCGTAGGAGTTGCCCTCGCTGTCCGTCCGGTAGCGCACCTCAACCACCACATCCTCGGTGAGAATGTACTGGCGGTCAAAGAGGGTTTCCAGCGTCCCCTGCACCTGATCCAGCGTCCATGCCCCCTCATGGAGCACCGACAGGATGGAGATCAGCACATAGGGATCGTGCTCAATGCTGTCCAAGTCGAAGTGGTACTCGTCATAGTCGTGGGTGCTTTCGTAGCTGTCCAGGTAGTCTGCAAGCTCCGCCTCCATTCCCACATAAGCCGCCTCCGCCGCCAGCATTTCCTCGTCCTGGGATGGGTAGGTAGTCGCGCCCACCGCGCCAGCCCCGGCGTTGCCAAGCGTCACCAGGGAGGACGAACAGGACTGCATCATAAAGAGCAGGAGCACGCAGGCCAGGGCCAGCAGCACCCCCACGGGATGCCGCTTCACAAAGCCCGCCACTTTTGCCCCGGCCTT
>DAISYX010000005.1:0-12463 GCA_036825095.1 Clostridia bacterium | reverse complement strand
CTTGACCGCCTCCCGCGCCCGCTTCTGGTACTGCTTTTTCAAGCGGCGCTTGCGCCACATCCGGGAAACCGGGTTGCCGGACATTTCCGGGTGCTCCTGGGCGGCCATGCGGAAATGATAGTCCGCTGTGGCCTTGACATATTTGGACTCGGCCCGCTGGACGGCCTTTGCCGGGTGTTCCCGGAGCGTCTTTTTAGCAAACCGTACCCCTTTACGGCCCAGGGCCTCGCCCACCAGCTCGGAGCGGTGGGCCCCCTCGATGCCCACATTTTCCTGCTCGTTTTCGTAAATCTTCCCATGCACAAAGCCGTGAACGGTGCCGCCAGCGGCGCGGCCCACCCGCCGGACGGGGCCGGGCTTTTTCGGGGGCTTCTGCTTTGCCAGCTTGCCTTTGGCCGCCACCAGCTTGTCGCCCCGCTTTTCCATGCGGAGCTTAGAAGCGGCGGCCTGTTCCTGTTTACTTTTCTGCCGGAACTTTGACTTGTGGACACTTTGTCCAGAAGTGCCCTCTGTCCCGGCCCCGGAAGAAGCACCGCCGGGATCGGCGGGCTCCTCCCAGGAGCCGGGGCGCTCCCTGGGCTCCTGTTGGGGTTTATTCAGTTTTCGCTTCATTCTTCAAGTCCTCCGGGCGGGTGGTGAGCAGATTATAGATCTCGCCTTTGGGGAACCGATCCACAAAGGGAATAGTCACATCGCCATAGAACAGCAGGCCCTCGCCGGAATTGGAATGGGTGATATAGGAGAGCTGATGCTCGGAAATGCCGAGCTGTTTTGCCAAAATCGCCCGGTCACTTTGGGCCTGGGACAACAGGATCATAAAGTCGGTGTTGTCCAGAATGGCCTCGATCTCCCGGCTGGCCAAAAGGTCTTTGACGTTCTGCGTTAAAGCCGAGGGTACGCAGCCTTTTTTGCGGAGCATCTTCCACACGGCCACAAAGTAGCTGGCGGTGAGCGCGTCCCTGAGCAGGATGTGGAACTCGTCAAAGTAGCACCAGGTAGAAACGCCGTTGTGGAAATTCACATTGACCGCCGACGTTACAAAGTCGTTGGTAACGTGCATGGCGATCTTGCGGAGGTTTTCTCCCAGCCCTTTGAGAACGATGCAGACAATATGCGCCGTCAGTTTTACGTTGGTCTGGTGGTTGAACAGGTTAAGGGAGCCCGTACAGTAGAGCTCCAGGGCGGTTGCCACCCGGCGGGCCTCCGGCTCCGGCTGTTTCAGAAGCTCCTCGTACAAGTCCTGGAGCAAAGGCGGCTTGCCGTCCCCCAGGCCCAGGGCCATGTCCCGGTAAATGAGCCGCACACAGCGGTCAATCACCGTCTTTTCGATGGGTTGCAGGCCATCCTTGCCGCCCACCACCAGCTCGCACAGGGACAACAAAAAATCCGCTTTCATGGAAAGCGGGCTTTCGTCATCGTCCAGATCAAGCTGGATGTCCATCGGGTTGATATGGCTGGGGGAGCCGGGGGCGATTTCCACCACCTGGCCGCCCAGCCTACGCACCAGCGGGGCATATTCCCCCATCGGATCGACAATGATAATGCGGTCTTTGGGGATGGCAAGAAACACGTTGATGATCTCACGCTTTGCGGCGAAGCTCTTGCCGGAGCCCGTGGAGCCGAGATAAAGGCCGTTGGCCGATTTCAGCTTTTTCCGATCTGCCATGATGACGTTGTGGGAAAGAGCGTTCATGCCGTAGTAGAGGGACGGCCCGGCCATCCGCAGCTCCCTGGTCATAAAGGGGATAAAGATTGCCGTGGAGCTGGTAGTCATGCCCCGCTGGATTTCTACCTCGTTATAGCCCAGGGCCAGAGAGGACACAAAGCCCTGTTCCTGTTGCCAGTCCAGCCGCTTCAAAGCGCAGTTGTATTTCTGCGCGATGCCGCCCACTGTGAACACATCGTTTTCCAGCCGCTGGCGGGTGGGCGCGATATTGATCACCGTGAACGTCAAGAGGAACATCCGCTCGTTGCGGGACTGCAGATCGGCCAGGAGCTCTGCCGCGTCCTTGCTGAATGTAATCAGGTCAGGGGGCAGGATGTCGGGATCGTACCCGGCCCGCACCGCCTTGCGCTGTTCCTCCACCTTCATTTTGCCGATGTCGGAGAGCTTGCCCTTGATGGTCTTAATGGCCTTGAGCTGATCCACCGTCTGAATATGGAGCGTAACCGTCATTTCCGCATCCAGCTCCAGGATCTCCGCCAGGAGCTTGTCAGAGAGCTCGGACGCCAAAATCTGCAAGTAGGACGCCGCGCCCCAGTATTGGCCGATGCGGAACGTCCGGGACTGCCGGAAGTCGAAGCTGTCCGGCGCGATATAGTCCTTTGTGCCAAGCCCGGTTTTGGGGATGTCCTGCCAGGAGAAGCGGAACGGCTCCCGGTTGCCGGGGTGCATCTGGCCGTGAAGCAGAGCCAGCCGCGCCTGCCCGTCCATCGGGACAGAGGGAACGCCCAGCCGTTTGAGGTTGCCTGTCACGTCGGCCTCCACCCGTTCCAGGCGGGGGCGGGCTTCCGCGATCCCCTCGGCGGGCAGGCCGAACGTGATGTATTTTGACCGCTCGATGCCGTTGTTGCTTTTGGCGATCTGGCTTTTTAACATTCCCGTGAACTCCGCCCGGATGCTGTCATAGTCATCCTGGGCCGGAGGAATGTTTACCTTGTACTTGCTCCGGGAACGGGAGCGGCGGTTGATAAAGGAGAGCTGGAACGGCAGGGAGCTGTCGAAGTAGTTGAGGAACGAGCTCCACCCGCCAAAAATCGCCGTCTGATCCTCGGTGCTTGCCACGGAATAATTGATGTCCTCATATTCCACCGTCTTTGTGTAGAGCCCGCCGGGGAGCTGGCACACCCCGTCCGGGTGCATTACCAGATAGGGGATCGTCTGCTGGGCGGAGAGCGCCGCTTTCCGTTTAGCGGCCTTTCCGGGGCCGCGCTTTGGGCTTTTTGCGTTCTGCAATCGCATCCTCCTTTCTCACAGCGCCCCGCTGGGTGAACGGGGCATAGATATTTTCCGTCTGGTAGGGCCTCACCCCAGGCCGCAGGAACTTTGCCCGCAGGACGTTCCGCACCACCTTTTCAAAGGGGAGCCCGTCTTTTTCATACATCGCCAGCAGGAACGCCGGGAGCGCCACTCCCATCATCAGGAACATGGCTCCCGTGTTGCCGATAGTGCTCCGGGCCAGCAGGTAGGACGGGATGCCCACCGCCGCCGCGATCCCGAAGCACACAAGCTGGCGCTTTGTCAGGTTAAAGGCAAGTTTGGTCTTGATTTTGGATAAGTCGTTGGGGACATTTACATAGGGAATTTCAATCACTCCTTTCCGGCCCGGCCACCTCTGGACACTTTGTCCAGAAGTCCGGGATGGTGCTTTCCACCTCGTTCCCCCACACGTCCCAGCCGGGCGGGGACTGCCGGGCGAACAGTTCCACCCTGGGCACATCGCCCATGAGGGCCACGATCTTTTCACGGGCCTCCTCCGGCTTGCGGCTGTGCTCCTGGATGGGGGAAATGATAAACTGGTGGATATTGGCCGCCTGCCGCTTTGGGTGTCCCCGCGTTGCCAGCAGGCAGACCTCCGCGTTGCCCCGCGTCCAGAAGCCCAGGCCATAGAACCAGCCCTCGGACTTGCGGTTTTTCTTCAGCCAGACGAAAGCAACGCTCTTGTAAGTGAAGCCCCACGCCTTGATCAGCCGCAGGGCCTCCGCAAGCTGCGGGAACGTAGCCCACAAAAAAAGCACGCTGTCCGGGGCCGCCAGATCCGCCACCGGGAGCATGCATAACTCGTCAATCCCCATTGTGGGGTAATGCTTTTCCGCCGCCCCCTGAACATTCTTTGCAGAATACCGCCAGGGGGGATCGGCGTAGATCACAGAATATTGTCCGATAGTCAAACTCCTTTCTCCCCGGCCTCCACCGCCGCGCCCGCCACGCGGATGCGTTCACTGGCGGCGGCATAGTAGGCCGGGACGGTTTCAAAACAGAGGAAGCGGCGGCCCGTGTTGAGGGCGGCCACCGCCGTTGTGCCGGAGCCCGCGCAGATGTCCGCCACCAGCTCGCCGGGCCGGGTGTAGGTCTTGATGAAATACTCGCACAGGGCCACCGGCTTCTGCGTGGGGTGGACGGTGCGCTGGACGGTGGGGAACGTGAGCACATTCCCCGGAAAGCGCAGACCGTCCTCCGAGCCGCCTGTGGTGCGGACGAATTTTCCATAGTTGGGGCTGTCCCCGTTGTTTGTCAAGCTCCTCTTATAGGGCTTGCCCTGTTCAAACTGCGGGTTGTAGAGAGGGAGCTTCTGATAGAATACCAGGATGTTCTCCGTCTTTTTTAACGGGGCCCGCCTCGCGTTGAGGAAACCTGTGCATCGGCTTTTATACCACACCCACTCATAGCGGAGCATGGACAGGTTGGATGCCCCCAGCACCTTGTCATAGGGGCACTGAGCAAAGAACAGGATCGCGCCGTCCGGCTTGACCGCCCATTTCACCGCCTCCCACAGCTCCGGGAGCGGCAGGGGCACATCCCAAAAGTTCCGGGTAGTGCCGTAGGGCGGATCGGTCAAGAGCATATCCACGGAATGGCGGGGCAGGGAGCGCAGGCCCTCGATGCCGTCCATGAGGAACAGCCCCTCCGTGAGTTCCGGGGACTTCTGGACACTTTGTCCAGAGGTGCCCTTATCGGTCATCCCTGGCCTCCTTGCCCTTTGCCGGGGCGGGCCGGGTGGCGTTTTCCTTTGCGGCCTCCTTTGCCGCGTTTGCCATCTGCTCCCGGATCGGCTTTGGACGCAGGGCCTCGGCGCGGGCAATCAGCTTTTCCACGGCCATGTTGTAGCCGTCTGCCGCCGCCGCACTCAGTCGCTCCTGCAAGGCCCGGTTTGTCACCCGCGCCGTGGAGCGGTAGCCCGTCCGGGTTGTGGGATCGGGTTTGCTGGGCTCCCCCAGGAAGATCCCGTTTTTCCCGTTGACTACCTTAAAATCGTCAATCACGATGCCGCCGATATTCACGCTGGCAAAGCCAATCAGCTTGCCCTGGGGCTCAATGGGCCGCACCGACACCTCGATAGGCACCTCGGCGGCCTCCAGGTTTTTCTCCACCCGGAGCTGTACGGCCTCGTCAATGGAAATGCCCTGGGCGTCCGCCAGCTCCTGGATGGGCGCTTCAAAAATCAGGCGGCGCATTTCCGCCATCGCCGCCTCGTCCATAACGGGGGCCCCTTGTGCCGCCGTCTGCATATTCGCCATAAAATCAAACCTCCTTAGTGCGCGCTAAAGATGCTGCGCGCTATCGTCCCGGTTTTGAACAGCATGAAGCAGAGCAAAACCGTATAGCCCACGGTGCCCCAGATTGCCCCGATGGGATCTCCGCCCGTGGCAATCCCCTGGATCAGCACCGCATAGATTGCAACGCACACCAGAATGAGCATCCCCTGGAAGCCCACGGCAAACAGGGAGCGCAGATAGTTCTGCCCGATCTGGCCCACCTCCCGGTGGGAGATTGTCGCCATAGGGATCGGGGCCAAACTGGTGAGCAAATAGATTTCCAGCATCCTCCCGTAGACCAGGACAAAGATGACGATGCCCAGCGCCCACATGGTTACGCCGATAATGGAGGACTGGAGCCACAGGCCGAGAAGCGGCCCTAAGTCCATCCCCTCCAGGGTGGTTTCCAGCTCCGTGATCATATCCGGCGTGATGTCCGTGGAGCCCTGGATGAGCCCTCCGGCCTGGGCAATCACCGTCTGCGACACGTCAAAGACGGCCATCACAATATCAAAGGTATTCGAGAGAATGAAGATGGCACAAGCCGTTTTGAACATCCATTTGTAGATATTCGCCACGTCAAACTCGTGCATATTGTTTTTTTCCAAAAGCATCTGAATGAGCTCATAGGTGGCAACAAAGGTCAGTACCAGCCCGGCAATCGGTAAAATCACCGTTTCGGAAAGCTGGCGGATGAGGGAAAATACCCCGGCGTTCCACGCCGCCGGGGTAGTCCCCACCTGTACCGCGATCTCTCCGACTTGGGTATTGACGTAATCAAAGAGCCCCTCCAGGTTCCCCATGATCCCGCCAATCAACAGCTCTTTGAGCCAGTCTGTGAGCCAGTCGGTGAGAAAATCCATAGGCCCTTACCTTAAAACAGGCCAGACAGCAGAGGGATCAGGGTGGTGCCCAGCAGAATGATGCCGCCGCCCGCCATGAGCTGCTTCATGCCCTGGCTTTTGGAGCCAGGGTTGTCCGAGCCGTAGCCCTCCAGGAGATTGACAACGCCCCACACGCCCAAACCAGCGCCGAGAGCCACAACAAGGGTCTGCAAAGTATCAATAGCGGAAGAAAAGAACTGCATATAGCCTCCATTTCTCCGGGTTTTCCCCGGCCATGAAAAAAGCCGCCATTTCTGGCGGCAGGTTGCGACCTCTGGACACTTTGTCCAGAAGTGATTTATACATAGGCATCTGGATCGTCCACATCGTCGTAATTGAGGATGTCCTCGTCCTCGCTTACGGGCCCCGTGTCCGATGCGTCTACCTCGTACACCTCACAAGCCTCGGAAAGCCCAGGCCGCCTGCGGCGGTTGATGAGCTTATCCAGGTCAAAGGCGTTTTTCTTTTTATCGGCCTCAGCCGTGTACTTGTAGTTCGGGTGCTGTTTCAAATCGTATTTGGACGAAAAGAACGGGGGCAGGCCCCGTAACTGCAAAATGCACTTGTCGCCCGGCATGGTAGCCAGCTCGCTGGGGGTCATCAGCTCCCGGCCCAGCCGCTGGGTGTTCTGGTTGTAGCTTTCCGACTGCCCACGGGAACGGCCCTCGGTCTGCATGGAGATCGTGGCCTTTCCCAGCCAGTTCTCGGATATTTCCTTGATGGTGGAGCTTTCCCGCCCGCCCAGGAAGATCACGCTGTCCATGTTTCCCAGGATCGTTTCCGCGTTGTCCTTGTATATGGCCTTGCACTGCGCGTACTGCTGGTAGAACAGGCACAGACTCACCTCGCGGGAACGGATCACGGCGACAAGTTTCTCCAGCGAGGGCACCTGCCCCGTGTTGGCAGCCTCGTCCCACAGCACCCGCACATGATGGGGCAGGCGGCCCCCGTGAACATTGTCCGCCCGTTCACACAGAAGATTGAACATCTGCGAAAAGGCCAGGGCTACAATGAAGTTATAAGTCGGGGTGGTGTCGGAAATGGTGAAGAAAACCGCCGTTTTCCGATCCCCGATGCGGTCAAGCTCCAGCTCGTCATAAGACATGATCTCCCGGAGCTGGGGGATGTCAAAGGGGGCCAGCCGGGAGCCGCAGGAAATCAGGATTGATTTTGCGGTCTTGCCGCTGGCCAGCTTATATTTCTTGTACTGCTTCACGGCAAAGCAATCCGGCTTGCGCTTTCCCAGGCCCTTGAACATATAGTCCACCGCGTTCATATAGGACTCGTCATCCTCTTTCACGTCCATGCCGGAAATCATGTCCACCAGGGTATTGATATTCCGATCCTCGGCAGGAGCCTCGAAAATGATATAGGCAATCAACGCACAATAAAGGAGCGTTTCTGCCTTTGTCCAGAACGGATCGCCCTCCTTGCCCTCGCCTTTGGTGTTCGCTATGAGGGTGTCCACGAATTTTAGGATGTCCGCCTCATTGTGGATGTAGGACAGCGGATTGTAGTGCATGGATTTTGAAAAATCAATGCTGTTGAACACTTTGACCTTATAGCCCCGGCGTTGCAGGAAAGCACCCACCTGGGAGAGCACCCCGCCTTTGGGATCGACGCACACATAGGAGCTGTGCGCCTGGAGTAGCTGGGGCGTGAGCCAGAAGCGGGTTTTGCCCGACCCGGATGAGCCGATGATGCAGGCATTGAGGTTGCGGGCGTTGGCCGGGTTTTTAGGCCGGGTGTTCATGGTGAGAAACTCCGTCTTTGTCAAAATGACGTTGTTTTCAAACTTCGGATCGACAAAGGGCTTGATGTCTTTTTCGGTGCCCCAGCGGGCCGATCCGTATTCTTCATCCCGCCTGAATTTCTTTGCGTTCTTGCTTTTCATATAGATCAGCAGGCGGAAGCCCACCGCGCCCACAATGCCGATGAGCCAGTCAAGGGGATGGAGCCCCGGCGCAAAGTCGGCAAAGGCCGGGCCGATGCTCTGGCCCAGGCCCATCAGCTTGTGAGCAAAGTCCACTCCGGGAGCCAGGCGGTAGGCCGTCCCCAGCTTTAGGCAGGCCCACAGGATAAACAGGTACGGGATGTTGGGTATCACATATTTCTTAATACTATCTGTCCTCATGCACCGCCTCCCTTGCACGTTCTTTCTTGTGGGACGGCTGGCGGGCCAGTTCAGCGGCGGCCCGTTTGAGCTGTTCCCGGATCGGGACGCGCCGGGACTTGGAACGCTTCATCACGCGCCGGGAATATTCCGAAAAACAAGCGGTGATGGCATCGGCCTGCCCGCTTTTGAAAAACAGCAGGTATTTGTCCGGCCCGGTCTTATAAAAGGCATAGTCCACATTCCATTTCCGGGCCACCCGGTCAAAGTCCTTTGGGGACTCCACCTCGATGCTGTTCGTGGCGGCCCCGTGGCCCATGAGCTGGCGCACCGTCTGTTTGCCGTGGGGTGTCTGGCGGGCACGGTGCGCTTTCTTGATCTTCCGGCCCACCGCCAGACACGCCTGGGCCAGCACCCGGCCCGTGAGCTTTGTCGCCTTGATGGAAACTGCTATGGTACGTCTGGAAACGTCCTCGTCAATCAGCCGTATCCCTCCTTTCCGTGAAAAAGCACCTCTGGACAAAGTGTCCAGAAGTGCCGCTATCGCTCCTCATGCTCCTTTTTGGCGATCTTCCGATAGCCCTCCAGGGAGGAGCCGTCAATAATTTCTTTGTAGGCCGCCATCTGCTCCCGCACCGAGAGCTGCGGGAACGCGAAAACCTTGTGCTCGGCGGGAATGTCCTCGATCCCGTGGTAGTGCTCGATGAATTTCCCGCCGTTGTTCAGCACATAGCCGCCGGGGGCAAAGTGGCCGTCCTCGTTGATCCGCACGTCCCGCCCGTATGCTTCATAGTCGAAGTAAGGGAGCAGGTGATCGGGAATGTCAATGGCCTCCATGTCCTCCACATAGATGCGGCCCAGGGTTTCATCGTCCTCCACACCGGGATAAAACTCGAAGCAATCCAGGTTTTGTGTGAGGTTGATCAGGTCAGCCACGCTGGAAGTATGTTCGCCGCTGTCAATGACCGCCTCAAACTTTTCCAAGTCGCCTTGATCCAGCTCGGAAAGCAGGCAGGCCAGATGGTTGAGTTCGTCCGGGTTCTCATATTCGCCTAAGTAGTCATAGAGCCCCAGCACATCACCGTCAAAGCTGGTGATGAAAAATTCCTCGTACCGCACCCCGTCCACGCCGATGTGTTTTAGGAGCGCCTGCACCTCCTCCGTGGTAGTGGGGAATTTCAAGGTTTCACCAACCAGCTCGCCCTCGTTGTATTTCCCCAGGTTGGTGATGTAGGCTTCAAACAGGGACGCCATATCAGCGGCGGCCCTGGCCCTTGACGGTGAGGATGCCCTCAAGGGTGGTGGCGGTGATCCCCAGCCGCTGGGCCACGGCAATATCATTTTTCATGGACTCGGTGATCGTATGGCCGCACACCACCAGCACACGGGAGCGCCGGAGCAGGTCACGGCCCATGTCGATGCCGTTCTTGTGCTCCTCCGGTACCGCGTCATTGAGAAACAGCGGCAGATAGAGCATGGGGCAGATGGGGGAATAGCCCGCATCGTAGACCACGCGGCAGTAATGCGCCGCCTGCTCCATGTCCACCGCAGGATCGCCGCGCCATGCGGCAGTAATATAAGCAAGGGATCGTTTCATCTTCAACACCTCCGATATTTATAATAGGTAGTTCGACCCTATCCCCCCGCCCTTTCCCTATCCAGGGAAAGGGGGCGGCTCTGGAGGATATATGCCCCCGCCGAGCCGCTGGAAGTAGCACAGCCGGGGCAGACCGTCAAGGGCAGGCCGCCGCAAGCGGCGGTGCGTTGCACCCTTGACGGCCCACTCCCGGCTGTGCAGGAATATAGGCGGCGACGGGGGATATATCACCACAGAGCCCATCCCAAGCGCGGGGCGCTTACCTCTGGACAAAGTGTCCAGAAGCGGGGCCGGGTTACTTCTCCAAGTCCTTTTTCTTGTCCGGCTTTGCCAGTTCGGGCGGCTGTTTCTCTTTCCACTCGTCCAGCAGGGCCATGATCTGCTCCTTCATTTTGGCAGGAGTGACCTCCTTGCCGAAATACTTAGACAGTTCAGCAGTCGAAATAATCACACCGCGATCCTCCTTTTTCTCTTCACTCAGAATACCGTCAATCACATCGCCGTTGAGCTTGCCCTCCTTGTCCAGCTCGTGGAGCCGCTTTGCCTGGGCCACCGAGGGGGAGGACTGCTCCCCGTCAATGGAAACGGCAATCAGCCGCTGGTTTTCCGGCCTGATATACGAGATCTCCACCGCAGGCATAAAGCCCATCTGCTTTGCGTCCACCTTGTCCAGAAGCTCCGGCACCAGGGAGTTCAGGCGGATATACCGCATGACCTTTTTATAGTTCATGTCGTGTTCCTTACCCACGATCTCCACCGAGAGCTTACCCAGGGCCTCGGCCTCTTTCTCATTCTTCGGGCGGGCCCCCTGTCGCTTGATGGCCTCCACCTCCAAATCCAGGAGCTTTGCCAGCTCGCTGGGGAGGGGATCGCCGCGCTGTTTGTTGCTGTTACGCATTTCCCGGACAGCTTCAAGGTCAGTCATCTCGCGGACAATACAGGGCATTTCCTCCAGTCCGGCCCGTTCACCACCATGATGGCGGCGGTGGCCCGCGATAATCTCATAGCCCTTGCCGTCCTTTTCCGGGCGGACAGTGGCGGGGGTCATAATGCCGTGTTCCTTGATCGTCCCCACCAGATCGTCCATCGCCTTATCGTCCTGCACCTTGTAGGGATGCTCCCGGAACGTGTGGAACGGATGAAGCTCCGACATTTTCAGATAGACGATTTTTCCCTCTTCCACCGGGCGGGGCGGCACCTCCGGCGTAGGCGGTAGCTTGATCTCCGGCGGCGGGACTGCCGCCTCCTTGACGGGAGCGGCCTTGCCCGGCTTTACCGTCTGAGCGGATTTAGACGCTGGCGCACCGCCGGAGCCCGTTTCCTTGCCCTTGTCGGCTTTCTTACCTCTGGACACTTTGTCCCGAACAGAGGGCGGAGCCTCCTCACGGGCCGCCTTGTCAACCTTAGACGGGCGGCCTGTGCGGGGCTCCGCCGTTTTCGCTTTTTTCTCCGCAGTCGGCCCGGCCTGCTCTTTCGGCGGGCGGCCCCGGCGCTTCGGCGGCTTATCCGCCTCCGGCGCTTTCTTGTCCGGGGCGGGAGCAGAAGCCTCCTTGCTACCCTTATCAGCGGCCTGGATGTCCGAAAGGTTGATTACCTTGCCGGACGGCGCGGGAGCGTCCTCACCCATACCGGGGATAACAGACTGCTCTGGCGTGGCGGGCCCCACATGAGCGGGGGCCGCCTGATCCCCACCAGGGACAGCGGGCCCCTCGGTGTGTTCCGGCGCGGGCGGATCGCCCGGCCCGGACGGGGCCGGAGCTTCCGGGGTTTTCCTTTCCTCCGGGCTCATGTTTACTTTTTCATCTGCCATTGGCTAACCTCCTTTTTCGTGAGATGAAAAAAGGCCAGACCTCCCGGCCCGGCCAGCTAAAATATTCCCCCTTTCGTTTTAGTATTAAGTCAGCACCACTCCTTTCCCAAACCGGGCCACGAAAAAAACGCCGCCTTTTTCTTGAAAAAGCGACGTTTTAGTGTAGGTTGGCTCAGTTTTTTGTTGTGATTTATGATTATGCCTTTGTAAAGAAACCTTACGCTAATAGTAACCGAAAGGGGGCACGAGGTAATCGATACACTTATGCCTAAAACCTTGCGCCTTGATATTTCGTAAACACCCGGAAGTGAAAGAAAACTAATAATGTAAAGGAGGAAAAAGAAATGGTTAAGAAATTGCTTGTTTTGGTTTTTGTGCTTTTTGCGTTTTTGGGGGCTCCCTCTTTTGCTGCTGAAGAAAATTATTCAATAGGAAGCAGTACACTTGGCGGATCGTTCTATATTATGTCTTCCGCGCTTTCGAATCTCATCAGCGAAAAAGTTCCAGGCGTGCATGCAACTCCTGAAGCTACAAATGGCCCTGCTTCAAATCTCCAGATGATTGAAACAGACCAGATGAAAATTGCACTTTGCTCGGCGGCTGTCCTATACGAGGGACGTCACGGACTCTCTTGGGCCGACGGAAGAGAATTCAACAGGGCTCGAGTTCTTTTGCCTACCCATTCAAGTTATTTTGAAATGGTAACCCTTTCTCCGGAAATAAAGACGATTCGTGATCTCAACGGCAAACGAGTCCACATGACTATGCCCGGCGGAACTCCAGATGCTGTCATGAAGGCCTGT
>DAISYX010000004.1:20937-29393 GCA_036825095.1 Clostridia bacterium | reverse complement strand
CAGCACGTTTTCCTGCTCCGCGTATTGCAGGGGGAAGCCGCCCAGCTGGGTGATGCGCAGGCGGCCGTTTGCCTTAACCGCCCTGACCATCAGCCCCAGAGTGTCGATGTGGGCGGAGAGCAGGATGCCCTCCCCCTGGCCTTCGTTCAGCCGGGCCATCACGCCCCCCTTGCGGCTTTGCCAGGGCGCAAGGCCCAGGCCCTTTAAAGTACCCATCAGCAGGCGCTCTATCCCCGCTGTCATCCCGGTGGGGGAGGGGGTCAGCGCCAGCTGGCGCAAAGTGTCCAGAAGAAAGGGCAGGTGCGCGTTTTTATCCATAAGCGTCTCCTTTTTAAGTCAGCCTTATTTTAGCACCGCTCCCCCTGCTTGTCATCCTCGGGGCGGGCAAATCAAGGAAAACCCCGCCCCAGCATCTGCCGGAACGGGTTTTCAGGTTTAAACAGGGCCCTGCTGGAATCAGTAGGTTTCCTGCAGTTCGATGTTTTTATAGCGCCGCATGCCGGTGCCGGCGGGGATCAGCTTGCCGATGATCACGTTTTCCTTCAGGCCCTCCAGCGGGTCCACCTTGCCCTTGATGGCGGCCTCGGTGAGCACCCGGGTGGTCTCCTGGAAGGAGGCGGCGGAGAGGAAGGAGTCTGTGGCCAGGGAGGCCTTGGTGATGCCCAGCAGCACGCGCTTGGCGGTGGCGGGGCGGCCGCCCTCCTTGATGGTCTGGGAGTTGGCGTTTTCAAACTGGAAGATGTCCACCAGGGAGCCGGGGAGCAGCTTGGTGTCGCCGGAGTCCTCCACGCGCACCTTTCTTAGCATCTGGCGCACGATGATCTCGATGTGCTTGTCCGAGATGCCCACGCCCTGGGAATGGTAAACGCTGAGCACCTCGCTTAAGAGGTATTCCTGCACCGACTTCACCCCCAGGATGCGCAGGAGGTGGTGGGGGTTGATGGAGCCTTCGATCAGCTCGTCCCCGGCCTCCACATGGTCGCCCTCCTCCACCTTCAGGCGCGCGCCGTAGTGGATGGGGTAGCTCTTTTTATCCTCCGGATTGTGGTCGCTGGTGATGACGATCTCCCGGCGTTTTTTGGTGGTGGCAAACGAGGCGGTGCCGCTGATGTCCGCCAGGGTGGCCTCCCGCTTGGGCTTGCGGGCCTCAAAGAGCTCCTCAACCCGGGGCAGACCCTGGGTGATGTCCTCCGCGGAGGCGACGCCGCCGGTGTGGAAGGTGCGCATGGTCAGCTGGGTGCCGGGCTCGCCGATGGACTGGGCCGCGATGATGCCCACCGCTTCGCCGATATCCACCAGGCCGCCGCGGGCCAGGTTGGTGCCGTAGCATTTGGCGCAGACGCCGTTCTGGCAGTGGCAGGTGAGCACGGAGCGCACCAGGATTTTGGTGATGCCGGCCTCAGCGATGCGCCTGGCCAGCTTTAAGTCAATCAGCTGGTTGGTCTGGCAGAGCAGCTCGCCGGTGACGGGGTGGAAGACATCCTCCGCAGACACCCGGCCGTTGATGCGGTCCTCCAGGGAGCTGATTTCGCTTAAGGGCTGCACCGTGATGCCCCGGACCTTTTCGCCCCGGGCCTCAAAGCAGTCCACCTCACGCACGATCACTTCCTGGCTGACATCCACCAGCCTGCGGGTTAGATAGCCGGAGTCCGCCGTGCGCAGCGCCGTATCCGCCAGGGATTTGCGGCTGCCGTGGGAGGACATGAAGAACTCAAGCACGGTCAGCCCTTCACGGAAGTTGGAGCGGATGGGCAGCTCGATGGTTTTGCCGGAGGGGGAGGCCATCAGGCCGCGCATGCCCGCCAGCTGGGATACCTGACCCACGGAGCCGCGGGCGCCGGAGTTGGTCATCATGTAGATGGGGTTGTCCTTTTCCAGCACGTCCATCACCCGGCTTTTCAGGTCGTTGGTGGTTTCGCCCCAGACCTCGATGACGGACTTGTAGCGCTCGTCCTCGCTCATCAGGCCCCGGCGGTACTTGGCTTCAATGCCCCGCACCCGCTCGTCCGCCTTTTCCAGCAGCTCGGTTTTCACCGGCGGCACCACGATGTCGGAGATGGAGACCGTGATGGCCCCCTTGGTGGAATAGGCGTAGCCCAGGCGCTTGATGTCGTCCAGCACGCTGGCGCAGATGTTGACGCCATGCACATGGAAGCAGTAATCCACAATGCGGCCCAGGTCCTTTTTGACGACTTCCTTGTCGATTTCAAGCAGGAACATGTCGTCCATGCTCTCCCGGGGCTGGAAGCCCAGATCCTGGGGGATGGCGGCGTTGAAGATAAGCCGGCCCAGGGTGCAGTCGATGAGGCGGCGCTCGGTCTGCCCCTCAAAGCTGCGGCTGACGCGCACCTTGATGGGCGCATGCAAGGTGATTTCCTGGGCGTGGTAGGCCATCTCCGCCTCATCCATGGAGGAGAAGACGCGTCCGGCGCCCTGGTCCTTTTCGTTCAGAAGGGTCAGGTAGTGGCAGCCGATGACCATGTCCTGGGTGGGAGAGATCACCGGGCGGCCGTCCTGGGGCTTCATGATGTTGTTGGCCGCCAGCATGAGGAAGCGGGCTTCCGCCTGGGCTTCGCTGGAAAGCGGCACGTGAACGGCCATCTGGTCGCCGTCAAAGTCCGCGTTGTAGGCGGTGCAGACCAGGGGGTGCAGCTTGATGGCCTTGCCCTCCACCAGCACCGGCTCAAAGGCCTGGATGCCCAGGCGGTGCAGCGTGGGGGCGCGGTTTAAGAGCACCGGGTGCTCATGGATCACCTCTTCCAGGATGTCCCAGACCTCAGGCCGCACCTTTTCAACCGCGCGCTTGGCGGATTTTACGTTGTTGGAGATGCCCAAGGACACCAGCTGCTCCATGACAAAGGGCTTAAAGAGCTCCAGAGCCATCTCCTTGGGCAGGCCGCACTGGTGAAGCTTCAGCTCCGGGCCCACCACGATGACGGAGCGGCCGGAGTAGTCCACCCGCTTGCCCAGCAGGTTCTGGCGGAAGCGGCCCTGTTTGCCGCGCAGCAGGTCGCTTAGGGATTTCAGGGGCCGGTTGCCGGGGCCCGTGACCGCGCGGCCGCGCCGGCCGTTGTCAATGAGGGCGTCCACCGCCTCCTGAAGCATGCGCTTTTCGTTGCGCACGATGATATCCGGGGTGCCCATCTCCAGCATCCGCTTTAAGCGGTTGTTGCGGTTGATGACCCGGCGGTAAAGGTCGTTTAGGTCGCTGGTGGCAAAGCGCCCGCCGTCCAGCTGCACCATGGGGCGCAGGTCCGGGGGAATCACGGGCAGCGCCTCTAAGATCATCCACTCCGGGCGGTTCTGGCTTTGCAGGAAGGCCTCCACCACCTCCAGGCGCTTGATGGCGTGGGAGCGCTTCTGGCCCTCGGTTTCCTTGTCCTTCTCCTTTTCGGTCAGGATAGCAATCTCTTCCTTAAGGGCACGGCTGATGCCCTCCAGGTCCAGCTCCTGAAGCAGAGTTTTGACAGCCTCAGCGCCGATGCCGGCGCGGAAGCTGCCCCGCTCCTCAGGCAATTTCGCCATCAGCTGGCGGTAGGCGGTGTCGGAGATGAGGGCGTATTTCTCAGTCCCGGTAACGTCCGTGTTGCCCGGGTCAATGACGATATAGGAAGCGAAGTAGAGCACCTTTTCCAGGTTTCTGGGGCTGACGTCAAGCAGCATGCCCATGCGGCTGGGGATGCCCTTGAAGTACCAGATATGGCTCACGGGGGCTGCCAGCTCGATGTGGCCCATGCGCTCCCGGCGCACCTTGGAGCGGGTGACCTGCACGCCGCACTTGTCGCAGATTTTTTCCTTGTCGCGGTATTTGATGCGCTTGTATTTGCCGCAGGAGCACTCCCAGTCCTTAACGGGGCCAAAGATGCGTTCGCAAAACAGCCCGCTGCGCTCCGGCTTGAGGGTGCGGTAGTTGATGGTTTCAGGCTTGGTGACTTCCCCGTGGGACCATTCGCGGATTTCCGCAGGTGACGCCATGCCGATCTGGATGGAGTCCAGGTTGGTTAATTCAAACATGCTCTATATCTCCTTAAAGGGCGTCCCCTGTCACTCGATGTCGTCGTCGTCAAAATCCAGGTCCAGATCATCGTCCAGGTCGTCATCCAGGTCATCGTCCAGATCACCCGCGGGCTTGTTATCCCCGCCATCGTCCGTGTCCTGGCTGCCCTCGCTGTCGTGGCCCTCTTCCCCGGCCAGGGTGAGGTCATCCAGCACCTGGCTGAAGCTGTCGTCGATCTCCTCCAGGGTGAACTCCACTTCCTCGCCTTTTTCGTCTGCCAGATCGCCGGGCAGGGCGGGCATGGGCTCGTCATCCTCGAATTCCTTGATGACGATCTGCTCCTGGTCGTCGCTCCAGACCTTGATGTCAAGGCTTAGGGCCTGCAGCTCCTTGATTAATACCTTGAAGCTTTCCGGAATCCCCGGGGTGGGGATGGCGTTGGCCTTGACGATGGCCTCGTAGGCCTTCACGCGGCCCACCACGTCGTCAGACTTGACGGTGAGAATTTCCTGCAGGGTGTTGGCGGCGCCATAGGCCTCCAGGGCCCAGACCTCCATCTCGCCAAAGCGCTGGCCGCCAAACTGGGCTTTGCCGCCCAGGGGCTGCTGGGTGACCAGGGAGTAGGGGCCGGTGGAGCGGGCATGCATCTTGTCATCCACCAGATGGTGGAGCTTCAGATAGTACATGTAGCCAACCGTCACCTTGTTCTCAAACAGCTCGCCGGTGCGCCCGTCATACAGCTCGGACTTGCCGTCCGGGCTCAGGCCTGCCTGGATGAGCACCTCCTCGATGTCCTTTTCGTTGGCGCCGTCAAAGACCGGGGTGGCGATGTGCCAGCCCAGCTTCTTGGCGGCCAGGCCCAGATGCACTTCCAGCACCTGGCCCAGGTTCATACGGGAGGGAACGCCCAGGGGGTTTAACACGATATCAAGGGGGGTGCCGTCCGGCAGGAAGGGCATGTCCGCCTCCGGCAAAATGCGGGAGACCACGCCCTTGTTGCCATGGCGGCCGGCCATCTTGTCGCCCACGGAGATTTTGCGCTTCTGCGCGATATAGACGCGCACCATCTGATTGACCCCGGGGGAGAGCTCGTCCTTGTTCTCCCGGGTGAAGAGCTTCACATCCACCACGATGCCGCTCTCCCCGTGGGGCACCTTCAAGGAGGTGTCCCGCACTTCCCGGGCTTTTTCGCCGAAGATGGCGCGCAGCAGGCGCTCCTCCGCGGTCAGCTCCGTCTCGCCCTTGGGCGTGACCTTGCCCACCAGGATGTCCCCGGCGCGCACCTCAGCCCCGATGCGGATGATGCCATACTCGTCCAGATCCTTAAGGGCTTCCTCACCCACGTTGGGGATATCCCGGGTGATCTCCTCCGGGCCCAGCTTGGTCTCCCGGGCTTCGGATTCATGCTCCTCAATGTGGATGGAGGTGTATACGTCATCCCGCACCAGCTTTTCGCTGATGAGGACGGCGTCTTCAAAGTTGTAACCTTCCCAGGTCATAAAGCCGATAAGCACGTTGCGGCCCAGGGAGATCTCGCCCAGGTCCGTGGCGGGGCCGTCGGCCAAAAGATCTCCCACCTCAACCGCTTCGCCCACGTTTACCTGGGGGCGCTGGTTGATGCAGGTGGACTGATTGGAGCGGGCGAACTTGGTCAGGGCATAGCTGTGCTTTTCGCCCAGCGCATCCTTGATGATGATCTCGTCCGCGCTCACCCGGTCGATGGCGCCGGCGTGCTTGGACAAAAGCACCACGCCGGAGTCATGGGCGGCCTTGTATTCCATGCCGGTGCCCACGATGGGGGCCTCGGGCTTAAGCAGCGGCACCGCCTGGCGCTGCATGTTGGAGCCCATCAGGGCGCGGTTGGCGTCGTCGTTCTCCAGGAAGGGAATCATGGAGGTGGCGACGGAAACCAGTTGCTTGGAGGAGACGTCGATATAGTCCACCCTGTCCCGGGGCACCCGGAGCACATCCTCCCGCCAGCGGACGGTGACCAGATCGTTGATGAAGCTGCCGTCCTCACCCAGGGGTTCCAGCGCCTGGGCGATGTAGTACTTGTCCTCCTCATCCGCGGTCATGAAGACGATTTCGTCCGTGACGCGGTGGGTTTTGGTGTCCACTTTGCGGTAGGTGGCCTCCAGAAAGCCATACTCGTTGATGCGGGCGTAGGTGGCCAGGCTGCCGATGAGGCCGATGTTGGGGCCTTCCGGCGTTTCAATGGGGCAGATGCGCCCGTAATGGGAGTAGTGAACGTCGCGGACTTCCATGCCGGCGCGGTCCCGGTTGAGGCCGCCGGGGCCCAGGGCGGACAGCCGCCGCTTGTGCGTCAATTCCGCCAGGGGGTTGGGCTGGTCCATGAACTGGCTTAACTGGGAGGAGCCGAAAAACTCCTTGATGGCGGCGGACACCGGGCGGATGTTGATCAGATCCCCCGGCTTTACGTCGCTTGCGTCCTGGATGGCCATGCGCTCGCGCACCACGCGCTCCAGCCGGCTCATGCCGATGCGCACCTGGTTTTGGAGCAGCTCGCCCACGCTGCGCAGGCGGCGGTTGCCCAGATGGTCGATGTCGTCCACGCTGCCCACGCCGTAGGGCAGCCCCAGCAGATAGCTGATGGAGGCCACGATGTCATCGATGATGATGTTGCGGGGGATTAAGTTGTGGACGTTTTCCCGCACCACGCGCAGGAGGTCATCCTCCGGCACGTTCTGAATGATGTGTCGCAGGGTGGGCAGGTGAACCGCCTCGTTCAGGCCCGCCTCCAGGGGGTCAAAGGGCAGGTAGTCTTTGGCGTCCGCAAAGTTGTTGCCCACCACCCGGTGGATGTGGTCGCCCACCTGAAGCTCCAGGGAGTTGATGCCCGCGTTTTGAATTTCAAGCGCCACAGCCTCGCTGATGACGCTGCCTTTTTTGGCCATCACCTCGCCGGTCTCCGGGTTGATGATGTTTGAGGCCGCCACCTGACCGGTGATGCGGTCGGCTACGCCCAGCTTTTTGTTGTACTTGTAGCGGCCCACGCGCATCAGGTCATAGCGCTTGGGGTCAAAAAAAAGGTTGTGCAAAAGCACCCGGGCGCCGTCCTCCGTGGGAGGCTCGCCGGGCTTCTGGCGGCGGTAGATTTCCAGCAGCGCTTCCGTCTGGGACTTGGTGTTGGCGTCCCCGTGGCTGATGGTGGTGGCTAAGCGCTCGTCCTCGCCCAAGAGGTCAATGAGCTGCTGGTCGGTGCCATAGCCCAGGGCCCTGAGCAGCACCGTGATGGGCAGCTTGCGCGCCCGGTCAATCCGCACCCAGAGGCCGTCGTTGCTGTCCGTTTCAAACTCAATCCAGGCGCCCCGGTTGGGGATGATCTGCCCGGAGAAGAGCTGTTTGCCGGCCTTGTCGATTTGTCTGGTGTAATAGACGCCGGGGGAGCGCACCAACTGGCTGACGATAACGCGTTCCGCGCCGTTGATGATGAATGTGCCATGCTCGGTCATCAGGGGAAAGTCGCCCATGAAGACTTCGCTCTCTTTGATTTCGCCGGTCTCCTTGTTCTTTAGCCTGACAAAGACCTTAAGCGGCGCTGAAAAAGTCAGGTCCCGTTCCTTGCAGCGTTCCACGCTGTGTTTGGGGGTTTTGTCGAGTTTGTAGTCAACGAATTCAAGCACCAGGTTCTCGCTGTAGTCGGTTATGGGGGACACATCCGCCAGGACTTCCTTGAAATCCTCTTCCAGAAAACGTCGGTAAGAGTTTTTCTGGACTTCAATCAGGTTAGGCATGTCGAGCACTTCGTCAATGCGAGAGAAGCTCATGCGTTTGCGCAGTTTCCCCATTTGGACTTCGTGAGCCATATTAAAACATCACCCCTTCATTGCTCCCGGCACCGCCCCGGCGGACACGTATTCCTTCCATAATAAAGGCCATACTCCACCCGCCGAAAGGCGATACTGATGCAATCATAGATAATACCATCCTTCTATGCTGTTGTCAAATAAAATCTCAGAAATTCCTGCCACTGGGGCAGGAAGGGGCTTTTTTGCCAATATTTATGCAGAAAGGCGCCGGGTTTATAAAAGACCGGCGCCTGGGAGAACGACTTATTCAGCTGCGGGATCCTTGTTGGCCTTAGCGGCGCGGGGCGCGGGCTTTTTGGCCGGGCTCTCCTTGGCCGCCGTTTTTTTGACTGGGGCGGCTTTTGCGGATGCCTTGGCCGGCGCCTTGGCGGCGGTTTTCCCGGCAGGTTTTTCAGCGGGCGGCTTGGCCACGGTTTTAGGGGCAGCCGCCTTGGCGGCGGGCTTGCTGGCTGGGGCGGCCTTGGCCTGGGGCGTTGCTTTTTTGTTCTCCGGGGCCTTTGGCTCCGGGGCCTTTGGCTCCGGGGGCTTGGGCGGCGGGGCCGCGGGGTGGATCAGGCCCTCATAAAGGCTGAGGTAGTGCCGGGAGGAGGTCTCCCAGGAGAAATCATGGCTCATGCCCCGTCGCTGCA
>DAISYX010000004.1:0-20837 GCA_036825095.1 Clostridia bacterium | reverse complement strand
TAGTGCCGGGAGGAGGTCTCCCAGGAGAAATCATGGCTCATGCCCCGTCGCTGCATCAGCTGCCAGATGTCCTTCTTGTTCCAGTAGAAGTGAAGCGCCCGCTGAAGGACGTGGAGCATGTCATGGGCGTTGTAGTTGAGGAAGCTGAAGCCGTTGCCCTCCCCGGTCACCTCGTTGTAGGAGAGCACGGTGTCCTTAAGCCCGCCCGTCTCCCGCACCACGGGGACGGTGCCATAGCGCATGGCCAGCATCTGGCTTAGCCCGCAGGGCTCAAAGCCGGAGGGCATCAGGAAGAGATCCGCCCCCGCATAGATGCGGTGGGCCAGCGCGCTGTCCATTATAAAGCGGGCGGCCACCCGGCCGGGGTAGTTCTGCTCCGCCCAGCTGAACAGGTTGACATAGCGGGCCTCTCCCATGCCCAGGCAGACCAGCTGGATATCCTCGTGCATGATGTCCGCAATCACATAGTCCACCAGGTCCAGGCCCTTTTGGTTGCTCAGCCGGGTGATCAGGGCTACGATGGGCACCTCGGGCCGGATGGCCAGGCCCAGCTCCTCCTGAAGGGCGCGCTTGCAGGCGGCTTTTCCCGAAAGGTCCTCCGGGGTATAGGTGGCGGCGATGTGCGAATCGGTGGCGGGGTTATATTCCTTGACGTCAATGCCGTTTAAGATGCCGGTGAGGTGGTTGCTGCGGGCGCGCAGCAGGCCGTCCAGGTTTTCCCCGTAGTAAGAGGACTGGATCTCCTCCGCATAGGTGGGGCTCACCGTGGTGACCTCGTCGCTGTAGACGATGCCGGCTTTTAAGAAGTTGGCGCTGCCGAAATACTCCAGCTTGTCGTCTGTAAACGCGCTGTCCGGCAGCCCCAGCACGTCCTGCACATCGCTGATGCCAAACACGCCCTGATAGCGCAGGTTGTGGATGGTGAACACGGTGCGGATGGGATCATATTTGGGCAGGCCCTTGTACTGGATGCGCAAAAGCGCCGGGATCATGCCCGCCTGCCAGTCATGGGCGTGGATAACATCCGGAATAAAGGGAATCAGCGGCAGGGCGTTTAATACCCCGCGGCAGAAGAAGGCGAAGCGCTCATACTCGTCTCCGCCCATGCCGTAGATGTAGTTGCGGCCGAAATAATAGCGGTTGTCCAGGAAATAATAGGTAACGCCATCCAGCTCCAGCTGTTCCACCCCGCAGTACTGCCGGCGCCAGCCCAGGTTGACCTCAAAATCCACCGCGTGGAACATGCGGCGCTCGTACTCCTCGGGGATGCCGGCGTATTTGGGCAGCACCACCCGGACATCATGCCCCTGGGCAGCCAGCACCGGGGCCAGCGAGCCGACCACATCCGCCAGCCCGCCTGTTTTCACAAAGGGGACACATTCACTGGCTGTAAAGAGAATTTTCATTGTCCCTGCCTCCTTTCACGCCGGGCAGCCGCGCGGCGCGTTTGCGGCATTATCATATCATATCGTCAGGTTTTTCGCGACCACGATGGGGTAGGCCCGGGGCGCGATCAGCCGGACGCCTTCCCGGATGGTGGTCTGCTTGTCCAGGATGCAGTTCTCCAGGGAGACCCCCCGGGAGATCACCGCGTCCTGCATGATGATGCTGTTTTTGACCGAGGCGCCAGGCTGGATGCGCACGCCCCTGAAGAGGATGCTGTTTTCCACCTGGCCCTCGATGATGCAGCCGTCCGCGATCAGGGCGTTCTTCACCTCCGCCTCCCCCAGATAGCGGGCGGGCATCTCATCCCGAAGCTTGGTCCAGATGGGCTGCTCGTCCCGGAAGATCTGCGCCCGGACCGCGTCGTTCAAAAAGTCCATGTTGGCCTTGAAGTAGGCGGGCACAGAGTCAATGGCCCAGATATTGCCCGGGCACTCAAAGCCGCCCACCCGGTGGGTTTTTTCCGCGATCATCTGGGCCAGCATCCCCCGGGAGAAGTGGTGCTGCCCTGCCGCCACCGAGCGGTCCAGCAGGTCGATAAGCAGCTCCCGCCTGATGAGGAAAGCGCCGATATAGGTGTTTTCAAAGTGCGGGATGGTGGGGTCAAACTCGATTTTGGTGACAGCGCCGCCCGGGCCCACCTCAACGTAGCGCCCGCTGCCGTTGCGGCGCAGGCCGCTGTTCTTGCTGTACAGCAGGGTGATGTCGTGCTGCCGGTCCAGGTGCTGGCTGAGGATGTCGTTAAAATCCACCTGGTAGAGGACGTTGCTGTCAGATACGGCGATAAAGCGCTCCCTTGAGCGGCGCAGGAAGTTCAGGTTGGAGTGCAGCGCGTCCAAAAGCCCCTCATAGACGCCCACCCGATCCCCGTTCATGTAGGGGGGCAAGATGGTAAGCCCCGAGCGCTTGCCGTGGAGGTTCCACTCCCGGCCGCTGCCCAGGTGGTCCATCAGGCTGTGGTAATTTTTCTGCATGATGATGCCGATGTTCTTCATCCCGGAGTGAATCATTCCCGAGAGGATGAAGTCAATCAGCCGGTAGCGGCCAAGCATCGGCATGGCGGCGGTGGAGCGGTAGCGGGTGAGCTCCTTTAGCTCGCTTACCCCTTCCCCGGTGTAGATGAGGCCCACGATGTTCTTTTTCATAGCGCTCCCCTCACTTTCCCATCTGCTCGCCGGCAGGGAGCCTATGTCCCTTAGGCACCAGGGTATTGCTGCCCACCACGGCGATGTCGCCTTCCGCCTCGCCGATCCGGGCGTCCTCGCCCACCACCACGTTCTCCGCGATAATGGCGCGGCGGATCACCGCGCCCCTTCTGATGCGGCTGTAGGGCATGATAACGGAATCTTCCACCACCGCGCCCTCCTCCACATAGACCCCGGCGGAGAGCACGGAACCCTTCACCTGGCCAAAGATCTCGCAGCCCTCGGTGATCAGGCTGCCCTTGATTGAGCCCTTGGGGGAGACGTAATGGGGCGGCTCGCCCACATTGCGGGCGTAGATGCGCCAGCTGCGGTCGTGCAGGTCGATGGGCGGGGGATTGCGCAACATGTCCATGTTGGCGTCCCAGAGGCTTTCAATGGTGCCCACGTCCTTCCAGTAGCCCTCAAAGCGCCAGGCGGTGAGCTTTTCGTCCGCATCCAGCATCTCCGGGATGACGTTTCTGCCAAAGTCATTGGCGGACTTGGGGTTGCCCTCGTCCGTCTCCAGGTAGTGGACCAGTTTGTCGTAGCTGAAGATGTAGACGCCCATGCTGGCCTTGTTGGACTTGGGGTTTTTGGGCTTTTCCTCAAACTCCAGGATATTGCCCGCCTCATCCGTATTCATCAGGCCAAAGCGGCTGGCATCCTCCCAGGGCACCTCCCGGACCGCCACGGTAAGGGCGGCCTGGTTTTTGATGTGGTGGGCCAGCATCTCGCTGTAGTCGCACTTGTAGATATGGTCGCCCGAGAGGATAAGCACATAGTCCGGATTGTACTGGGCGATAAACTCCAGGTTTTGATAGATGGCGTTGGCGGTGCCCTTGTACCACTCCCCGGCGTCTCCCTTGGAGTAGGGGGGGAGGACAAAGACGCCGCCGTTTGAGATGTCCAGATCCCAGGGCGAGCCGGAGCCGATATAGGCGTTAAGCTCCAGGGGCTTGTACTGGGTCAGCACCCCCACGGTGTCGATGTCCGCGTTGACGCAGTTGGACAGCGGGAAGTCGATGATGCGGTATTTGCCGCCAAAGGGTACGGCGGGCTTGGCCACATGGCGGGTGAGAATCCCCAGCCTGCTGCCCTGGCCGCCTGCCAGCAGCATGGCCACACAGGTTTTTTTCTGGAGCAAAGCGCTAATCCTCCTTTTCTTGTCTTGGGTCCGGGCCGGGCGCCGCCCTGCCAGGCGGTTTGGGGACAAAGTCGAAATAAACCGTGGACAGGGGCGGCACGCAGACCTGGACGGAACAGGGGAAGTCCCCCAAGGGTTCTTCCTCCGCCTCAAGGGGCTGGGCGTTGAACTGGTCGCTGCCGCCGTATTCCTTCAGGTCTGAGTTGAACGCCTCTGTCAAAACCCCCGGCTCGGGCAGGCCGAAGCGGTACTGGGGGTAGAAGGCGGGGGTGAAGTTGGTCACGCAGATGAGGGTGTTGCCCGCCTGGTCCTTGCGCATGAACGCCAGAAGGCTGCGCTCCCTGTCATCCGGGGCAAGCCACTTAAAGCCGTCCCAGGAGTCGTCTATCTCATAAAGGGCGGGGGTGTCCCGGTAGAAGTGGTTAAGCACCCGCACGCAGCGGCACAAATCCGGATGGCGCTCATACACCATCAAAAACCAGTCCAGCTGGTCGTCGCACTTCCATTCGATGAACTGGCCAAACTCGCTGCCCATGAACAGCAGCTTTTTGCCCGGGTGGGCCATGGTATAGCCGTAAAGGGCGCGCAGGCCGGAGAACTTCTGCCACAGATCCCCCGGGTTTTTGTCCAGCATGCTGAGTTTGCCGTGGACCACCTCGTCATGGGAGAAGGGCAGGATATAGTTCTCGCTAAAGGCGTAGAAGAAGGAAAAGGTGAGCTTGTCATGGTGCCACCGGCGATACACAGGGTCCAGCTTGATGTAAGCCAGGATGTCGTTCATCCAGCCCATGTTCCACTTAAAGCCAAAGCCCAGGCCGCCCAGGTAGACGGGCTTGGTCACCATGGGGTAGCTGGAGGACTCCTCCGCGATCATCATCACCCCGGGGAAATCGTGGTAAACCGTTTCGTTCAGGCGGCGCAGGAAGCGCATGGCGTCCAGGTTCTCATGCCCCCCGTACTGGTTGGGCAGGTAGTCGCTTTCCCGGGAGAAATCCAGATAGATCATGCTGCTGACCGCGTCGCACCTAAGGCCGTCGATATGGTACATCTCCAGCCAGTAGCAGGCGTTTGAGAGCATGAAGCTGCACACCTCGCCCCGGGCGTAGTCAAACATCAGGGTGCCCCACTGCTGCATCTCCGCCCGGCGCTTGTCCGCGTGCTCATAGCAGGGGGTGCCGTCAAACTGCCGAAGCCCCACCTCGTCCCGGGGGAAGTGAGCGGGCACCCAGTCCAATATCACCCCGATGCCCGCCTGGTGCAGCCGGTCCACAAAGGCCATAAACGCCTGGGGCGTGCCGTAGCGGGCGGTGGGAGCGTAAAAGCCGGTCACCTGATAGCCCCAGGACGCGTCCAGGGGGTGCTCCATAATGGGCAGCAGCTCCACATGGGTGTAGCCCATCTCCTCCACATAGGGGATCAGCTGGTCTGCTATCTCCAGATAGGAGAGCAGCCGGCCGTTCTCCCCCCGCCGCCAGGAGCCCAGATGCAATTCATAGATGTTGATGGGGCTTTGATAGGGGTTCCACCGGGCCCGTTTTTCCAGCCATTCCTCATCGTTCCAGATGTAGCCGTCCAGGCTGCACAGGAGGCTGGCGGTGTTGGGCCTCAGCTCGCTTGAAAAGGCGAAGGGGTCCCCCTTCAGGTGCCACTGGCCGTCCGCCCCCTTGACGGCATACTTGTAGCTGCGCAGCTTTTCCCGGGCGCCCTCGTAGCTGAAGCGCTGCGGGTCCGCCTCCGGCGTGAAGAGGGCATCCGGCAGCCGCAGCTCCCAGGTGCCGTCAAACTGTTTTTCCATGGGGTGTTTGGTGTAGTCCCAGAAGCAGAACTCCCCGGTGAGGCTGACGGCCTGGGCGTTGGGCGCCCAGACAGTGAAGTGCCAGTAGTCCTCCTCCTGCCAGACCGGATGCGCGCCAAACATGCGGTAGGCATGCCGGCAAGACCCTTGATGGAATTCCTGTCGCTGCGCGTCTTCCATTGGCTGATAGCGCAAGTTTGTTTCCTCCCTTCAAGAGAAGATGAAGCGCGGTAACGCACGGATTGAAATGTCTGTATGCAGTATAGCATAAGGAAAAAAGGGGCGCAACGGGGCGGCTGGTGGACAGTTTGTCCATCCGCAGCCGGGGCGGGGAAAGGGGGGCTTTGATTGCGCCTTCTGATTGACAAGGCCTCCTTTGAACTATAGACTTTATATGCGGCCGGACCGAGGTTTTCAGCCGTCATCCGGGCGCAAAGGCGCCTGGGAACAGGGGGGCTTTGGGCCATGACCATTTACAATGTTTTTTCCCTGCTGGGGGGCCTGGCGCTTTTCCTTTTCGGTATGCACCTTTTGGGTGAATCCCTGGAGAAGCGGGCGGGGGCGCGGCTTAAGCCCATCCTTGAAAACCTGACCAAAAGCCCGATAAAAGGCGTGCTGTTAGGCGCCGGGGTCACGGCGGTGATCCAGTCCTCCTCCGCCACCACGGTGATGACGGTGGGCTTTGTAAACTCCGGCATCATGACCCTGCGCCAGGCCATCAGCGTGGTGATGGGGGCCAACATCGGCACCACGGTGACGGCCTGGATTCTGTCCCTCTCGGGGATTCAGAGCGATAACTTCTGGGTGGCCCTTTTTAAGCCAGCCACTTTTTCGCCCATTCTGGCCTTTGTGGGCATCGTGATGTTTTTCAGCTCCCGCCGCAGGCGCGATGTGGCGGGCATTCTGCTGGGTTTTGCCATCCTCATGTTCGGCATGGAGCAGATGTCCGGCTCCGTCAGCGGCCTTGCCCGGGACCCGGGTTTTATCAGCCTGCTGACCCTGTTTTCAAACCCCGTGTTTGGGGTTTTGGTGGGCGCGGTGGTGACCGCGGTGATGCAAAGCTCCTCCGCCTCTGTGGGGATTCTTCAGGCCATCGCCAACACGGGCGCCCTGCCCTATGCCGCCGCCCTTCCCATTATCATGGGGCAGAACATCGGCACCTGCGTCACCGCCATCCTCTCCGCCATTGGCGCCAACAGCAACGCCAAGCGGGTGGCGGCGGTGCACCTGGCCTTTAACGTCATTGGCACCGTGCTTTTCCTGGCGCTGTTCTATGCCTTAAACGCGGTGTTCCGCTTCGCCTTTATGACCCAGGCGGCCAGCGCCCTGAGCATCGCCGTCACCCACTCCGTTTTCAATGTGTTCACCGTGGCGGTGCTCTTTCCCTTCATCGGCCAGCTGGAATGGCTGGCCCGCCGCCTGGTGCGGGAGGGCAAGGAGGGGGAGCGCTTTATGGTGCTGGATGACAGGCTGCTGGCCACGCCCACCATCGCGGTGGCCCAGTGCCGGAGGCTCACCTGCGAGATGGCGGCCCTGGCCCGGGACAGCTTGATGGACGCCCTGCTTTTGCTGGATCGTTTTGACCCCAAAAAGGCGGAGGCCGTGGCGCAGGCGGAGGCCCGGATAGACCAGTATGAGGACAGGCTGGGGGAATATCTCGTAAAAATCGGCACCCGCACCCTGTCTGATCAGGACGGGCGGGAGGTGTCCAAGCTTTTGCACATCATCGGGGATTTTGAGCGCATCAGCGACCACGCGGTGAACGTGACCGAGGTGGCGAACGAGATTCACTCAAAGCGGATTCAGTTTTCCCCCATCGCCCAGCAGGAGACCTGGGTGATGCGCCAGGCGGTGAGCGAGGCCCTGACGCTGGCGGTGGACGCCTTCATCCATAACGATCTGGAGATGGCGGAGCGGGTGGAGCCCCTGGAGCAGGTGGTGGATCTTTTGCGCGGCCAGATCAAGGCCAACCATATCGACCGGCTGAAGACGGGCAGCTGTACGATTGAGCTGGGCTTTGTGCTGGGTGACCTTCTCAACAACCTGGAGCGGGTGAGCGACCATTGCTCCAATATCGCCGCCAGCGTGATAGAGATAGAGCGTCACGGCAGCCTGGACGTGCATGAGTATGTGCGCTCCCTGTCCCGGGGGGAGGCGGGAGCGCGTTTTCAGGCGATGTACGCGGACTATCTGGCCAAGTACGATCTGAACAGCCCCGGCGTTTCCCTCAGATCAGGCGCCGAGGCGCCCCAGGGCGGAGAAACCTCCCGCCCCGGCCATCCATGAGCCGCGGCCAGGGCCTCTTTGTCCCCCGGCGCAGGAGGGTGCGCTATGGCTGCCTGACGGTGGTCATTTTGCTGCTGATCTCCCTGGGGCTGATGGTGGGGTTTAACAGCCTGGCCAACCGCTTTGTGAAGCTGGTGGTTCAGCCCATCACCCTGCCGGACTTGCCCAGGGCGCTTGAGGGCTTTGACATTTTGCACCTGAGCGACTTAAACGCCGCCTCCCTTGGCAACAAGCACGAGCACCTGCGCAAGACGCTTGAGAACCAAAGCTTTCAGGCCGTCTGCCTCACCGGGGACATGGTGGGCAAAAGCGGCGACGCCGCCCCTTTGATGGACCTTTTGGACCTGCTGGGCCAGAAGGCGCCGGTGTTCCTGATCGCGGGTTCGGGGGATCCGCCCCCCTTAAGCGCCAGTGCCGATGGAGAGGTGCTGGCCCCCTATATCCTTATGGCCCAGGCCAGGGGCGCTGTGTATCTGGACCGGCCGGTGCTTTTGGAGGAAAACGGGGCCCGGATCTGGTTTTGCCCGGCGGACACTTTTGAACTGGACCTGGAAAGCGCCCGGCGCGCCTATCAGGACCGGGCCCAGAGCTTAAGGGCGGGGGATCTGTCCTCCGCTGACACCGCGGCCCAGCTGCGCCTGGTGGAGTACCAGCTGGTGATGCTGGAGGAGAGCCTGGCCGCCAAGGCTTTGATGCGGGCGGGGGACACCATCCTGGCCCTGCGCCATCATCCGCCGGAAACCCGGCTGCTAAACGAGCTAAGGGAGGAGGCGGAGGAGCGCGCCACCCTCTTGCCCCAGATCTACCTCTGCGGCCAGTACAACAACGGCCAGGCGCGCCTGCCGGGCCTGGGGCCCATCTATCTGCCGCCCCAGGCGGATGGCCGGGGCGGCTGGCTGCCGGGGGACGAGGGCATCTCCGGCCTTCATTTTACCAAGGGCCAGGCGGTCTACATCAGCCCGGGCCTTGGCGTATCCGGCTATTATCCCATTCCCGTCCGCCTGTTCAACCGCCCTGTGGCCACCCACATTCAGCTCACCAGCCGGCTTAGGTAGCAGGAGGCGTATTTGAAGTACAAAGCCCTGTTTTTCAACCGGGAATTAAGCTGGCTCAACTTCAACGCCAGGGTGCTTTCTGAGGGCGGCAACGCGGATAACCCGCTGATGGAGCGGGCCAAGTTTATATCCATCGTCTCCAGCAACCTGGATGAGTTCTTCATGGTGCGGGTGGGGAAGCTGGAGCGCAAGGTGGACCTGGGGCTGACCCGGCCGGACCCGGCGGGGCTGATCCCCGCTGTGCAGCTGAAATTGGCGCGCCGGACGGTGACCGCCCAGGTGAAGCGCCAGTATCACACCCTGAACGACACCCTTTTGCCCGCCCTGCGCCAGGCGGGCCTTTGGCTGTTAACGCCAGAGGAGCTAAGCCAGCGGCAGCGGGACTGGCTTCAGGGGCATTTCACCAGCCAGGTGCTGCCCATCCTCACCCCGCGGGATATCAACCCGGAGCGGCCCTTCCCCATCCTGACGGCTAAGGCCATCTATGTGGCGGTGCTGCTCCAGTCGGAAAGGGGCGGGCCGCCCCAGCTGGCCCTGGTGCCGGTGCCCCGGGCCCTGGAGCGGGTGGTGATACTGCCCATGGGGGAGGGCCGGGCGCGGGGGGTGCTGCTGGAAGATGTGATCATGATGTTTTTGCCGGACATCTTCCTGCGCCGCACGCCTCTGGCCGGACTGCCCTTCCGCATCACCCGGAACACGGATTTTGTGATGCGCCTGGACGATATGGAAAACCTGCTGGAGGAGATGAGCAAAAGCGTCCAGCGCCGCAGCTATGGCAAAATCGTGCGCCTGGAGGTGCCTTTGGGTTCCAACCAGAAGCTGCTCAGCCTGGTTCAGGAGGCGCTGGAGCTGCCGGACCAGGCCTTAAGCCTGGTGGCGGGGCCCCTGGACCTGCGCTTTTTCATGCGGCAGCTCTGTGAGCTTCCAGGCTTTGACGATCTGCGTTATGCCCCCTTTGTGCCCCGGGTGCAGTCCCGGCTCTTGGCCAAGGAATCCATCTTCCGCACCATCCGCCAGGGGGATCTGTTTTTTCACCACCCCTATGACAGCTTTGACCCGGTGATGCGCCTGGTGTCGGAGGCCGCGGCGGACCCCAACGTGCTGGCCATCAAGCAAACCCTTTACCGGGTGTCCTCCCACAGCCCCCTGATCGCAGCCCTGGCCCGGGCCGCCCAAAACGGCAAGCAGGTGACCGTGCTGATTGAGGTGCGGGCCCGCTTTGACGAGGAGCATAACATCGCCTGGAGCAAGTCCTTGGAGGCGGCAGGCTGCCATGTGCTCTATGGCGTGCCCCGGTGGAAAACCCACTCCAAGGTGACCCTGATCATCCGCCGGGAGGCGGAGGGCCTGAAGCGCTATGTGCATGTGGGCACGGGCAACTATAACGACGTGACCGCCAGGATTTATACCGACATGGGGATCATGACCTGTGACCGGCAGATCGGGGAGGACGCGGGCGCTTTTTTCAGCCTCATCACCGGCTATGAATACACCCAGCCCATGCGGGCGCTGATCGCCTCCCCCTATTCCCTGCGCCAGGAGATCCTGATGCGCATCCGAAGGGAGGAGGGCTATGCCAGGCACGGGCTTAAAGCGGGCATCATGATGAAGATGAACTCCCTGTCTGATCCTGAGATCATCGCCGCTCTGTTGTCCGCGGCGGAGGCAGGGGCCAGGGTGCGCCTGATGGTCAGGGGCATCTGCACCCTGCGCTACAGGGAGCACCCGAACCTGGAAATCAAAAGCATCGTGGGCCGTTTTTTGGAGCATTCCCGGGTGTACGCCTTTGAAAACAGGGGGGAGGATGAGGTGTTCATCTCCTCCGCGGATATGATGCCCCGCAACCTCAACAAGCGGGTGGAGCTGACCGCCCCGGTGAAGGACCGGCGAATCGCGGAGCAAATTATGGATATACTGGAGTTGGGCTTTATGGACAACCGGAAGGCCTGGCGCCTGATGGGGGGCAACCACTATGAGCGCGTGCCCAGGCGGGAACCCGCCCTCAACGCCCAGGAAGAGCTGATCCGCTCGCCCCGGCCCCTGCTTGACAGAAAAATGGCCCTCCGATACGATAATGTTCCATCATAGGAAAGGATGAAGTGTATGCGCATTTACAACAGCCAAAGCAGACAAAAGGAGGAATTCATTCCCCTGAAAGAAGGGCAGGCCGGCATCTACTGCTGCGGGCCCACCGTTTATGATTATTTTCACATCGGAAACGCCCGCCCCTTCATCATCTTTGATTTGCTGCGCCGGGTTTTAAAACGCCAGGGGCTGAAGGTGACCTATGTGCAGAACTTCACCGACATCGATGACAAGATGATCCAGCGGGCCAACCGGGAGGGTGTGACGGTCAAGGAGCTGGGGGATAAGTTCATCGAAGAATATTTCAGGGACGCGGGGGCCCTGGGCGTTGAGCCGGCGGACGAGCACCCCCGGGCCACGGCCCATATCCCCCAGATCGTGACCCTCATTGAGGAGCTGGTGGACAAGGGCCTGGCCTATGAGGCGCACGGGGACGTGTATTACAGCGCCGCCAGCTTCCCGGAATACGGCAAGCTCTCCGGCCAGAACATGGAGGAACTGGAGGAGGGCGCCCGGGTGAGCGTGGATGAGGACAAGCGCTCCCCCGTTGACTTTGCCCTCTGGAAGGCGGCCAAGCCCGGGGAGCCCAGCTGGGACAGCCCCTGGGGCCAGGGCCGCCCCGGCTGGCACATTGAGTGCAGCGCCATGAGCATGAGCATCCTGGGCGACAGCATTGACATCCACTGCGGCGGGCAGGATTTGATCTTCCCCCATCACGAAAATGAGATCGCCCAGTCGGAGGGCGCCACGGGCAAGCCCTTTGTGCGCTACTGGATGCACAACGGCTTTTTAAACATCAACAGCGAGAAGATGTCCAAATCCCGGGGCAACTTTTTCACCGTCCGGGATATCTTAAAGGAGTACGAGGCGGAGGATGTGCGGATGCTGATGCTCTCCGCCCATTACAGAAGCCCCCTTAATTTCAGCCGGGAGATGATGGAGCAGGCCCGCGCCTCCCTCACCCGCCTGTACACCGCCCGGGATCACCTGGCCTTTCTGATGGAAAAGGCGCAGGACAGGCCGGAGGATGAGGAGGACGCGGCCTTTATCCAGGAGGCCCGGGATATGCTGCGCCGCTTTGATGAGGCGCTGGCGGATGACCTGAACACCGCGGAGGCCCTGGGCGCCCTGTTTGAGCTGGTCTACGCGGTGAACACCCGCCTTGGCCAGCACTCCGCCCAAAGCGCCATCAAAACCGCCTGGGACATCCTGCACGAGGCTACGGGCCTTTTGGGCCTGCTCACCAAAAAGCAGGAGGCGCTGCCCCAGGAGGTGAAGGCCCTGGCGGAAGCGCGCGTCCAGGCCCGGGCGGACAGGGACTGGCAGAAGAGCGACGCGCTAAGGGCCCAGCTGACCGGTCTTGGCTACACGGTGGAGGACACCCCCCAGGGCCAGAAAGTGCGCAAAGCCCTGTGAAACGGCGGACCCGGGCGGCAGGCCTTATCATGCTTGCCGCCTGTTTGTTTTTAGGGGGCTATATCGTGGTTTCCGCCGTTTCACAGCGGGCCCATACGCCCCGGCTGTACAGCTTTGAGGCCCTTAACGCGCCTTTGCCTGAGGCATCCCCCCGCCCTTCTTCCGGAAATATCGCGGGCCTTGACCTGAACGCCGCCACCCGGGAGGAGCTGATGGCCCTCCCCGGCATCAGCGCCAGCCTGGCGGACGTCATCATCGCCCAGCGGGAGAAGCAGGCCTTTCATTTTCTGGAGGATCTGCGCATGGTGTGGGGCATCGGGGACAAGCGGCTGGAGGCGCTGAGGGAGCACGGCTTCGTGGCGGGGGAGGAATAAAAGCGCCCTGCCAGACAGAGCTTTTCGCCAGGCGCATATTTAGCGGATGTGACAGACGCCTTGCTATAACATAAAAACCCGGGAAATGCCGCTTGTACGTCTTGCTCCTTTCCGGTATGATGCCCGAAACTGCTACACGGATAATACAGGAGGAATGATATGGAAACAGCGGGCGGGGCGCGTGATGCGGAGCTTTTAAAAATTGTCATTCAGCAGGAGGAAGCCCTGCGTCCGGAGCGCTTTGACGCGGCGGAGGCCTGGCAGCTGGGTCTGATCTTAAGGGAAATGGGCCTTGAAACAGGGGCTGATCTGGCGCTGTCCATCAGCCTTCTGGGGGCCAGGGTATTCCGCTGCGGTCTGGGCCGGCCCAAGCCCAACTTCGACCGCTGGATCGCCCGCAAGGAGCGGGGCACCCTGGAGTGCTGGAAAAGCTCCCTGCGGCTGAAGCTGGAGGCCCAGACCGGCGGCGACCAGCTGGGGGACCACGGCCTGACAGCGCAGGAAGCGGTGTTCTGCGGCGGCTGCTTCCCCATCCACCTCAAGTCCCTGGGCGTGGTGGGCGCTGTCACGGTGTCCGGTTTAAGCGACCTTGAGGATCATCAATTGGCGGTGGATGCCCTGGCGAAATGGATGAAGGTGAAGGTGGCAAAACTGCCCGGGGAATAACGCCGGGCAGCCGCTTAAGTCTATATCCCTTACCTGCGGGCGAAAAGAGGCCCAGGCCCTCAGCTTCGTAACACCTTCTCCATGGGCCTGCCTTTTGCCAGCTCGTCCACCAACTTGTCCAGCCAGCGGATTTTCTGCATCAGCGGGTCCTCAATCGCCTCCACGCGCACGCCGCAGACCACCCCGGTGATTTTTTGGGCCTTGGGGTTGATCTGCGGGGCTTCCGAAAAGAAGGTTTCCAGGCTTGCTTCCCTGTCTATCTGGGCCTTCAGGCCCTTTTCATCATAGCCGGTCAGCCAGCAGATGGCGGCGTCCACCTCCGCCTGGCTCCGGCCCTTCCGCTGCGCTTTTTGCACCAGCAGGGGATAGACTTTTGAAAAAGCCATGGCGAACACCCGGGAATTTGTCATGTCATCTCTCCGTTTCCGCTTTCGCCTTGCGTCCTTAGCGCATCAGTTGATCAAAACACAATATACCCTCCCGCAATAAAAAAGACCGCCGCATTGAAGCGGCGGCCGGGATTATTGGGGGAAAAGCATTAATCGTCCTCTTCCTCGTCCTTTTTGGCGCTGTCAACGACCTTCTTGGCGGCGTCCGCGGGCATTTCCTCATAGCGTTCAAAGGCCATGGTGAAGGAGCCCCGCGCCTGGGTCATGGAGCGCAGATCGGTGGCGTATTTGGCCATCTCGGCCAGAGGAACCTCCGCCACCACCTGCTGCTGGCCATCCACCTGGTTCATGCCCATGATGCGGCCGCGGCGCTTGTTGATATCGCCCATGATATCGCCCATGTATTCGTCGGGCACCAGAACCTCCACATGCATCACCGGCTCCAGCAGCACCGGGCTGGCATCCAGGCAGCCCTTTCTGTAGGCGATGCGGGCGGCGGTTTTGAAGGCCATTTCAGAGGAGTCCACCGCGTGGTAGGAGCCGTCATACAGCTTGGCCTTCAGGCCCACCATGGGGTAGCCGGCCAGGACGCCCTTTACGATGTTCTCCCTGAGGCCCTTTTCAACAGAGGGGATGAAGTTGCGCGGCACCACGCCGCCCACCACAGCGTCCTCAAACTCGAAATCGACGCTGGTGTCCCCAAGGGGGGAGAACTCAATCCACACATCGCCAAACTGGCCGTGGCCGCCGGACTGTTTCTTGTGGCGGCCCTGGGCGGAGACGGTTTTGCGGATGGTTTCCCGGTAGGGGATGCGGGGGTCTTCCAGATTGGCGTCCGCGCCAAATTTGCTCTTAAGCTTGGAGCGCACCACATCCAGGTGCAAATCGCCCTGCCCGGAGAGGATGGTCTCCGTGGTTTCCGTGTTTTTCTCCACCTTCAGGGAGGGGTCCTCCTCCTGAAGCCGGGCCAGGCCGGTGAAGACCTTGTCCTCCTCGCCCTGCTTGGCGGCGAAGACGGCCTTGGAGAAGCTGGGGATGGGGTAGCTAAGCCCCGGGTATTTCACCGGGTTGCCCGGGTCGCACAGGGTGTCCCCGGTGACGGTGGCGTTCAGCTTGCTGAGGGCCCCGATGTCCCCGGCGTTAAGGGTCTGTACCGCGGTCTGCTTCTTGCCGCGCATCACAAAGAGGCCGCCGGCCTTTTCCGCCTTTTCCTGATTGGCGTTATAAAGGGGGGAGGAGGCCGTCAAGGTGCCGGACATCACCCTGAAGAGGGAAAGCTTGCCCACAAAGGGGTCGGCCACGGTTTTAAAGACAAAGGCGGAGAAGGGCTCGGCGCTGTCGCAGCGGCGCACCGCCTCTTCCTGGGTTTTGGGGTTGATGCCACTGGCCTGGTCGCCCACGGGGGAGGCCAGGTAGTTTTTCATCATGTCAAGCAGCGGCACGATGCCCACGCCCGTGATGGCGGAGGCGCACACCACCGGCACGATCTTGCCGGACTGCATGCCCTTGCGGAAACCCACCAAAATCTCCTCGGGGGAGAGGGCGCCTTCCTCAAAATATTTTTCCAGGAGCGCGTCATCCGCTTCTGCGGCGGCCTCGGTGATCTCCTCCACAAACTCGGCCACCCGGCCGCTTAAGCTGTCCGGCACGGGGACCTCTTTGGTGGCCTTGCCGGCGCCCTCGAAAGCCTTGTTTTCCAGCAGATTGACCACGCCCTTGAAATCAGCGGCCGCGCCCGTGGGCACGATGAGGGGCACCACGGAGTTGCCGTATTTTTCCCGCAGGGTTTCCAGCACCTTGGTGAAATCCGCGTGCTCCCGGTCCATCTGGTTGACGATAAACATGCGGCTGTCGCCCTGCTTGACCGCGGTGTCCCAGGCCTTCTCGGCGCCCACAGTCAGCCCGCTGGCGGCGGATACCACGATGCCCACCGTGTTGACCACCCGAAGGGGCCCCGCGGCCTCGCCCACAAAGTCAAAATAGCCCGGCACGTCGATCAGGTTGATCTTGGTGTTCTTCCACTCAACAGGCGCCACGGCGGCGGAGATGGAAATGCCCCGCTTGTTTTCCTCGGCGTCAAAGTCGGTGGTGGTGGAGCCGTCCTCCACCTTGCCCTGGCGTTCAATATTGCCGGCAGCAAAGAGCATTGCCTCCGTCAGCGTCGTCTTGCCCTCGCTGCCATGTCCCATTAGCGCGATGTTACGAATGTCCCCGGTCTGATATTCAGCCATGCCTGTTCCCCCTAAAATATGTTGATTTGCACCAGAAAGATGCTTGCGTACAACGGTAAACATTCTACCATATCCTCCCGCAGTTGACAAGCAAAGCGAAGGATTTGGGAAAGCGGGCCCAAGGCCTGATCAGCTGTTTTGAGGCCAGGTTTCCCGGATGGCGGCATACAGCCCCACATCCGCGTAGCGCCCTTTATAGTACAGCCGCTGGCGCAGCTCGCCTTCTCTTATCATGCCGGCCTTGGCCATCACCCGGCCCGAGGCGGGGTTTAAAAGGTCGTACTGGCCCTCCACCCGGTTGAGGCCCAGGTCATAAAAAGCATGGCGCAAAAAGGCCTCAAGGGCCTCTGTCATCAGCCCCTGGCCCCAGTAGGGCCGGCCCAGGGAGAAGCCCACCTCGCAGGACAGGTTTCCCCAGTCCAGCCATACGGGGCCGATGGTGCCGATGAGGCTGTCACTTTTTTTCAGGCAGATGGCGAAGGTCTCCGCCCCCTGGCTTTTGCTGCGCGCCAGGATGGCCCTTAGGGCCTGGCGGGAGTCCCGCATATGACGGTGGCTGTCCCAAAGCACATAGCGGGCTACCGCCTCCTCCCGGGCGTAGGCGAAAAAATCGGCCGCGTCCGCAAGGCGGGGGCGGCGAAGGCTCAGGCGCGGCGTTATCAGGACGGCCGCGGTTTCGGGGCCGAGCAATCGCTGCCGGTTAGGGAAGGAGCAGGACGCGGTCATAAGGGCAGCCCTAAAAGCCCCGCGATAAGCCCCTCCTCCGGCACGCGGAAGGTGTTTTGCTCAATGCTGCAGAGAATGGCAGCGATGCCGTATACGATCAGCACCAGCGCCAGAAGAATAATCAGGCCCTTATAGGGCCACAAGCTGCCGCGCTTGTCCATGTTTTTCACCCCTTTTGGGCCCGGGGCCAGATCCCCTGATGTTGGCGGGGATAGCGCGCCTCTGGCGTGGACCTAAAGAGAGGCGCGCCCAGCGCCTGTTGCGCCATCAAGAGCCCCAGGCAGGTCTTGGCATCAGTTATTTTACCCTGAAATACCTGGGCCACCGCCTCTGAAAGGGGCAGCCGCAGGAGGCCAAGAAACTCGTCCGCGTCCGGGCGGGGGGCGGACTGGCGCAATTCCGTGGCCAGATACAAGGCGATGCGCTCGGTGCAAAAGCCGGGCGTGGTCACCACATGGGCCAGCTTCTGCCACTTGCCCGCCTGAAGCCCTGTTTCCTCCAGCAGCTCCCGCTGGGCGCAGGCAAAGGGGTCCTCCCCTTCAAAGTCCAGCTTGCCGGCGGGGATCTCCAGCATCATCTCGTCAATGGCCACCCGGTGCTGGCGCACCAGGGTCACATAGCCCTGCTGGTCCACCGGCACCACGGCGGCAGCCCCCTTGTGCAGGACGATCTCCCGGGCGGCCTCGCGCCCGTCGGGCAGCCGCACGCGCCAGCGCTCCACTGTGATGATCTGGCCGTCAAACTTGGTCTCTCCGTCTAAAACTGTTTCCCGGTATGCTGCGTCGCTCATGTGCTTAGCCCCTTTCTAAGGCAAGTATAGTGGATGGGCCCAAGGGGCGCAAGGGCGCCCTTGCCCCTGCCTGCGCCCCATGCTACAATCAGGCAAAACAATATGAGGAGGGCCGTATGCCAAAGAAAATTCTGCTGGCCGGAGAGAGCTGGCACAGCTACACCGTGCATGTGAAGGGCTTTGACGCGTTTTACACCTCGGTTTATGAGGAGGGGGCCGACCGGCTGATCAGGGCCCTTGAGGACAGCGGCTATGAGGTGACCTACATGCCAAACCATGTGGCCGCCCTGCGTTTTCCTTTTTCCGTGGAGGAGCTGGCCCGATATGAGGCGGTGATCCTTTCAGACATCGGCTCAAACACCCTGCTTTTGCATCCCGACACCTTTGCCAAAAGCCAGAAGACGCCCAACCGCTGCCAGGTGATCCGGGATTATGTTTTTGCGGGCGGCGCGCTGCTCATGGTGGGCGGCTATATGGCATTTTCCGGCATAGACGCCAAGGCCAAATACGGCCGCACCCCGCTTTCTGAGGTGCTGCCCGTCACCTGCCTGGAAACAGACGACCTGATGGAGCGCCCGGAGGGAGTGACGCCCCAGGCCCTGCTGCCCCAGCATCCAGCCCTCAACGGGGTGCCTGCAGACTGGCCCCATTTCCTGGGCTATAACCGGACGCTGCCCAAAGAGGGCGCCCAGGTGGTGATGACCATCGCGGGGGATCCCTTTATCGCCTTTGGGGACTATGGCAAGGGCCGGGCCGGCGTGTTCACCTCGGACTGCGCGCCCCACTGGGGCCCGCCGGAGTTTGTGAACTGGGCGGGCTACACCCCGCTGTTTTCAGGCATCCTGCGCTATCTGACCCGGGGCTGAGGCGCGGCTGTGCATTTCTGTTTCCACAAAGATTTTTGCGCGTAAACGGACGATATCGGCCTAACGTTTCAAACGATTTGCAATGATAGCGCTGATGTTGCAATCATTAAGACGGAAGCTGCGCTTTACGCCGCATCAGACCCGGAAGCGATTATGCTGCTTCCGGGTCTGTGATTAGATGGACATTTTTCGGTTATATTTTTCTTTGAGCGCAGGGGCGCCTGATCATCAAGGAGAGAAAAACAATGAACGCAATCACGGACCGCTACACCTTGGCCAACGGGGTGGAGATCCCCTGCATTGGCTTTGGCACCTGGCAGATGCCGGATGGCAGGGAGGCCCGCAGCGTGGTGCGGGAGGCCATCCAAGCGGGATACCGTCACATCGATACCGCCCAGGGCTATGACAACGAGCAAAGCGTGGGCCAGGCGGTGAAGGACAGCGGCATCCCCCGCAAGGATATTTTCATCACCAGCAAGCTGATCAACACCGTGCGGGGCTATCAGGAAACCCTGGACGCGGTGCAGCAGAGCCTGGAAAAGCTGGGCACGACCTATCTGGACCTGTTTTTGATCCACTGGCCCAGGCCCGCAGCTTTCAGGCAGGACTGGAAGGAGCAAAACGCCCGGTCCTGGCGCGCCTTTGAGACCCTCTATCACAAGGGGGTGCTGAAGGCCATTGGCATCAGCAACTTCCACCGCCACCACATCGATGCCCTTTTGGAAACGGCGGAGATCATGCCCGTGGTGAACCAGATCCGCCTGGCCCCCGGGGACACCCAGGACGAGGTGGTGGCCTACAGCCGCCAGAAGGGGATGCTGCTGGAGGCCTACAGCCCCCTGGGGGTGGGCAGGATATTCCAGGTGCCTGAGATGCAGCAGATGGCGGAGAAATACGGGCGGACCATCGCCCAGATCGCCATCCGCTGGAGCCTTCAGCGGGGCTATCTGCCCCTGCCCAAGTCCGCCACCCCTGCCCGCATCCGGGAAAACGCCCAGGTCTTTGACTTTGCGCTCTCCCCGGAGGATGTGGCGCGCATCGCGGGGCTTGAGGGCTGCGTGGGTTATTCCTCAGACCCGGACAACATCAGCTGGTAAGGCCCTACAGCAGCGCGAACACCAGCACCACCGGCACGCACAGCAGCGCCAGCACACCCCCGTAGCGCAGCATGTCCCGGGAATTTGCCCAGCCGGAGCCGGCCGCCAGGGCGATGTGGGCGATGGCGGGCGGCGTGGCAAAGGCCAGGCTGGCGCACATCCCCACCAGGATGGCGGAAAGCGCGGGGGAGATGAGGATGCCGGACAGCGCCAGCACCGGCAGCGCGCCCCCAGCCACCTGGTACATGACGGTGGTGGTGACGATGTTGGAGAGGAAGTTGGTCATCACCACCGTGGCCCCGATAATCACCGCCAGCGCCCCTGCATAGCCCCAGGAGCGCATGGGCGGGGCGATCAGGGCGCCAAACCAGTCTGTGACGCCGTATTCCGGCAGGGTGAGATACTTGCCCAGCGCCAGGGCGGCGGCGCACAGCAGCAGGCTTTGCCAGTTAAGCCCCCTGGCGAAGCCTTCTTTTAAGTCAAGCACCGGTTTTTCTCCAATCGGGATGGCGGCAAGCAGGATCACGCCCAGAAGCGCCGGCCAGGCGGTGCCCAGGGCGGCCAGGGGCGCCATGGCCTCCGGCAGGACGCCTGCCATAAGCCAGGCCGTCACCACCAGGAAAAACACCGCGGCGGAGAAGATCTCCTGGCCGCCGGGCCTGCCGGCGGCGGAAAGGGCAAGGGCGTCCAAACGAAGCCCCTGGGCCTTTACTTTTTTCCCCAAACCCAGGTAGAGCAGCAAAAAGATCAAAGCAAACAGCACCAGGCCCACCGGCAGCCCGATTTTAAGATAGGCCAGGTAGCTGATGCGCTCCCCCGTGGCCGCCTCATGAAAACCCAGGGCCATCAGGGGGAAGGTGTGGGCGATGGGCGTCATGGCGCAGGAGATGGAGGTGACGCAAGCGGTCCCCACCATCAGGGCCTTGGCCAGGGGGTCTCCCGGCTTTTGGCCCAGGGCCTCCATCACCTCCCGGTGCAGGGCGAAGAACAATAAAAAAGTGACTGTGGGGGCGATAAAGCTGCCCAGCGCCAATACGGAGAGCAAAAACATCAGGATAAAGGCCCAGGGCCCCCGGCGGGCAAAACGGCTGGTGATAAACAGCATCGCCAGCCGGCGCAGGAAGCCCGTCTCTTTTAAGGCAAAGGTGAGCAAAAAGGAAAACACCAAAAACCACACCGTGGCATTGCCAAAGGAGGAGAGAAGCACATCCCCCGTCTTCACCCCCGGCAAAAGGCCCAGGGCGAAGATCACCAGGGCGCTGGGCCAGCCGATGTCCACAAACAGCCACA
>DAISYX010000003.1:0-29452 GCA_036825095.1 Clostridia bacterium | reverse complement strand
AAGAAACGGCATCTGCGTGGCGGGAAACCTGATTGTGGACATCAGCTACCCGATTTCCGCCTATCCCAGCCCCGGGCAATTGGTGACGGTGCTGGACAACAAAACCATGACGGTGGGCGGTTTGGCCTGCAGCGTGGGGATTGATCTGGCCCGGCTGGACGGGGCGCTGCCCATCCGCATTCTGGGCTGCCTGGGGGACGACCCGGAGGGCCGCTTCATCTTAGAGCAGTTTGGCCGCTATCCCAACATCGAAGCACGGGATATCCGCATCACTGGGCAAACCTCCTACACTTTGGTCATGAATGACGCCAGCACCCGGGAGCGCACTTTCTTCCAGTTCCGGGGCGCCAACGCTCAGTTTGACGGCCTGGACGTGCGCTGGGAGGCCATCACGGCCAAAATTTTCCATGCCGGTTATATCCTTCTGATGGACGGGCTGGACGCCCCCGACCCGGAGTACGGCACCCGGATGGCCCGGATGCTGGCCCGGGCCAAAGAGGCGGGCATGCGCACCTCCGTGGACGTGGTGAGCGAGGCCAGCGACCGCTTTAAGACTATCGTGCCCCCCGCCCTTAAATACGCCGACTACTGCATCATCAACGAATACGAGGCGGGGAAGACCACGGGCATCGCCCTTCGGGATGAGGCCGGGAAGCTGAAAACGGATCAGATGCTGCCGGTGCTAAAGGCCCTAAAGGCCCTGGGGGTGTCCCGGTGGGCGGTGATCCACGCGCCGGAGGGCGCCTTTGGCCTGGATGAACAGGAGGAATTTGTCAGCCTCCCCTGCCTGAAGCTGCCCCCGGACTACATCAAGGGCACCACCGGCGCGGGGGACGCCTTCTGCTCCGGCGTGCTCTATGGCGCCCATGAGGAGATGGGCCTCAAGGACGCCCTGCGCCTGGGCACCGCCTCGGCCGCCGCCTCCCTGGGTGAGGCGGACGCCAACTCCGGCGTGCGCCCGGCCACAGAAACCCTGGCCTTTTACCGGGAGATGGGCGGCGTCTAAGGCCTAAAAGTTGCCTGTATCAGGAAAACCCGCGCTGGAGCCTTCTGCCAGCGCGGGTTTAATCAGGGGTGTGCTTGTCGGCGCGCCCCGCCTTACACCACCGGGCCCAGGCAGCGGCGCTTGTTCTCCCAGGCCGCAAGCCGAAGCTCCCTAAGGCTGGCGTTTGCCGCCACCAGGGGGAAGTAGGCCATGATGATCTGGGCCAGCTCCTCCTGGGGCCCAAGGCCGCTTAAGGCCAAGAGGGCTTTTAGCGCCTCCGCCTCTGTCAGGGGCCGCCCCTGCTCCTTTAGGTACTGCCCCAGCGCCAGGGCCGCCCCCAGGGCGATATAGTCCGGGCGCACCCCCATCTCAAGGCAGAGCAGGGCGGAGCCGATCATCCGGTCCTCCCGGGCCATCTTGCGGGGGATGTCCGCCCCCACCCTTTGGCAGGTGTCCCCAAGGCCGGTGTTGGCAAAGCGGCCCAGCAGGTCATAGATGTGATTGAGCAGGGCGTCCGCCGGCGCCTGAAAGCGCCGGTAGAGGGCGGTGAAGCTTTCCAGCATCGCGTTCTGGGTGACCAGGGCGATGTCCGCGTCCCGGATGGCCTGGGCGATGTAGGTGCTGCCCGCGTAGTGCCCCAGATAGGCGCAGGTGGCATGCCCCATGTTGTGCACATACAGCTTGCGGCGGATATAATAATCAAAAGGCGTAAAAGGCGTCAGGCCGGGAAGCTCCGGAATCTGCCCTTTGAACCCGGCCTTGTCCACCGGCAAAAAGGCGTATTCCTCCACACACACCCGCAACGGATCCCCCGCGCGCATGGCCTCCGTCTGCACCGGCACCATCCGGCCGATGGAGGCCTCCACCAGGCCCACCCGGGCGTCAAAAAGGGCCTGCTCTTCTGGGTCAAGCCGCTGTTTGATCAGCTGGGCCAGCACCTGGTCCGCATCCATCAGGTTTTCGCACACGATGATGTCAAGGGGCTTGTCCGTTTTGGCAAAGCGCCTTTTTAAGCCCTCCGCCATCACGGGGGCTATCAGCGGCAGGATGGCGGCGCCCACCGCGGTGGCCATCAGGTCGCAGTCCGCGATCGCCTGGGCCGTCCGGTCCTGGTCCCTGCCGTTGATGGCCTCAAAGTTATCCACAGGCAGATCCTCATGGGCCTCATCCCGGATCACCCTCAAAGGATAGCTGCCCCGGGCGTTCAGGGCGTCCACCAGCCCCTGATTGACGTCCACGAACTGCACAAAATAGCCTCCCCAGCTGAACACCGGCCCGATGAACCCCCGGCCGATATTGCCCGCCCCATACATCACTGCGCGCATCTGAAACCTCCCGATGAATTTTGGGCGCACTTGCGCCTGACACCGCCCCATTGTACAATTCCTTACAGCAACAGACAAGCCAATGAAAAGGAGGATCCCATGAAAAAATCCCAGGAACACACGCTGCGCCAGAAGGCGGGCAGCCTTGACAGCCTCTTTGGCATCAAGGACTACACCTTCAACGACGGCCCGGCCCGGGGCATGCGCGCCCTGGACCTTGACAATGGCAGGCATATCCGCATGACGGTGCTGGCGGACCGGGGCCTTGACATCCCCAGCCTTTCCTATCAGGGCAAGAACATCGCCTTCCAGTCAAAAACCGGCCTGCGCTCTCCCTTCCTCTACCAGGAGGAGGGCGCCCGGGGCTTTTTAAAGCAGTTCTACGCAGGGCTGCTCACCACCTGCGGCCTCACCTATGCGGGCGCCGCCGCGGTGGACAAGGGCCAGCCGCTGGGGCTGCACGGGCCCTTCAGCAACACCCCCGCCCAGAACGTCACCGCCCGTACGGTGTATGAGGGGGATGAGGCGGTGCTGGAAATCACAGGCCAGGTGCGGGAGGCCCAGGTGTTTGAGGAAAACCTGATCCTCACCCGGGTGCTGCGCCTGCGCACGGAATCAGACACCCTGGAAATCCTGGACACGGTGGAAAACCAGGGCTTTGCGCCAACGCCTTTGATGCTGGTCTATCACGTGAACTTCGGCTACCCCCTGCTTGACGAGGGCGCCAGGGTGTATACCACCGCGGGCGAGGTCAGCCCCCGGGATGAGATCGCCAAGTCCGGCTTTGAGAACCAGGCTTTAATCGAGGCCCCCGGCATCCAGCGCCCGGAGGAGTGCTTCTTCCACACCCACCATCCGGGCAAGGAGGCCTTTGCCATGCTGCACAACCCCCAGCTTGGGATGGCGGCGGTGCTTCATTTTGACGCCACCGCCCTGCCCCTTTTGTGCCAGTGGAAGTGCATGCGGGCGGGGGACTATGCCCTGGGGCTTGAGCCCACCACCTCCGGCGTCATGGGACGCCCGGCCGCCAGGGACGACGGCAGCCTGGTGCTTTTGGAAGGGGGCGAATCCCGCCAGTTCACCATGAAGCTCAGCCTGACGGATGACAGCCAGGCCATCCAAGAGTACATCAGCAGAACAACAAAATAATTTTCGCGGGGCGTCTTAAGCGGCGCCCCGCGGTTATCATATCATTGCTTGGGCCTCTGGCCTGAAATCCTCAATGGCAGGAGCAAATGATATGTGCGGAATCGCAGGCTACGCGGGCGCCCGACAGGCAGCGCCCGTTCTTTTGGACGCCCTTGGAAAACTGGAATACCGGGGCTATGACTCCGCGGGAATCGCGCTGATGGCCCCGGACCATATCCAGGTGAAAAAGACCCAGGGCCGGCTTGAGCGCCTGGCGGACTTAACCCAAGGCGGGCAGGCCGCCCCCGGACAGGTGGGCATCGGGCACACCCGCTGGGCCACCCACGGCGAACCCTCTGATCGCAACTCCCACCCCCACCTGTCAAACGACGGCCGCTTTGCCGTGGTGCACAACGGCATCATCGAGAACTTCCGGCAGCTCAAAGACATGCTTGAAAGCCGGGGCTATTTTTTTCACTCCGACACCGACAGCGAGGTGATCTCAAACCTCATGCAGGAGATAGACCAGGGCGATCTGGTAAAAACCCTCAGCGCCGCCGCGGCCTATCTTAAGGGTTCCTATGCCCTGGGGGTGCTGAGCCTTCATCAGCCGGACAGCATCGCGGCCCTGCGCAAGGACAGCCCGCTGATCATAGGCCGGGGCCAGGGGGAGAACTTCCTGGTGTCCGACATCCCCGCCATCCTAAGCCACACCCGGGATGTCTACCTCCTGCAGGACGGGGAGATCGCCCTGATCACCCGGGAGGATATCCGTTTTTATGACCCCTATGGCGCCCCCTTAAACAAAGAGATCTTCCATGTGGACTGGGATGTCGCGGCGGCTGAAAAGGGCGGGTATGAGCACTTCATGATGAAGGAGATCATGGAGCAGCCCCAGGCGCTTCAGGAAACGATCCGCCCCCGGATAAGGGACGGCCGCTTTGACCTAAGCGAGCTGGGCCTTGAAGGCCCCTGGCTTCAGGCCCTTAGCGCCGTTCACATCGTGGCCTGCGGCTCCGCCTACCACGCGGGCCGCCTGGGCAAAAACCTGCTGGAGATGAGCGCGCGCCTGCCGGTGACGGTGGAGATCGCCTCCGAATTCCGCTACAGCGACCCCATCCTTCAGGACGATCACCTGGTGATCCTCATCAGCCAGTCCGGGGAAACCGCGGACACCATCGCCGCCCTCAGGGAAGCCAAACGCCAGGGCGTGAAAACCCTGGCGCTTGTCAATGTGGTGGGCTCCACCATCGCCCGGGAGGCGGACCATGTGCTCTACACCTGGGCGGGGCCCGAGATCGCCGTGGCCACCACCAAGGCCTATACCGCCCAGGTGGCCGCCCTGGTGCTGCTTTCAGGCTACATCGCCCAGGAGCGGGGCAGCCTCCCGCCTGAGCAGCTGGCAAATCTTGCCCAGGCGCTTCTGCGCCTGAGCGAAGCGGCCCGTGAGGCCTTAAAAGACCATGGCCAGGTGCAATACCTGGCCTCTGTTTATTTTAATCACCGGGATATTTACTTCATCGGCCGGGGGATTGACTACAGCCTGTCCCTGGAGGGATCGCTGAAACTAAAGGAGATCTCCTACATCCACTCCGAGGCCCAGCCGGCGGGGGAACTCAAGCACGGCACCATCTCCCTTATTCAGCCGGGCACCCTGGTGATCGCCCTGGCCACCCAGCGGCGCCTTCGGGACAAGATGCTCAGCAACATCCAGGAGGTGCGCGCCCGGGGCGCTGTGGTGCTGGCCATCGCTTCCCAGGCAGACGGGGAGATCGCCGCTGTCAGCGACCATTTTATCGGCATCCCCGCCCTGTATGAAACCCTGGAGCCTATCCTGGCGGTGCTGCCGCTGCAGCTGTTTGCCTATTACATGGCCGCGCTTAACGGAAACGATGTGGACAAGCCCCGCAACCTGGCCAAGTCCGTCACGGTGGAATAGCCGCCCTTAGCGCAGCACCTTTCCCAAAAATTCCCGGGTTCTGGGGTTCTGGGGCTTATTAAAGATGGCCTCCGGCGGGCCCTGCTCCGCGATCCGGCCCTCGTCCATGAACAGCACCCGGGTGGACACCTCCCGGGCAAAGCCCATCTCGTGGGTGACGATCAGGGTGGTCATGCCGTTTTTCACCAGGTCCTGAATCACGGCCAGCACCTCCCCCACCATCTCCGGGTCCAGGGCGCTGGTGGGCTCGTCAAAGAGCATCACCTCCGGGTCCATGGCCAGGGCCCTGACGATGGCCAGGCGCTGCTTCTGCCCGCCGGAGAGGCGGCGGGGATGCTCCTGGGCCTTGTCCGAAAGCCCCACCCTGGCCAGAAGCTGCATGGCGTAGTCCGCGGCGTCCTGGGGGCTGCGCTTTTTAAGCAGCACCGGGGCCAGGGTGATGTTCTCCAGCACCGTCAGATGGGGAAAGACATTAAATTGCTGAAACACCATGCCCATTTTCTGCCGGTGGCGGTCGATGTCCACGCCCTTGGCCGTCAGCTCCACCCCGTCAAAGAAGACGGAGCCGGAGCTGGGCACCTCCAGGAGGTTTAAGCAGCGCAGAAAGGTGGACTTGCCGGAGCCGGAAGGCCCGATGATGGAGATAACCTCCCCTTTGTTGATCCGCTCGGTGATGTCGCGCAGCACTTCAAGGCTGCCAAAGGATTTGCACAGGTTCAAAGTCTCAATCACTGACCTTCAACCTCCTTTCAAAGGCGTTGACCGCCTTGCTCAGGGTGAATGTGAGAATAAAATAGATCACGCCCACCACCACCAGGGGCTCGATCACCAGGTACATGCTGCCCCGCACCGTGCTGTACTGGGTCATCAGATCCCCCACAAAAAAGGTGGAGGCCAGGGAGGTTTCCTTGATCACGGTGACAAACTCGTTGCCCAGGGCCGGCAGGATGTTCTTGACCGCCTGGGGCATCACGATGCGCAGCATCGTCTGCCGGGCGCTCAGGCCCAGGGTGCGGGCCGCCTCGCTCTGGCCGTAGTCCACCGCCTGGATGCCCGCCCGCACCAATTCGCACACGTAGGCGGAGGAGTTGATCACCAGGGCGATGCACACGCAGGCGAACTTGGACAGGTTCAGCATGGGCAGAACCTCCGGCAGCATGAAGTAAAACAGGTACAGCTGCAAAAGAAGCGGCGTGCCCCGGATCACCTCCACATAGCCGGTGGCAAAAAGGCTGAGGGGCGCGTGCTTGCTGCGGCGCATCAGGGCCAGGATGGAGCCCAGGACCGTGCCAAAAAGCACCGTGATAAAGCTCAGCAGCAGCGTATAGCCCGCGCCCTGTAAAAACAGCCCCCAGTACTTTTCCAGCACCCGGACCAGGTTGGGGTAGAAATTGCTAAACATTGATCCTCCTTATTTCGCCTTAAAGCGCCAGCGCTTCCGCCTGCCTTAAGACCTCCTGCAGCGCCGCCTCATCCACCGGGAAGGGGGCCTCTTTCATGTCCGGCTGAGCCAAAACCCGGGGCATCCGGGATATCACAGCGGGGGAATCCGCCGTCATCCCAAAGGCTGAGAGACTATCAGGAATCCCCAGGGATTTGAGAAAGCGGTAAAGCCCCTGGGCCTTTTGCGCCTTGCCGTCCAGGCATAGCTGCGCAAGGCTTCCCCAGGCCACCACATCCCCGTGCAGGTGAGGCGCAAAGCCCGGCAGCTCGTGCAGCACATAATACAGCGCGTGGGCCAGCCCGCCGTTGAAGCGCTCCGCCACCAGCAGGCTCACCAGCCCCGTGTTCAGGATGCAAATCTCGCAGGCCAGGCGAAAGGCCGGGGTGTCAAGGCACAATCGGGCGTCCTCAAGCGCCTGGGCGCCCGCCTCCATCAAGGTCTCATAGCCAAACGCGGCTGTCGCCAGCCCCAGGCGGTCCCCAAAGGCCAGCGTCTCCCCGCCCGCCTTAAACGCGGACTCCACATGCTTGGCCAGGCTGTCGCCAATGCCGGCCCGCAGGTACATGGGAGGCGCCGCGGCCAAAATCCCGGTGTGCAAAAACACATGCGCCGGCGGCCCCTTCAAAAACAGGAAGGGGTCGTAGCCCTCCACGCCCGGCTGGTGCAGCACCGCCAGCGCCGTCACCCCGGCGCAGGTGGCCGGAATGGTGGGAAAGGCCATCACCGGCAGCCCCGCCAAATGCGCCGCCGCCTTGGCCGTGTCAATGGCGCGCCCGCCGCCCATGCCCAGGATAACCTCCGCCCCCAGGGAGCGGGCCGCCTCCGCGGCGCTTTGGGCGGCCTTTAAGGTGGCCTCGCCGGAAAACGGCCAGACAGAAAGCCTCACACCCGCCCCGGTTAGCGCCGCCCTTAAGAGGGGCTCGCCCGCGCCAAGGGCCCTCTTTCCCCCGATGAGCAGCGCGTTTTTGCCGTGGGGGCGCAGGGCCTCCGCCACATGAAGATAGGCGTCCGGCCCCACGCTGCAAGGCGGGTGGGCCAAAAGGGCAGTGGACGGGGAAACAGCCGGCTTGCTCATAGGTCATTGAGCCGGGACAGCCGGCTGATTGCCTCCAGCAGGCTGGCCTCGCTGCGGGCAAAATGCAGGCGCATCAGCCCGGTTCTCTGAGTGCCGGAGAAAAAGCTGGCGCCAGGCACCGCGGCCACGCCGATATGCCGGGTGAGGTGTTCACAAAAAGCCAGGTCATCAAAGCCCTTAAAGCGGGGCAAGTCCATATACCGGCTGACATCCGCCATCACAAAGTAGCTGCCCTCCGGCCTGGTGTGGGGAAGGCCGATGTCAGTGAGGCCCTGAAGGAAGATCTCCCGCTTTTGCGCATACAAATCCCTCAGGCCCCGGTAGTAGTCCGGCCCCGCCAGAAGCCCCGGGAGCGCCGCCGCCTGCAGCGGGGCCGCGGCCCCCACGGTGAGGAAATCATGCACCTTGCGCGCCGCCTCCACCGCCGCCTCAGGCCCGATCAGATAGCCCAGACGCCAGCCGGTGATGGAGTAGGTTTTGGAAAGGGAGCTGACCGTCAGGCAGTTATCCCACATCCCATCAAGGCCGGAGAGTCGCTGGTGGCTGTGGGGCTCATACACGATATGCTCATACACCTCATCGGTGATGACCCAGGCGTCATGCGCCCTGGCCATCTGGCCGATCCGCATCAATTCCTCCCGGGTGAAGACCTTGCCGGTGGGGTTTGAGGGGTTGCACACCACCAGGGCCCTGGCGCCTGAAACAAAGGCCGCCTCCAGCGCCTGCCAGTCCACCTGAAAGTCCGGAAGCAACAGGGGCACAAACAGCGCCTCCGCCCCCGCGATGATGGCGTCCGCCCCGTAGTTCTCATAAAAGGGGGAGAATATCGCCACCTTGTCCGAAGGGTTTATAACAGCCAGCATGGCGCATACCATGGCCTCAGTCGCCCCGCAGGTGACCACGATCTCCGTCTCCGGATCGATCTCCCGGCCGATGGCGGCGCCCTGCTTCTTGGCCAGCGCGCGGCGGAAATCCGCCGCCCCGTAGGTCACCTCATACTGATGGGGGCCGCTGAAAGACACCGCCGCCAGGGCCTCCATCAGGGCCTTGGGCGGGTCAAAATCCGGAAATCCCTGGGAGAGATTGATGGCGCCCACCTGGTCGCTCACCCGGGTCATCCGGCGGATAACGGACTCTGTGAACTGACCGGCGCGTTGACTGATCTGAGGCATGGGTTTCCTTTCCGCATTGCATGATTATGCAAAGGCTTCTCCCATCATAGCAGAATTGTATCCTTTTGTACAGGTCTTTATGCAGTTTTTTCGTATTATTATGATATTGTTGCCCTTCGGGCTTTCCAGGCTGTACTGATGGGGATTGCTTGTGCATATTATTCATTTATTTTTGTCTTAATTTTGTTTTTAACGGGCGGTTTTGTTTAATTTTATTTTATATTACATGGGATACTTGATTTTTTGCGCTATTTTGCTATTAATAATTTTACTATGCCTTTGTATTGACATGCAGTCCCTTAGGGTGTACACTGCGCTCATCACATCAAGGAGGATGACCCCATGAAGAAACTGCTTGCGGGCCTGCTGGCCGCCATCATGATCCTGTCCCTTACCACCTTTGCCCTGGCGGCGGGCCGACTGGATGCCATCAAAGAGGCAGGCAAGCTGGTGGTGGGCACCTCCCCGGACTACGCCCCCTATGAGTTCCCCGGCCCGGACGGCGATCCCGTGGGCGCGGACATCGACTTCGCCCACTATGTGGCGGACGCGTTGGGGGTTGAGCTGGTTATCGAGCCCTTCAGCTTTGAAGCGGTGCTGGCCGCGGTGGCCGCGGGCAAGGTGGACCTGGGCATCGCCGGCATGGACCCGACGCCTGAGCGCCTTTCCAGCATGGACTTCACCAACATCTACTATAACGAGACCAATCAGGTCATCCTCATCCATAAGGACGATGTGGACAACATCAAAACCCTGGCAGACTTTGCCGGCAAGAAGGTGGCCGCCCAGAACGGCACCCTGCAGCAGACCCTGGTGACAGAGCAGCTGCCGGACAGCGAAATGCAGCTGATCGCCCTGATTCCGGATGGCATCATGGAGCTTCTGACCAAAAAGGTAAGCGGCCTGGCCCTGGCCTCCGTGGTGGCGGACCAGTATGTGGCCAACTACCCGGACCTGGTGATCTGCGAAGCCAAGTTTGACTATGTCTCCTCCGGCATCGCGGCGGCCGTTCCCAAGGGTGAGCCGGAGCTGCTGGAAGCCCTCAACGCCATCATCGCCACGGTGGTTGAGGAAGGCCTCTTCTATGAGTGGGTGGATGAAGCGGTGGCGCTGAACAACGAGATGAACGAATAAATAAAAGGGCGGAACGCCAAAAAACCACCGGGTGCATAATCAGCGCCCGGTGGTTTTTTAATGGCTTTGCCTGGCTTATTCCGCCTCAGCTGCCGGGGCGGCCTCGTCCTCCGCGCCGTCAGCGGCCTCAGCCGGGGCCTCCTCCTGGGTGCGGGGATGGCTGACCGTAAAGATCACCCGGTCCGGCTCCAGGTCCGTGGTGATGCCCTCCGGCAGGGTGAGGTCCTGCACCGTCAGGTTGTCCCCCGCCTCCATCTGGGAGACGTCCACCTCAATGGCGTTGGGGATATCCGTGGGCAGGCCCGCCACCGGCAGGGTGTCCAGGTGCTGGAGGAACTCCAGCTTCCGGTGGGCGATGTCCTCACGCCCCAGGGGGCGCACAGCCACGTCCGCCTTGGTCACCTCGTCCAGGGCGATGCGCTGGAAGGTGACGTGCAGGCATTCCCGGGTGACGGGGGCATACTGCACTTCCTTAAGCATGGCGTTATAGGTCTTCCGGCCCAGGGCCAGCCTAAAGACTGCCATCCGGCCGTTTTGGTTCAGGGAGCGGGTCAGATCGTCTTGTTTGATGGAGAAGGACAGGGAGTCTTCCCCCCGGGCGGACATGGAAGCGGGCAGATAGCCCGATTTGCGCAGGTTTTTAACGCCGCTTTTGCTCATGGGCTCCCGAGCTTCAATCTTTATCCGCAATGAATCCGTCGCTTTTGTCATATCGTTCACCTCAAAATCATTCTTCCGGGGAAAGCTGCATCCCCGACCCGGACGCTCATCTCTTTTCCGGGAAGCATGTTTAACCATACCACATTCTTTGATTTGATGCAAAAAACGGGCTTAGAAGGAAAGCGTCAGGGTCACCGGGCAGTGGTCCGAGCCGTACACCTGGTTTTGGATGGTGGCCTCTTTGATATGCCCGTCCAGGTCCTTTGAGACCAGGAAGTAGTCAATCCGCCAGCCGGCGTTGGAGGCCCTGGCGTTTGAGCGATAGCTCCACCAGCTGTAGGCATCCTTGAGATCCGGATAGAGGTGGCGGAAGGTGTCCGTGAAGCCGGAGCCCAAAAGCTCGGTCATCTTGGCGCGCTCCTCATCGGAAAAGCCGGGGTTGAAGCGGTTGGCCTTAGGGTAGCGCAGGTCGATCTCCTGATGGGCCACGTTCAGGTCGCCGCAGTAGATGACAGGCTTCTGCGCCGCCAGGGCGCCCAGGTGTCCCCGCATGGCATCTTCAAAGGCCATGCGGTAGGGAAGGCGCTTCAGTTCCGGCTGGGCGTTGGGCACATAGGCGTTGACCAGGAAAAAGTCATCAAAAGCCAGGGTCATCACCCGGCCCTCGTCCAGATGATCCCCCTCAATGCCCAGCAACACCTGATTGGGCATAAGGCGGGTGAACACCGCGGTGCCGGAATAGCCGGCCCGCTGGGCGGAATGCCAGTAGACCTGGTAGCCCGGCGGGTCATAGACCGCCTGGCCCTCCTTCATCTTGGTTTCCTGCAGGCAGAAAATATCCGCGTCCTGGGCGATGAAACTCTCATCAAAGCCCTTGCCCAATACCGCCCTGAAGCCATTGACGTTCCAGGAAACCAGTTTCATGTTCGCTCCTTTTTGTGCCTGGCACCGATGATTTTTCTGGAGTATACCCGAAAAACCGGGTATATTCAACATAATACGCGGTTTTCGCAATACAGGAGGCGATCAGGATGTATCAGGCAGACAAACGCCGCTATGACGCCATGGCATACAACAGGGTGGGCAGAAGCGGCCTCAGGCTTCCCTACGTGTCCCTGGGGCTGTGGCACAACTTCGGCAGCCAGTTCCCCCACGACAACTCCCGGGAGATGGTGCTGGGCGCCTTTGACTTAGGCATCACCCATTTTGATCTGGCCAACAACTACGGGCCCATCCCCGGCAGCGCTGAGACCACCTTTGGCCGGATCCTGAAGGAGGACCTGGCCCCCTACCGGGATGAGCTGATCATCTCCACCAAGTCCGGCTACCTCATGTGGGAGGGCCCCTATGGGGAGTGGGGCAGCCGCAAGCAGATGCTGGCCAGCCTGGACCAAAGCCTTAAGCGCATGGGCCTTGAGTATGTGGACATCTTCTATGCCCACAGGCCGGACCCGGAAACGCCCCTTGAGGAGACCATGGGCGCCCTGGCCCAAGCGCTGCGCCAGGGCAAGGCCTTGTATGTGGGCATCTCCAACTACGGGCCCGAGCGCGCCGCCCAGGCGATTGATCTATTGCGCCAGATGGGCATCCACTGCCTGATCCACCAGCCCCGCTACAATATCTTAGACCGGACGCCTGAGGAAGGCCTTTATCAGCTGCTGGCAGAAAAAGGGGTGGGGGCCATCCCCTTCTCCCCTCTGGCCCAGGGCCTGCTCACCAACCGCTATTTGGGCGGCATCCCGGCGGATTCCCGGGCGGCTGGCAAAAGCATGTTCCTAAACCCCAACCAGATCGACGAGGCCACCCTCAACAAAATCTCCGCCCTCAACCAGATCGCCCAGGCCCGGGGCCAAAGCCTGGCCCAGATGGCCATCTCCTGGCTGCACAAGGACCCGGTCACTTCCTCGGTGATCATCGGCGCCAGCAGGCTAAGCCAGATCAGGGACTGTATAAAGGCCCAGGAAGCGCCCGCCTTTTCCGCCCAGGAGCTCCAGGCCATTGATGAAGCCGCGGGGTTCTGAGGAAACGCCGCGCAACCTACATTATTTGCCAACCATTGACTTGTAGGTTGCATTGGTGTTAAGATGGTTTCAACCTACAATATCTCAAAATCAAATTTTGTAGGTTGCGACGGGAGGAAGATCAATGTCCGCGCTGCATGATGTGCTTCAGGAGGAACTGGAACGTGCCCTCCGGGTTAAATCCGCCATAGAGCTGGAGCTAAAAGACCTGCCCCTGGGCTACATCTCCCGAAAAAACATTCGGAACAAGCCCGCTTATTATCTGCAAAAGCGACAGGGCCAGAAAATCATCAGCAAATACCTGCCGATTCACCAGGTGCCCAAATTAGAAAAGCAGATTAAGAGGCGCCGACAGCTTCAGGCTTCCCTCCGGGCGCTGGATGATAACGTCAGCAGACTCAGGCGGGCGCTTAAATGACTGCCCCGCCAGCACATCAGGATTTTTGGGCCTTTATTGACCTGTTAAGCAAAAACGCCGCTCTGCCCTATGTCACCCTGATCGGCAGCTGGGCAGAGTATATCTATGCCCAATCAGGCCTGCTTCCCGGCTTTTCCGCCAGCCTCCGCACCCTTGATATCGATTTTTTGATTGAGAATATGCGAAAACCCCGGGATAAAATTTCGCTTTCCGCCATCGCGCAGGAGGCAGGATACCTTCTGGCCCGGGACAGCCTAACCGCCGTCACCAAAATATATTCCGTCGGCGGGCTGGAAATAGAGTTTCTCATTGCGCAACGGGGCGCAGGCCTGGAACCTTCCCTGCACACCAATCTGGGCGTCAATGCAACGCCCCTCAGCCACCTGCACATGCTGGACCGCCATAAAATCCACCTGCAGGTCTTTGGCTACGACCTGCAGGTGCCCCTGCCGGAGGCCTATGTGCTTCACAAAGTGATTATCCATCCAAAGCGAGGCATTAAACAGGAGAAGGACCGGGAAGCCCTGGCCGCTCTTGCCCCGCATCTTCAGCCAGAGCGGTTTAGACAGGTCTTCGAAGACCTGACAAAAGCGGAACGAAAAGCCGTTCTGAATCTTCAGCGCGGCTTTTCGTTTTTATCTGATTTTCTCCTTTAATAGGCAGGGCTGCCTCTACGCTTCTCCCCGAAGGCGCTCCGGTTTCAGGCTTTTGCCCAGCCGGTTAAGCAGCGCCAGGGCCAGAACGCTTAAGGCCAGACACACCGCCATGGGCAGGGCCGCGTGCCAGCGGGAGAGCATGCCGTTGATGGTGCCAAAGGGGGCGGTGACCAGCAGGCAAAAGGCCAGGGACAGGCCCATCATCCGCGCCCGCTCCTGCTGGTCCAACAGCAGCATCTGCAAGGAGGAATAAAGGGGAATCAGAATGCTCAGCGCCAGGGCCTCCGCCACCACGCCGGGCACCAGAGCCCAGTTTAAGCGCGCCGGCAGCACCAGAAGCATCGCGCTAAGCCCCGCCATCAGCCCCAGGGCGATGGCCATGGGGCGGCGAAAGCGCTCCGCCCTTAAGCGATGGGATAAAAGAAGAAAGCTGGCCAGCATCACCAGGTTTTTAAGGGCGGCCAGCAAGGGCAGCTGCTCCTCCCCCACCCTAAGGGGGCCGGTGACCAGCAGGGGCCAGAAGTTCTCCATGGCGCTGCGGATGGCCAGCACGCAGGAGATGATCCCCAGGGTGAGCATCAGGGGCCGGTTATGAAACATCTCCCTGAGCACCCGGCCCGTGCCCTGCATGGCGGTCTGCCAGGGCTTGCCATGAAGGGCCTGCAGGCGCTTTTGCCCCAGGCTGGTTTCCCGGGTGAGCTTATGGAGCAAAAAGGCCTTGGTGGTCATGGACACAAAGGAAAACAGATAAAGCCCGCGCATGGTGCTTACCAGGGAAAACCGGCCAATCAACACGCTGGTCAGCGGGGACACAAAGCCGGACAGCAGGCCCGCCACCGTGGCCAGGGCATAGATGCTCACCAGCTTGTCCTGGGGCGCGTCCTCCACCATCAGAAGGCTCCAGGAGGTCTCCGTCACCCGCCAGAGGCCGTTCAACAGCGCCGCCGCCAAAAACCAGGCAAAACCCTGGGCAAAGGTCCACAGCAGGCAGGGCAGGGACCAGGCCACCAGGTCAAACAGGAAGGTGGTGCGCCTGCGGCCCAGCCGGTCCGTCCAGGCGCCGCCAAAGGCGGCCGCCCCCATCTGGCTTAGCAGGTTCACCGTGATCACCGCGCCGATTTCAAGGGGGCTTAGCCCCAGCGCCTCCATGTACTTGGACACCAGGGGCACATACAGCGTGTTGGGAACGCCCCACAGCGGCTCTAAAATCAGGCAGTAGCGGGCATTGCCCCGCAGATCAAGCAGCGTGCCCAGCAGGCGGTTGCGCCGCAGGAGGCGTGAAAAAAACTGTTTCATGCGCTTTAGATGCTGATCACCTCATACCCCGCCTCAAGGTAGGGCTTCACCCCGGCGTGCCCGGACATATCAGACAGCATGGGCAGCCCCAGGGCCAGGTTTTCATCATACACGCCCAGGGTTTTGGAGCAGGCCAGGCAGACCCCGGCCAGAAGCCCCCTCTCCTTGGCCTTTAGGTAGACGGGGTTCTTTTCCTGCTCAAAAACGGGCGGCAGCTTCACAGAAGAGCCTTCAAACACCACCCGCACCTCATGCCCGGCCCCGCTTAAATCCACGGCGTTTAGCAGCACATGCATAAAGCACATCTTCTCCCCGGTCATCCCGTACAGCAGCACCTTTTTCATTTTTCAGCCTCCCTGTCCATATTAGGGGCATCATAGCCTTTCCTGCCAGGGTTTGCAAGGCATATCCCGCATCTCCGGCAGATGCGCCCAGGTGTATTTGGGCAGATGCTGCTGCTGAAGCCGGGAGTTGTTCCGCTCCTTAATCGCCAAATGCTTAAAAAACACCCGCCACAAGTCCTGGAGGGCCTCCTCTCCCTGGGAGTACTGGGGGATAAGGACATGCACCCGCACCAGCTGCAGCGCGCCCCTGTCGCAAAGGCCGGCCACCTGCCGCCCTTCGTCAAAGATGATCAGCTTTTCCTCCGGAAAGCGATCCGCAAAATGGGGCAGCACCAGCGGCAGCACATGGTGGCGCGGGGCGAACACCGCCAGGAGGCTGCCGTCTGCCAGCTGGCTAAAGCGCATCAGGCCCAGGAAACGATGGGCCTCCCGGCTCACCTCCTGACGGCAGGTCAAAAAAGCCAGCACCTCCGCTTCCAGCAGATCAAGCGCCTCAGGGCCACGCTGACAGGCCAGGTGGATGGTTTTTACAATGGCGGTGAAGCGCTCTTTTCTTGCGGAAAGAAAGGCCTCCCGCACCATGATAAGAAAGCTTTCGCCCAGGCGGCGCTTGATACAGGCCACCACCCGGCGGGCCTTTTCCCCGTCGGCGGCAGGGCGCTGGGCGGGCAGAAGGCTTTCTGACTCCGCCTCCGGGCAGACCTCGCTTATCTGGTGACGGCTGCCCCAGCTGTCAAACACCAGGCTCATCAGCCCCTCAAAGCTGCCGTCAAACACCCAGCGCATCAGCCGCCTCCAAAAAGGAGAGCTGCACCGCGGCCTCCTTATCCTGCCCTGCCAGGGCGCGGTACACCTCAGTTCCATCCTCCGGCAGAGGATAAAGCCTGCGCCCCCTGGCCTGAACAAAATAGCAGGCCCGGCGCATCACCGCCCCGGTTTTCCCCAGGGAATCATAGCTGAGGGCCGCCTGGCGCCGCGCGGCCAAAATGCGCTGCACCGTCTTTGGCCCAAACCCGGGCACCCGAAGCAGCATCTCCCGGGGGGCGGTGTTCACATCCAGCGGAAAAAGGTGGTAGTTGTCCACCGCCCAGGCGCACTTGGGGTCCACCCGGGCGTCCAGAAAACGCCGCCGGCCCAGGATCTCCTCCGCCTCAAAGCCGTAGAAGCGCATCAGCCAGTCCGCCTGATACACCCGGTGCTCCCGAAGCATGGGCGGCGGCAGGCGCCCTTCCGCCTTTTGGTTCACCGGCACATAGGCGGAGTAGTACACCCGCTTCATGCCTACCCCCTGATAAAGGGACTGCGCCCTTGTTAATATCTCCCGGTCATCGCTGTCCCCCGCCCCCACGATCATCTGGGTTGACTGGCCGGCCGGCACAAAGGCGGGGGGCCTTGGGCCCCGGTAAAGGCTTGGCAGCAGCTCCAGCTGGCGCTCTCTGATAGAGAGCATATTGCGCCTGATCCCCTCCGGCTGTTTGTCCGGCGCCAGCAGCGCCAGCTCCCGCGCGGTGGCAAATTCCACATTCACTGACACCCGGTCCGCCAGATAGCCCAGCCGGCGCACCAATTCAGGGCTGGCCCCGGGGATGATCTTCATATGGAGATAGCCCATAAAGCGCTCCTGATGGCGCAGAATCTCCGCCACCCGGATCAGCCGCTCCATGGTGCGGTCGGGGCTTAGGGCCACGGCGGAGCTTAAAAACAGCCCCTCGATCATGTTGCGCCGGTAGAAGGCCATGGTGAGCTCCGCCACCTCCCGGGGGGTAAAGCTGGCCCGGGGCAGGTCGTTGCTGCGCCGGTTGACGCAGTAGCTGCAGTCATAGATGCAGGCGTTGGTGTACAACAGCTTAAGCAGGCTGACGCAGCGGCCGTCCGCCGTCCAGCTGTGGCAGATACCGCCTAAGGCCGCATTGCCCATGCCGCCCTTCTGGCCCTTGCGCTCAGCGCCGCTGGACGCGCAGGACACGTCATACTTGGCCGCGTCCGTCAAGATCCCCAGCTTTTCTTCCAGGTCCATCTCATCATCCCTTCAAATAAGAACATGTGTTCTCGTTTGAGTATAGCAAAGCGCCCGGCAGCTGGCAAGGGGCGTTTTTCCGCAACAAAAAAAGTGCCCGGAGGCACCTTTTAAGCAGAGACTAAAGCTTAGACCATCTCGATGAGCACGCGCTCGGAGGCGTCGCCCCGGCGGGGGCCCAGCTTGTAGATGCGGGTGTAGCCGCCGGCGCTGTTCTTTTCCTCGTTGCGCTTGCGGTACTTGGGGCCGTACTCCCTAAACAGCTTCTCCACCACCGGATGCTTCACATCCCTGGTGCGCTCCCGGTATTCGCTGCGGGACTCGTCGTCTTTGCGCAGCTCCTTGGGGTTGTAGAGATAGCTTAAGATCATGCGCCGGGCATGCAGTTTGCTGGCGGCGTCGTTGGTGACGTCGATGGAGACGATCTGCCCCTTCTCGTTGTGGAACTCTTTTTTGACCTCCACGGTGTTGTCATACTCCCGCACGGCCAGGGTAACCATCTTCTCCGCCACCCGGCGGACCTCTTTGGCCCGGGCCAGGCTGGTCTCAATCCGGCCATGCCAAAGGAGGCTGGTAACCTGGTTGCGGATGAGTGCTTTTCGCTTGTCGCTGCTCAAGCCAAGCTTGCGTTGCTGTGCCATTTGTGGTGTTCCTCCTTAGCCCTGAGCGTGTGGGCTTGTCTTATTCTTCGGACTTGCGCAGGGACAGGCCCAAAAGGGCCAGCTTCTGCTCTACTTCTTCCAGGCTCTTCTTGCCCAGGTTGCGCACCTTCATCATGTCCTCCTGATCCTTCTGGATCAGTTCGCTGACGGTGTTGATGCCGGCCCGCTTGAGGCAGTTGAAGGCGCGGACAGACAGATCCAGTTCATCAATGGTCATCTCCGCGTTGGCGCCGGCGCCGTCCGCGTCACCCGGCTCATCATCCGGCTCCAGGGGCTGGTCGGTGAGGTGGGCAAAGATACCCAATTGGTTGGTGAGGATTTTGGCGGCCATGCTGATGGCCTCCTCCGGGGTCACAGAGCCGTTGGTCCAGACTTCAAGCACCAGCTTGTCATAGTCCGTGATCTGGCCCACACGGGTGTCTTCCACGGTGTAGTTCACCTTGCGCATGGGGGTGAAAATCGCGTCCATGGGGATAACCCCGATGGGCATGGCGCTCATCTTGTTGCGCTCGGCGGACACATAGCCGTGCCCCTGCTCAATGGTGAGCGTCATGTGCAGTTTGGCGCCTTCCGCCAGGGTGGCGATGTGCAGGTCGGGGTTAACCACCTCCACCTCGCTGTCCACCCGGATGTCCCCTCCGGTTACAACGGCGGGGCCTTCCGCGATGATCTCCACCTGTTTGACCGCATCCACATGCAGCCTGACAGAGAGCTCCTTCAGGTTCAAAATAATTTCGGTGACGTCTTCCTTGACGCCGGGGATGGTGGAAAACTCATGCTGCACACCTTCGATATTCACGCTGGTGACAGCAGCGCCCGGCAGGGAACTGAGTAGCACGCGCCTTAGCGCGTTCCCCAGCGTATGCCCAAAGCCGCGCTCCAGCGGCTCCACCTCAAAGTGGCCGTAAAACTCGTCTTCCCGATGGGCAACCCGCTCTATCCGCGGGCTGATGGCTTCCATGGTCACAGCTCTTCTCCTCTCTCTTCACGCATCAGTAAGGGTACTAAAGCGACGGGTTAGCGGGAGTAGAACTCAATGATCATGTTCTCCTGAAGCGCAAAGTCGATGTCGCTGCGCTCAGGCAGGGATCCCACGGTGGCCTTCAGCTCCTCAGGAATGCAGCTGAGCCACTTGGGCAGGATGCGGGCGCTGCCCTCGCGGGCGGCCTTGAACAGCTCGCTGGTTTTGCTGGTCTCGCGCACGGTGATGACGTCGCCCTCGTCCACGATGTAGGAGGGGATGTCCACCTTCCGGCCGTTCACCAGGAAGTGGCCGTGGTTGACCAGCTGACGGGCCTGGGGCCTGGAATTAGCCAGCCCGGCGCGGTAGACCACGTTGTCCAGCCTGCGCTCCAAAAGCTGGAGCAGGTTCTCGCCGGAGACGCCCTTCATCTTCAGGGCCTTGTCATGGGTGCGGCGGAACTGGGTTTCCAAAAGCCCGTAAGCGCGGCGCGCCTTCTGCTTTTCGCGCAGCTGCAGGCCGTACTCGCTCATCTTGCGCTGGCGGGCGTGGCCGTGCTGGCCGGGAGGGGTGGGGCGCTTGGCCACGGGGCATTTCTGTGAGAAGCATTTCTCGCCCTTCAGAAAGAGCTTGGTGCCCTCACGACGGCACATGCGGCATACCGAACCGGTGTTTCTTGCCATCTTGACGGAACCTCCTTCTTACACTCTTCTGCGCTTGGGCGGGCGGCAGCCGTTGTGGGGAATGGGGGTCACGTCTTTAATCATGGTGACCTCAAGCCCCGCAGTCTGCAGGGAGCGGATGGCGGCCTCACGGCCGGAGCCGGGCCCCTTCACATACACATCCACCGTGCGCATGCCAAACTCGGCCGCTGCCCGGGCAGCGGTCTCCGCCGCGGTCTGGGCGGCAAATGGCGTGGACTTTTTGTTGCCCCTGAAACCCATGCCGCCGGAAGACGCCCAGGAAAGGGCATTGCCCTGGGTGTCCGTGATGGTGACAATGGTGTTGTTGAACGATGATTTGATATGCACGATGCCGCGCTCCACGAGTTTCTTCTCACGGCGCCGGCGCGATACCTTTTTAAGCTTGGCTTTTGCCATTCTTTCCTCCGTGCCCAGATGGGCCAAATCTCTTAATGCTTAGCGGTTGGCCTTCTTACGCCCGGTCACCTGGCGCTTGGGGCCTTTGCGCGTGCGCGCGTTCTGCTTGGTGTTCTGCCCCCGCACCGGAAGGCTGCGGCGGTGCCGGATGCCGCGGTAGGAGCCAATCTCAACCAGGCGCTTGATGTCCATGCTCACCTGACGGCGCAGGTCACCCTCCACCTTCACGTGATGCTCGATATAATCGCGCAGTTTTGAAATGTCGTTCTCGGTCAAATCCCTGACCCTGGTGTCCGGGCTGATTTCTGTCTCGGCCAGGATCTTCTTGCTTGTGGTGAGGCCAATGCCGAAAATGTAGGTCAGGCCGATTTCCACCCGCTTGTCTCTGGGCAGGTCAACACCCGCTATACGTGCCATGTGCTGGAAACACCTCCAAATTTATCTCTGCTCTTCGAAATGGGCGGCCGGGCCGATCCCCGGCTTAAACAACAATATCCTGGCGCCACACGGTCCGGGAGCTGGCCCCCGGCAGCCGCCCGCATGGCGATCCACGCGGAATAACCCCTCAGCCCTGCTTTTGCTTATGCTTCGGGTTCTCACAAATGACCATCACATGGCCTTTGCGCTTGATGATCTTGCATTTTTCGCAGATCGGCTTCACGGAAGGACGGACTTTCATGTGGGGTTAACCTCCTCAGTTCGCTTAGTTCTTGCTGCGCCAGGTGATCCGGCCGCGCGTTAGATCATAAGGGGAGAGCTCGATGGTAACCCGATCTCCCGGATAGATGCGAATGAAGTGCATGCGCATTTTGCCGGAGATGTGCGCCATGATGCGGTGCCCGTTGGGCAGTTCCACGGAAAACATGGCGTTGGGCAGCGCTTCAATCACTCTGCCTTCGATTTCAATGACATCGCTTTTGGACAAACTTGCCTCCTTTAGGCTTGGTCTGATAATAAGGAATCCTGCAGGCGGTTGAGAGCCATTCGCAGCGCATGGTCGGTCAGCCTGCCCTGCTCATTGAGGGCGGTAATTTCCGGAAACTCATGGCTTGTGGGCATGAGATGCTTGCGCCGTTTGCGCTTGGGGCTGTGCACGCTTCGTCCGCGCCCATCAGCCACCAAAACAAAATCAGCGTCCACCTCACATAATACCACAAAAACCCTGCCCTTGTCACGCCCCATGCGTGAGATAACGGCCAAGCCCGGCTTGATCTCCGGCTTCATGTTTTCCCCGCCTATTCCCAGATAAACCCGGGCAGGGTGAGGATTTCGGGAAGCCCGTCCGTGACGGCCACCGTGTGCTCATAATGGGCGCAGGGGGAGCCGTCCAGGGTCTTGATGGTCCAGCCGTCATCCATCTGCTTCACATGCCAGCCGCCCAGGGAGATCATGGGCTCTATCGCCAGGGTCATGCCCGGCCTGAGCCTGGGCCCCTGGCCCGGTTCGCCGAAGTTGGGGACCGCCGGGTCCTCATGCATGTTGCGGCCGATGCCGTGGCCCGTCAGGTCACGGATGACCCCGTAGCCCCGGCCCTCCACCAGGGTCTGCACCGCGTGGCCGATGTCCCCCACCCGGTTGCCGGCCATGGCCATCCGGGCCCCCTCAAAGAAGCTGTTTTGGGTGACCTCGATGAGGCGCTTGAGGCTTTCTGAAATCTCACCCACTGGCACGGTGATGGCGCTGTCCGCCTGCCATCCGTCTAAAATCAGCCCGCAGTCAATGCTCAGGATGCTCCCTTCCCGAAGGATCACATGATCCGAGGGGATGCCGTGGACCACCTCGTCATCGATGGACGCGCAGATGGAGGCCGGAAAGCCCCGGTAGTTCAGGAAGGAGGGCGTCGCGTCGTTGCGGCGGATCAGCTCCTCCGCGTAGGCGTCAATGGCCGCGGTGCTCTCCCCCGGGCGCACCACCTCCTGGAGCTTCTGCATCACCTCGTACAGCAGGCTGCCCGCCCGCCGCATTTTCTCCAGCTGCGCTGGGCTTTTGATGGAAATCATCTTATATCCCCAGCGCCTTCATGATGTCCTGGTAGTTTTTCTCCGCTTCCCCGTCCACCTGGACGCTTTTCAGCAGCCCGGTTTTTTGGTAATGCGCGATCAAGGGCTCCGTCTGCTCCCGGTAGACCTCCAGGCGGTGCAGGATGGTCTCCGGCTTGTCGTCCGCCCGCTGAATCAGCTGGCCGCCGCACAGGGGGCAGACCTGGTCGTCCTGAAGGCGGGACGCGTGAAACACCTTGCCGCAGGCGGCGCAGATGCGCCGGCCGCCCAGGCGCTCAAGCACCGTCTGCTGGGTGACCTTAAGGTTGAGCACCACGTCAATCCGGACCAGCTCCTCCAGGGCGATGGCCTGGCTGACGGTGCGGGGAAAGCCGTCCAGCACAAAGCCGTTCTGGGCATCCGGCTGGGCCAGGCGCTCCCGGACCATGCCGATGACCACCTCGTCGGGCACCAGTTCTCCCGCGTCGATGTAGCCCTTGGCGGCCAGGCCCAGGGCGCTGCCCTCAGCGATGTTCTGGCGCAGCATATCCCCGGTGGAGATTTGCGGAAAACCCTTTTCCGCCATCAGGCGCGCGGCGTGGGTGCCTTTGCCGGCACCCGGCGCGCCAAGGAAAATGATGTTCATACCGCCTCCTCCGGGCGTCCCTTACAGGAAGCCCTTGTAGTTGCGCATGACCAGCTGGGCTTCCACCTGACGCACCGTCTCCAGCGACACGGAAACCGCGATGAGCATGGAGGAGGCCGCGAAAGGAATCTGCACGTTCTGCCACACGGACAAAAGCGTGGGAAGCGTGGCCAGAGCGGCCAGGAAGAAAGCTGCAAACAGGGTCAGCCGTTTTGCGATCCGGCTCAGGAAGGCCACGGTGTTCTGCCCGGAGCGGATGCCCGGGATGTTGCCGCCCTGCTGCTGGATGTTCTTGGCGATGTCCTGGGGGTTAAAGGAGATGGAGGCATAGAAGTAGGTGAACGCCAGGATCAGAAGCGCCGTCACCGCAAGGTTCAGGGGCGCTGACTGATGCATGTAGGTGTTCCACCAGGTGTAAGCCCCGGAGTTGGGCCCGAACATGGCGATGATGGTGCCAGGGAATGCCATGAAGGAGTAGGCGAAGATCAGGGGAAGCACGCCCACAGACACGATTTTCATCGGGATGTGGGTGGACTGCCCGCCGTACATCTTCCGGCCCACCACCCGCTTGGCATACTGCACGGGGATGCGCCGCTCGCCCAGGTCCACAAAGGTGACCACGGTGATGATCACCAGCGCCGTCACGATCAGAATCAGGAAGCTGCTCACCGTGCCGCCATACTGGGTGATGCCCAGCACGTCGGTAAAGGCGGTGAGAATGCCGGAGAAGAGGTTTGAAATGATGCCGGCGAAGATCAGCAGGGAAATGCCGTTGCCGATGCCCTTCTGAGTCACCCGCTCGCCGATCCACATGGCAAAGGAGGTGCCGGCCGCCATAATGACGCCGATGGAAAGCAGGCCGAAGAAGCCGTCATAACCTTCCCTGAGCACGCGCTCGCCCCCGGCGGTGGTGCCGCTGTTAAGCGCCGCGATAATGCCGATGGCCTGGATGGCCGCCAGCACCACGGTGGAGTAACGGGTGATCTTGTTGAGCTTCTCCTTGCCCTCTTCGCCGCCTTCCTTCTGCAGCCGCTCAAGGGCCGGGATGGCCACGGTGAGCAGCTGAATGATAATGCTGGCGTTGATGTAGGGGGTGATGCCCATGGCCATCACGGTCATCTGGCTAAAAGCGTTACCGGTCATCATGTTGACCAGGCCCAGCATGTCGTAGGCGCCGGCCACCTCCTGGACGACGCTGGCATTGATGCCCGGCACGGGCACCACGCTCACCAGCCGGTAGACCAGCAGCATCATGAAGGTGTAGAGAATCTTTTTCCTAAGCTCAGGTACCTTCCAGGCGTTGCGCAGCGTATCCCACATCTCAGAGCACCTCGGCCTTTCCGCCTGCCTTCTCGATCTTTTCTTTGGCAGAGGCTGTGAAGCGGTGCACCTGGACGGTGAGGGGTTTGGTGATTTCGCCGTTGCCCAGAATCTTCACGCCCGCAAGCGTCTTTTTGACCAGCCCGGCTTCCTTCAGCGCGTCCACGGTCACCGTGGCGCCCGCTTCGAACTGCTGTTCCAAGCTTTCTAGCTTCACCGTGGCGTACTCCTTGCGGAAGATGTTGGTGAAGCCGCTCTTGGGCACCCGGCGGGTGAGGGGCATCTGGCCGCCCTCAAAGCCCGGAGCCTTGCCGCCGCCGGAGCGGGCCTTGGCGCCTTTGTGGCCCTTGCCGGAGGTCTTTCCCAGGCCGCTGCCGATGCCGCGTCCAAGGCGCTTGGGCGTCTTGGTGGACCCGGGGGCCGGTTTTAAGTCATGCAATTTCATGAGGACATCCTCCTATCACTTCACTCTTCGATTTCTTCCACCTTGACCATGTGCCGGACCCGGAAGATCTGGCCGCGGACGCAGGGGTTGTCCTCTTTGACCACCGTCTGGCCGATCTTGCGCAGACCCAGCGCCTCAATGGTGCGGATCTGCTTTTCCAGCCTGGCGATGGGGGATTTAGTCAGTGTAATCTGCAGTTTCATCGCGGCCTCCTTAACCCAGGATCTCTTCCACGGTTTTTCCGCGGAGCTTTGCCACCTGCTCCGGGGAGCGCAGAAGTTTCAGCCCCTCAATGGTGGCCTTCACGGTGTTAATGGGGTTGCTGGTGCCAAAGGACTTGGTGCGGATGTCCTTGACCCCGGCCAGCTCCAGCACCGCGCGGGCAGCGCCGCCGGCGATGACGCCCGTGCCTTCCGGCGCCGGGAGGATAACCACCTTGCCGGTGCCAAAATAGCCCGTGGTGGCATGGGGCACCGTGGTGCCCGTCAGGGGGATGGTGATCAGGTTCTTTTTGGCGGACTCGTTGGCCTTTCTGATGGCCTCCGGAATTTCCGCGGCCTTGCCCATGCCGGCGCCCACGCGCCCTGCCCCGTCACCCACCACAACCAGCGCCGTGAAACGGAAGTTTCTGCCGCCCTTGACGGTCTTGACGACGCGGTTGATGCTGACTAATTTCTCTTTAAATTCGCTCTGCTCTTCGCGGTCACGGTCCCGGTCCCGACGGCCTCTGCTGTCTCTGTCTCTGCGTTGCATCAAAAGCTTCCTCCCTTAGAATTTAAGCCCGGCTTCGCGGGCGCCGTCCGCCAGGGAAGCAACCCTGCCGGCATAGGCATAGCCGCCGCGGTCAAAAACCACCCGGTCAATGCCGGCCTTAAGGGCCCGCTCCCCCACCAGCTTGCCGACGGCCTTGGAGGCGCCGGTTTTGTTGAGGTCATTGAGTTGCTCCCTGAGCGCCGGGTCCAGGTTGGACGCCTGCACCAGGGTGATGCCCTTGGAATCGTCAATAATCTGGGCATATATCTTGGTATTGCTGCGAAATACGCACAGACGCGGCATCCCGGGCGTGCCGCTTACTTTCTTGCGGACGCGTGCGTGACGAATCTGACGGACTTTGTTACGGTCGCGCTTTTTGAACATATGCGTTCACTCCCTTCCTATTAGCTGCCGGTCTTGCCTTCCTTGCGGCGGATGCGTTCGTTGTCGTACTTGACGCCCTTGCCCAGATAGGGCTCCGGCGGCCTGGTGGCGCGGATGTCCGCGGCCAGAGCGCCCACCACCTGCTTGTTGATGCCCTTGACCACCACGGTGGTGGCGTTGGGGGTCTCAAACTCGGTGTCGGCGGGGGCTTCAAAGATGATGGGGTGGGAATAGCCCACATTCAGCGTCAGCTTTTTGCCTTCCACCTGGGCCCGGTAGCCGGTGCCCACCAGCAGAAGGGTTTTGGAAAAGCCTTCGGTGACGCCCACCACCATGTTGTTCACAAGCGTCCGGTACAGGCCGTGAAGGGCCTTGTGGGGCTTGGAATCGCTGGGGCGGTTCAAGGTCAGGACGCCTTCGTCCTGGCTGAGGGTGATATCCGGATTCACCTGCTGGGAAAGGGTGCCCTTGGGGCCCTTGACGACGACCTGGTTCTTGTCATCCACGGTCACTGTCACGCCCTTGGGCACGGTGATCGGAAGCTTTCCGATACGAGACATGTTTCTACCTCCAATGCGTGATCAGTTTACCAGATGTAGGCCAGCACTTCGCCGCCCAGGTTGCCCTGGCGCGCTTTTTTGTCGGTCATCAGGCCCTTTGAGGTGGAGATGATCGCCACCCCCAGGCCGCCCAGCACTCGGGGCAGGTCCTCGCAGCGGGCGTATACCCGAAGCCCCGGCTTTGAGATGCGCTTCAGGCCGGCGATAACGGGCTGCTGCTTGTCGTTGACGTACTTAAGCGTCAGCTTGATCTCGCCCTGAACGCCGTTGTCAACCTTTTCGTAGTTTTTGATGTAACCCTCGTCCAGCAAAATCCTGGCAATGGCCTTCTTGGCGTTGCTGGCGGGGATTGTTACCGTGTCATGCTTGGCGATCTGCGCGTTGCGGATGCGGGTCAGCATATCGGCAATGGGATCATTCACGACCATGGGGGAACCTCCTTTGCGTTCTTTCGCTTACCAGCTCGCCTTGCGGACGCCGGGAATCTGGCCCTTGTAGGCCAGCTCTCTAAAGCAAATGCGGCAGATGCCATAGCGCCTGAGCACTGAATGGGGGCGTCCGCAGATGCGGCAGCGCGTGTAGGCGCGGGTTGAGTACTTCGCGGGGCGGGCTTGTTTGATGCGCATGCTGGTTTTTGCCATGTTGTCTTCTTCCTCCCTTACTGCGCGAACGGCATGCCCAGAAGACTCAGCAGCTCTTTGGCTTCCTCGTCGGTTTGGGCAGTGGTCACGAAAATCATCTCCATGCCGCGGATCTGTTCCACCTTGTCGTAGTTGATCTCCGGAAAGATCAGCTGCTCCCTGACGCCCAGGGCATAGTTGCCCCGGCCATCAAAGGCCTTGGCGGAAACGCCGCGGAAGTCGCGCACGCGGGGGAGGGCGATGGAGACCAGCTTGTCAAAAAACTCCTCCATCCGGGTTCCCCTCAGGGTGACCTTGGCGCCCACATTCATGCCCTCGCGGAGCTTGAAGTTGGCGATTGATTTCTTGGCCTGGGTAACCATGGGCTTTTGCCCGGAGATCTGGGTGAGCTCGTCCACCGCGTTCTCCAGCGCCTTGGCGTTGTCCTTGCAGTCGCCCAGGCCCATGTTGATCACGATCTTGGCCAGCTTGGGCACCTGCATGGGGTTTGCGTAGCCGAACCGCTGCTTTAGGGCAGGGACGACTTCGGCCTGGTATTTTTCCTTTAAGCGGCTTGCCATGTTGCCGTTCCTCCTTTATCAGTCAATCTGTTCGCCGCACTTTTTGCAGGTGCGGATTTTCTTGCCGTCGTCCAGGATCTTCCGGCCGGCGCGGGAAGGCTTGCCGCACTTCTGGCAGACCAGCATCACGTTGGACGCGTCGATGGGGGCCTCTTTGCGGATGATGCCGCCGGGCTGGCCCTGGGCGCGGGACTTCTGGTGCTTGGTGACCATGGCCACGCCTTCAACGGTGACCCGGCCGGTCTTGGGGCTAACCGCCAGCACCTTGCCCTTCTGGCCCTTGTCCTTGCCGGCGATGACGATGACTTCGTCCTTGGACTTCACATGTACTTTCATAACCGCCGCCTCCTCAGAGCACTTCGGGCGCGAGGGAAACGATCTTCATGTAATCCTTCTCACGCAGTTCACGCGCCACCGGCCCAAAGATGCGGGTGCCGCGGGGTTGTTTCTGGTCGTTGATGATGACAGCGGCGTTGTCGTCAAAGCGGATGTAGGAGCCATCGGGCCGCCGGTTCTGTTTGACCACGCGGACGATGACGGCCCTGACCACCTCTCCTTTTTTGACCTGGCCGCCAGGCGCTGCGGACTTCACGCTGGCGACGATGATATCGCCTACGGAGCCCGAGCGGCGGAATGAGCCGCCCAGCACCCTGATGCACATGATTTCCTTGGCGCCGGAGTTGTCGGCCACCTTAAGCCGTGTTTGCGGCTGGATCATAAGGGGTTCCTCCTTCTATGCCGGTATCCAGGGGGCCTGGCCCCATGGGACTGGCTTACTTCGCTTTTTCGATAATTTCAACCAGGCGCCACCGCTTGTTCTTTGACAGCGGCCGGGTTTCCATCACCCGGACGGTGTCGCCGACACCGCAGGCATTGTCCTGGTCATGCACCATGAGCTTGCTGTGACGCTTCACATACTTGCCGTAGAGGGGATGGCGGTAGCGCTGGGTGATGGTGATGACACAGGTCTTGTCCATCTTGTCGCTGGTCACCAGGCCCACCCGGGTCTTGCGGTTGCTGGTTCTGACTTGTTCTGACATGGATCTTGCCTCCTTTCGCGGTTATCCGGCCTGAGCGGCCTTTTTTCTGGCCTGGGTCTGGGCGGTGAGGGCGCGGGCGATGTCCCGCTTAACCGCCTGAATCTGCATTGTGTTCTCCAGTTGGCCGGTGGCCAGCTGGAAGCGAAGGTTGAACAGCTCCGTCTTCAGCTCAGCGATCTTGGCCGTCAATTCTTCGGGCTTCATGGCTAAATATTCGCTCACCTTCATCAGATGTCACCACCATTCATTTGTTCCAGCTGTCCCTTGGAGTAGATCTTGCACTTCACGGGCAGCTTGTTGGCGGCCAGGCGGAGGGCTTCCCGGGCGACTGCTTCCTCAATCCCGGCGACCTCAAAGAGCACCCGGCCCGGTTTCACCACGGCCACCCAGTATTCGGGCGAGCCCTTGCCGGAGCCCATGCGGGTCTCAGCGGGCTTTTCCGTGACAGGCTTGTCGGGGAAAATCTTGATCCACACCTGCCCGCCGCGGCGGGTATAGCGGGTGAGGGCGATACGGGCGGCCTCGATCTGCTGGCTGGTAATCCAGCTGGGGGCCATGGCCACCAGGCCGTACTCGCCATAGGCGATGACGTTGCCGCGGTTGGCCTTGCCCTTCATGCGGCCGCGGAATACCTTGCGGCGCTTGACGCGTTTTGGCATTAACATGGCTTATTTGCCTCCTTCGACACGGGGGGCGGCGCCCTGGCGCTTCTTGGCCTGGGGCAGCACCTGTCCCTTGTAAATCCACACCTTCACGCCCAGGCGGCCGTAGGTGGTCTTGGCTTCGG
>DAISYX010000002.1:23060-35463 GCA_036825095.1 Clostridia bacterium | reverse complement strand
GGGCGGTCACCTCGGGCAGTTTGATGAACACATCCGACAGCTGAAGCATGACCAAAATCAGCCAGCCGACACCAATGCTGATCAGGATAAAGCTGCCCTTTTGATTGGTGTAGTGGTGAATAAAGCTATACAGCAGAAAGGGCGTGCTGAAAATTCCGACCATGGACACGTCATACCAGAAGCGCACCCCGGGGAAAAGCATGGCACGCATGCCGGCGGAGCCCCCGGTCCAGGCGGAAAAAGCGATCACCAGCCACATAAAGGCGTAGATCAGCTTGTTTTTCTTGGCGCTGATGCAGATGAGCAGCAAATAGAGGTTGAGCAGCAGCGCAACCGTGGGGATGGCAACAAAGAGAATATGGTTTACTGCCACGCGTTGCTTCCCCCCTTCCGTTCCAGCCCGCAAACGCCCCTGAAATCCACGATGTCAGCGGCCGGCGGATTGATTTTGCGCAGCGAATGCCCCGTGTACTCCTCAAAACGCTGGAAGGAGCCCTTGGGCACCACGGAGACCTTCAGCGGCTCCACCTTGATCAGCTTTTTAAGGCTTTGATAGTCCTGATCAAAATAGCGGAAATAGACGCTTAAATGCTCCTTGATGATCTCAGCGCTGGCAGGAGCGCCCTTTTCGTCCTCCGGCAGCTCGATGAACATCTGGAGATAGGCGTGCTTGTTGTCATCGTATTCCTTAAAGGCGCTCCACCGGGCCACCTGGAGGCGGGACATCTCCAGCACCTTTTCGATTTCCCGCTGGGTGATGCGGGTAAAGCCGCCGATGTCAATCACGCTGGGCACCCGGTCGATGAACTCAAACTGGGGGAAATCAATCTCGTCCTTGATGTTGCGAAGCCTCAGGCAGCGGAACACGTCCCCCACCCGGTAGCGCACAAAGGAGCCGCCTTTGAGCACCGTGATCACAATTTCATAAAGCTGGTTGGGGCTTAGCTCGTTCATCAGGTAGGTGCGGGGGACATAGCTGGGGTCATCCAGGTTTTTGATCATCTCCCGCTCCGGGATGAACTCATAAAAACAGGCGTCCGGGAACATCACCAGGCCGTCCCGGCTCCAGGTCTCTGTCGCAATCAGGCTGGGCTCCGTGCCGCCCATGATCTCCAGGGGCTTTTTGCCCCAGCAGCGCTCCAGCTCGCTTTTATAAAGGGTGGAGTCGTTGCCCACGCAGACAAAGGTGTCCAGGTGGAAAAGGTCCTTTGGCAGCATGGGGGCGTTGTCCCTGCGGGCGCGGTAGCGGGCCGCCAGGAAGCGCATGAGCATCTTGGGTGAAAAATCGGTAATCTTGGTTTTACCGCTGCCCCCGGCCAGCAGGTTCTGGCTGATGTGAAAGAGGATGCTGCTCATGCCAAAGAACATGTTCATGTCTTTTTTAAGCGCCATCTTAAGCCCCTGGGCCATCTGCTGGCTGAAGGGCAGGGCCAGGGCCTCCTGAACAGGGGGCATGAACTGGAAGTTGACCTCCCCCTTCATCAACTCCGGGAAAAGCCCGGTGGCATAGGGCAGGGGCGCTAAGGCATAGAGCACCTTGGCATGGGGCCGCACATGGAACTGGCCCTTTTTGCTGGCGTGGGCCAGGAGCAGGACGGAAAAGAGGTTGTTGCGGTAGGTGTTCAGCATGCTGCGGGAATAGGGCGCGGCCTTCCGGGGATAGTCGCCCCCCTCCCAGGTGGTCTCCAGCCAGCCGATGGGCGGCGCAGGCAGCTCCTCCGCCCGGCGCATCAGCATGGTGTCCGCGTAGTCTGAGAAAGTGGTCAGCGGCACCGTGGCCCGGAACTCCTCCACGGACTCCGGCACGCTGCCGCCCATCAAGTTGCGGCCCAGGCGGCTGGCGCCCAGCAGGGAGACCTGCTCCATCAGCAGGTGCTGCTGCATATGCATATAGCTTTCCAGCGACAAATCCAAAAAGCCGCAGTATTCCTGCCACAACTGCTCTGGCGGTTCTTTTCGGAGTTTTGCCTCAAATCGCATGCCTTAGTCCTGTCTGAAGGTCGCAAGGGCTTTTTTAACGCTTGCCCTTGTGGGAATAAGAAAAGGGGTGTGCTTCCGGTAATTTTGGTAGCCCGGGATGGTTTGGGGGAAGACCCAGTGGTCCTGCACCCAGACGTAAAAGACGTTCAAGCCCGCTGCCAGCGCCCCTGACAAGAGCAGCCCCAGGCTTCCAAGGCCCAGGGAGAGAAAGAGCAGCAAGACAGGCAGCCACAGCGCGCCCGGGTGGCGGCAAAGGGCATACATGCCCCGGTCCACCAGGGGCGTTTCCCCTTGGCCCAAATAGGTTTCCCTGGCGGGAAGCGCACCAAAAAGAGACACAGCTTCCAGCAAAGCTGCCAGGGCCGCCAGGAGGAAAAGGAGGACGCGCAAGGGAAGCGCCACCGAAAACCAGGAGCCCAGGGCCATTCCCCAGGCCAGGGAAGCCGTAAACAGCAGCAGGCCCAAAAGAAAACAGGCGTTGCCCCAGCGCCGCTGCTCAGCCACCTTTAAATAATCAGACAAAAGCATCAGCAAAAAGGCGGCGACAAGGCCCACGCCTGCCTTCATTCCTCAAAGATGATGCCAATGGCGCCCTCGCCGGTGTATACCCCGATGGCCACGCCAATCCACTCAACCCGCACCTGGGCTTCCGGGTCCAGCTTCAGGATGCGGTCCCGCATCCTGAGGGCCTCCGGCTCGTTATCCGCGTGGCAGACGAAAACCAGCCCGCCCTTCTTGGCGCGCTCCTCATAGTACCTGGCCACCCGGTTCAGGGCCCTGTCAAAGCCCCGGGTGAGGTTTAGCTCCTTTACCGTGCCGTCCTTAAAGGTCAAAACGGGCCGGATGCCCATCAGATCCGCCGCCAGGCACTTGATCTCCCCGATGCGTCCGCCCTTTTTGGCGTTCTCAAGAGAGCTCATACAAAAATAGACGCCCACCCGGTCCCGGATGAGGTCCAGCTGCGCTATGATCTCCGGGGCGGAGGCGCCCTGTTTGGCCAGGATGGCGGCCTGGATCGCCTGGTAGGCGATGCCAAAGGAGGCCTGGAGGGAGTCATAGGTGTAGATTTTGGTCTTAAAGCCTTCCTCCGCCATGGCGTTGGCGGTGAGGGTGGCCGTGCCCATGGAGCCGGACATCCGGGAGGAGACGTTGACGCAGAGGATCTCCTCGTAGTCCGAGGCGGTCTCAAAGCAGGTTGAATAAATATACTGGTTGGGGTGAGAGGTGGTGGGCAGATAGTCCACCTGGCGCAGCAGGCGGTACAGCTTGGGCGGGTCGATGTCTGTGGTGGTTTCGTATTCTTTGTTGCCAAAGATCACCACATCAGGCACAACCGTAATACCAAATTCCCTGGCCAACTCGGGCGTGATGTCCGACACAGAATTGGTGAATATCTTGCATTTACCCATACCGCACCTCTTTTTTGATCGCATGAACAGGCTTATTCAGGCACCATTGTAATATACTTCTTTGTCTTTGTCTACATTGATTAGGGCAAATTAAGAATTTATGACAAAAAAATTACAAATTCTACAATCAGAGCATGATTATACCAGATCCTCCGGCCAGTCCGCCATCAGCTGACTGGTGGTGTCCTTCATGTAGAGGGTGTTCCCGCCGATAAACTCCCGCAGGATGCTCAGTGGGGGGATTTCGTTGAATACCTCGGGAGATACCGGGAGGAAGTAGTTGAGAATCTTTAGAATCCGGCTGCATTTCACGTAATGGACGCTGTTTTTTGGCACCTGCTGGAGGATGTTGTAGGAGATGGTTTTCAGGATGGGCAGCTCGTAGTGGAGGGCGGAGTTGAACATGATATCCGCCTGCTCCTGGTAGGGGAAGACCCATTTCTCCTCGCCCCGCCGCACGCTGTCCCACATGATGAGGGTGCGCTCAGGCGGTGTTGCCCGAAACTGGTAATCCCGCACAATGCGCCTGAGAAGCCTGGCGTCCGTGGTGCGGATGCGGTTATGATAGTCCAGGTTCAGGGTGGTCAGCTGGCTGATATAGATTTTGCACACCAGCTGGGGGTCAAAGCCGCCGTGGAGGGCGGGGTTCAGGGCGTGGATACCCTCGATGATCAGCGGCTGAAGGGCGGTGACCTGCATCATCACCGGCTCCGGTTTCCGGCGCTGATCGCGGAAGTCAAAGCGGGGCATGGCGGTCTCCTGGCCGTTTAAAAGGCTGGTGACGCATTCCCTGAACAGGGGCACATCCAGCGCGTCCAGCGCCTCCAGATCCGGCATCCCGTCCTCTTCCAGGGGCAGCTCATCCCGGTTTCGATAAAAGTCATCCAGGGAAATAAGCCGGGGCGAAAGCCCGCTGACGCGCAGCTGGATGGAGAGCCGGTTGGCGAAGGTGGTTTTGCCGCTGGAGGAGGGGCCGGAGATGAAGATAACCCGGGCCTGTCTTTTGATCACGTCCTGGGCGATATCTGAGAGGGACTGGTTGTGCAGCGCCTCGTTCACCCGGATAAAGTCCCGCAGCTGGTTTTGCGCCACCAGGTCGTTAAGCCCCGCGGCGGTGGAGGTGTTGAGCACCTTGCACCAGTAGTTGGACTGGGCGAAGATGGCCATCTGCTTGGGCAGGCTGATAAAGGGCGCGGGGCGGGATTGATCCGCCCGGTCAGGCAGCAAAAGCACCAGCCCCGGGGCGTGGTGCTGCAGGGCAAAAACCTGGGTGTAGCCGGTTGAGGGCAGCATGGCCCCGTAGAAATACTCTAAAAGCCCGCCGCAGGAATACATGTTGAAATGGTCAAAGGGCCGGTAGGAGAGCAGGTTGGCCTTGTCCAAATCGCCCCGGTCTCTAAAATAGGCGATGGCATCCTGCTTGCTCCAGCGCTCCAGTATAAAGGGCAGGTCCTCCTGGATAATGTCCCGCATGTGGCCTTCCAGGGCGCTGACATCAGCGGCGGTGAGCCTGTGGTTGTCGATCTCCATATAGACGCCCTGGCCCACGGAGTGCTCGTTGCGCAGGATAAGCTTTGGATACAGCCGCCGCATGGCTAACAGCAGCACAAAGCGCAGGGAGCGCTCATAGATGCGCCGCCCCTCCTCGTGGAGGTAGTTGATGCTGGTCAGCTCTCCGGGTGTATCAACCGGGGAGCCCAATTCCAGCACATCGCCCGCCATAAAGCAGGCCAGCACCTGGGAGGCGCTGTCCGGCCACAGCGTTTTCACCACCTCTTTGACTGTCACCCCGGGGGTGAACTGGCCTGAGGCGCCATCCAGAATCAGTTTCATGCCGATGCCTCCTTTTGCCGGCTGGCGGCCACTTTGTTGGCCCATTGCAAGTGCTTGGTTTTGACATAGGCAGCACTTTGTTCATCAGAGACCGTGGCGCTGCGCTTTACCCGGACGCCGCCTTCCGCGTCTTTTTCAAGGGTCAGGTCTATCATCAGAAGCCCGTGCTCCGCGCAGTCCGCCAGCGCCCGGCAGCGGTTCGGCGCCATCATCACATAGCCCTCGGGGATATTGGCGCGCTTGCCGCACACAGGGCAGTTGGGCTGCTGGGCAGGCCGGCTGAGCAGGGCCTGGGCCAGGGAGGAGAAGCGCAGGGTGTCCGTTTTCCCCGGCTGGCGGCCCCGCACCCGGCCAAAGGCCCGGACGCTTTGGGGATGCTTGAGGATGGCCTCAGGGTCGGGAAAACGCTGAAACACCAGGGCCGTGTAATAGGCGTCATCCACCGCGGAGTGGAAGGGGTGCTCCGGGCTTGGCTGAATGCCCAGGGCATTCATGGCGTTTTTTAGGCCGAAGCGGTTCTTGGTGTCCCCCGCGATTTCGCCATAGAGGCGCTGCAGGTCATACACCGGGGGAATGGGGTGCCCTTTGGCGAAAAAGGCGATGTTCTGATGAAGCACCGAGATGTCGTCACAGCCCCAGGTGGTCAGGACAAAATCCTCCCCGCACCAGGCGACAAAACGGGCAAAAACTTCTGAAAAATCCGCCGCGCCTTCCAGGTCGTCCTGGGTGATGCCGGTGATGCGGGAGATGCGCGGATGCAGTTTTTTATAGTTGGCGGGCGCTATAAACTGGTTGAAGGAGCCGCGCATGCGCAGGCCCGCGTCCAGCTTTACAGCGCCGATCTGAATCACCTCAAACATCAGCTGGCTGCCCAGACGCCGGTAGGCCGCGCTGCGGTGGGAAAGGGGCTGGTTCCATTCCAGGTCCATGACGATATAGTGCATACAATCTCCTGAGTTATCTGTCGTTTTGGGTGCTGGCGGCGGCCTTGGCGCCCGCCAGTGCGCCGGTGGCAAAGGCGATGTGCAGATTAAAGCCCCCTGTGAGGGCGTCCACATCGATGATCTCCCCTGCGAAATACAGCCCCTCTATCTGCTTTGAGGCCATGGTGGAAGGGGAGATGTCCTTAACGGACACACCGCCCCGGGTGATGACCGCCTGAGAGAAGGGGCCGGTCCCGGACAGGGAAAGGGGCAGGCGCTTCATGGTGGCGGTCAGTTGGGCGCGCTGGGCTGCTGTCAGCTGGTTGAGCTGCTGGCTGCCGTCCAGACCGCAGATTCCGGGAAAGACCCGGGCCAGGCTGGCCGGCAGGTATTCCGGCATAAGGCTCATAAGCTGTCTGCGTCCTTTTTGCGAAATGTCCCGGTTGAGCCGGATCAAAAGGGTTTCCCGGTTAAGGGCGGGCTTTAAATCAAGCCAGGCATCCACCAAGGGCCAGTCCGCGCCCGCCAGCACGCTGCTTAAGGAAAGCGTTAAGGGGCCGGAGATGCCCGTGTGGGTGAACAGCAGCTCCCCTTGCTGGCTGAAGCGGGTTTTCCCGTCGACGGCAGCATGGAGGGCCACGTTTTTCAGCCCCAGGCCCTGCACCTCCAAAAGCCAGGCGTCTGCAGCTGAAAGCCCCACCAGGGCAGGCAGCAATTCGCTTACCTCATGGCCCAGCTCCCGGGCCATCCGGTGCCCCTCGCCCCGGGAGCCGGTGACCGGATAGCTGACCCCGCCGGTGGCCAGCACCACCTTTGAGGCGGGGATGTGGCTGCCATCCTGAAGCCTGACGCCCGTCACCTGCCCGGCCTGCGCGGTGATTTGGGCCACCTGGCAGTTCAGGCGCAGCTCATGGGGCAGAAGCCCCCGGGAGAGCGCCTTGATAACGTCTGAGGACTTTTGGTTCCGTGGGAAAACCCGCTGCCCCCGCTCCACCACCGTCTCACATCCCAGGTTCAAAAGCCAGGCCCTTAAGCCTTCCGGAGACAAAAAAGAAAGCGCCGCGTACAAAAACCGGGGGTTGCGCGGCACATTGGCGAGGAAGTCTTCCTGACTTGCCTGGTTTGTGACATTGCACCGGCCCTTTCCGGTGATGTAGAGCTTTTTGCCCAGCTTTTCGTTTTGCTCAAGGAGCAGCACCTCAGCGCCCCTTCCTTTGGCGTACAGCGCCGCCGCCATGCCAGCGGGGCCGCCGCCCACCACGAGCACCTCAGGGCCGGATGTCCTCATAGCATGGGGCGGTAGAGCGCGTTGTGGTTTCTGAAGCCCCCCACAAAGGACACCGTCATATGCCCCTTGATCAAAAGATCCAGATCGCTCCCCGGCTCCGGCTCTTCAAACTTGACGCCGCCCTCCAGCCAGAAGTACTTAATGCCCCGGGGGTTGACCCGCTCCTCATAGGCGTCCAGGTAGTAGGCCTCGCTGATGGGCGCTATTTTGGCGGGCTTCACCTGCTCCGGGGGGAGGGCGGGGCCGTTTAAGTTGCAGAAGGTGAGGCGGGGCATGGGCCGGCGCAGGATGTAATCCATAATCACCAGGGCCTGTTCCGCCAGGTGGACGCGCATGTCCTCGTCCGCGCCAAAGGCGATGGAGATAGCCATGCTGGGCAGATTGAGCATGGCAGCCTCCCGGGCCGCGGCTGCGGTGCCGGAGTAAAACAGCGCTGTTCCCACGTTTTCCCCATCGTTGATGCCGGAGAGGCAGAAATCAAAAGGCTTGTCGCTCAGGCGCCGGCCGATGCGCACGCAGTCCACCGGGGAGCCCTCCACCGAATAGGCGGTGAAGCCCTCGTCCAGGTGGCGTTCCCTGACCATCAGGCTCTGGGTGATGGTCAGCCGGTGACCGGCAGCGCTTTGTTGGGTGGCAGGCGCGGAGACCAGCACCTCGTGCCCCGCGGCGGCCGCGGTTTTGGCCAGGGTCAGGATGCCCGGCGCATCCACGCCGTCGTCGTTGGTTATCAGCAGTCGCATAGGCCGTCCTTTCAAGTCGCGTCAAATTCCCCAAAGCAAAGGCTTACAAGGAGTATCCTATCATATATACCCTTGTTCATCAAGATAAGTTGCTTGTCTGATAAGGCCGTCTGGCTTATACTGTCAGGTGAGGTGATAGTCATGCAGGAGAAGATGCGGGGCAGCCTGGCGGCCCCCAACACGGATCACGGGCTGATGCAGCTGGTGGCCATTGTGACGATGATTATTGATCACATCGGCGCCATTTTCTTTCCCGGCGTCCTTATGCTGCGGGTCATCGGACGGATTGCCTTCCCCCTGTTTTGCTGGGGGATCGCGGTGGGGGCGGACAAAACCCGCCATTTCACCCGCTATGCCCTGCGGCTTCTGGCTTTAGGGGTGGTGTCCCAGCCCTTTTATATGCTGGCGCTTAACCACACTTGGTCCCAGCTGAATGTGCTGGCCACGCTGCTTTTAGGGCTTTTGGCCGTCCGGGGCCTTCAGATCAACCGGTACGGCTCCGCCTGGTGGGCGCCCGCGGTCTGCCTGCTTTTGGCCACTGCCATCACCATGGATTATGGCTGGCAGGGGGTGCTGCTGATTATCCTGATGTATTTGGCCAGGCACACAAAGGGCGGCCTGGCGGCATTGATGATCAGCTTCTGCCTGCTTTGGGGCAGCGGTTCTCTGGCGGTCTTCCGGGGGGTAAGCGTCAACAGTGGTCTTAATATGCTGGACCGGGCGGTCAACGCCCATATCGCCCGGATCAGCTTGCAGTTTCTGGCCATCCTGGCGCTGCCGCTGATGATGATTAAAACCAAAAGCGGCATCCGCCTGCCCAAATGGCTCAGCTATGCCGCCTACCCCGGGCACCTGATGATACTGTGGCTGATCAAACTATGGCTGCGAGGATAAGGATTTGATGAACAAAAAAGGATGCAGGCGCTTTCTTGCCGTTTTGTGTCTGGCGGCGCTCTTCTGCGGGGTTCTTGCCCCCGTTTTGGCGCAAGGCCTGGTGCTGATGGGCCTGGAGGATGCCTCCTTAAACCGGGACTGGGACAGCAACCGCTTTTTTGAGCGCACGGCGGAAAAAACAGGCCTTGCCTTCACCTTCCGCCAGTACGTGGAGGAGGCGGACTACCGGGCGGCGCTTGAGGCGCTTGAGGCGGGCCAGGAGCTGCCGGACGGGCTGTTTAAGGCGGCCCTCTCCCCTGGGGAGGCCCAAGCGCTGCTGGAAAAAGGGGTACTGATGGACCTGGCCCCTTATCTGGCGGCGCATTGCCCCAACCTGACCGCGCTTTTAGATGAAAACCCGGCCTTAAGGCAGGCCATCACTTTGCCAGGCGGGCAGATCGCGGCCCTGCCTTTTGTGGAGACCGCCCCGGCGCAGAACGTGCTGTGGATCAACCAAAGCTGGCTGGATGCGCTGGGCCTTAAAATGCCTGCGGATTATCAGCAGCTGGAGGCGGTTTTGCGGGCCTTTAAATCCGGCGACCCCAACCGCAACGGGCGGCAGGATGAGATTCCTCTGGCTTTTTTGGGCGCCTATGACCTGAAATACCTGGCCCACGCCTTTGGCCTGGTGGGCAACGATTATAACCTGCTGGCGGATGCAGAGGGGCAGGTGCGCTTTGTGCCCCTTCTTAAGAATTTCCAGCCCTTTATCCAGTGGTGCCGGACGCTGTATCAGGACGGGCTTCTGGAGCGCAACGGCTTTTCCACCGCGGATGCCCTAAGGCGGGTGACGGACGCCAAGGCAGCCAACACCTTCGGCGCCTTTTTCTCCCCGCTGCCCACCTATCTGGTGCCCCTGGAGTGGGCGGGGGACTATGCGGCCCTCCCGCCTCTGGCCTTTGAGGGGGAGCGGAGCTACCGCCCCATCGCCCAGCCGGTGATCACCGGCACCTTCGCCCTCACCACGGCCTGCCGGGATGTGGCGGGGCTGCTTGAGTGGGCGGACGCCCTGTATACCAAGGAGGGCGCGGTGCTGGCCGCCATTGGCGAGGAGGGGGAGGACTACGTGGTGGACGGGGACGGCACCTGGCGCAGCCTGCCTGGCATCAGCGACGCGGCGTATCAAGCCGGGTCCGTCATCGCCAGCGGCACCGCCATCCCCGGCATTTCAAGCGATGATTTTCAGCGCAGCTACACCGATCCCCTGGTGGGCGATATCTCCCGGCAGGTGGACGTGGTAACAGCCGCAGTCAAAATCCCCTTCCCGCCCTTTTCACTAAGCGCTGCGGAGGAGGCGGCCATCCGCCCCCTTCAGGAGGCGCTTGGCCGCTATGTGGACGAGTCCATCGCCCGCTTTGTCCTGGGGGAATGGGAGGTAAGTCAGGCGGCCTTTGAGGCCTTCCAGCAGGAGCTGTATGCCTTGGGCCTGGAGGAGTTTCTGTCATTTTGGCAGGGAATATATGAGCGCACGGAGGGACTGATCAGTGATGAACCATGAGGCGTATCGCAGCTGGCTGGCTTTGAGCGAGGGCCAGGCGCAGCTTCAGCAGCTGTATGGACAGGGGGAGGGGGTTTTTTCTTCGCAAAGCGCCCGCTGCCTCCGTCTGATAGACCGCCATCAGGCGGCCTTTGGGTCAGGCCCCCTCTGCCTGATCTCCGCCCCCGGGCGCACGGAAATCGTGGGCAATCACACCGACCACAACCGGGGCCGGGTGCTGGCGGCGGCGGTCAACCTGGACACCCTGGCGGCGGCATCCCCGCGGGCGGATATGACCGTCAGGCTTCAAAGCGAGGGCTACAGCCCCCTTGAAATCAGCCTCTCTCAGCTTGATCCAAAGCCTGGGGAGGAGGGCAGCACAGCCGCGCTCATCCGGGGCGTGGCGGCCAGGATGGCGGATTTAGGGCACAAAATCGGGGGCTTTGACGCTGCGGTCAGCTCCCAGGTGCTTCATGGCTCCGGCCTTTCCTCCTCCGCCGCCTTTGAGATGGCGATGGTGGGGGTGCTTGACGCCCTGTATAACGGCTTTTCCCTGGGCGCCCAATTGCGCGCCCAGGTGGGGAAGTATGCGGAGAACGTATACTTTGGCAAACCCTCCGGGCTGATGGACCAGATGGCCTCCTCCGTGGGCGGCCTGGTGACGATGGATTTTGCCACGGATGATCCCCAGATCACCGCGCTGCCCTTTTCCTTTGCCGCCTCTGGCTTTCACCTGGTGGTGGTGGACACCAGGGGCCACCACGGCGACCTGACCCCCGCCTACAGCGCTATCCAGGCGGAGATGCAGGCGGTGGCAGAGAGCATGGGGGCTGAGGTATTAAGGGAGCGCAGCTTAGCGGACCTGCTTGACGCGCTGCCTGGGATCAGACAGAAAACCGGGGACCGGGCGGTGCTGAGGGCGCTGCATTTCTACCATGAGAACCAGCGGGTGACCAAGGCCGTGGCTGCGCTTAAGACGGAGGACCTGCCCCTGTTCTTCAGGATGGTGCGGGAGAGCGGGCTTTCTTCCTGGACGCTGCTTCAAAACCTGTACACAGAGACCGAAAGCCAGCCCCTGGCCCTGGCCCTGGCTCTGGCCCAGGAAAGCCTTCAGGGGGAGGGCGCCTGCCGGGTGCACGGCGGGGGCTTTGCGGGCACCACCTTGAACTTCGTGCCGGATGGCAAAATCCAGGCCTTCACGCGCTTGATGGATGGCCTTTTCGGCCCGGACTGCTGCCATGTGCTGGACGTGCGCTCCCAGGGGGTGGTCTGGCTTGGCGCCAAGGCTTGACAGGCCCATCAGCCCGGTGATAGGATGGCGCCAACTCCATAGAAGTTGTCTTCAGGGCGGGGCGCAATTCCCCACCGGCGGTTAAAGCCCGCGAGCCGAAAGGCTGACACGGTGAGATTCCGTGGCCGACAGTACAGTCTGGATGAGAGAAGACAGGCAATGGCTCACCTTGCCGCGTTCGCCCTGGACATTTCGCCGGGGCGATTTAACGATTGGGAGGCTATACCATGAACCGCAGATATTCCACCGCCAGCCTTACCTATGCCTCGCTTCTAACGGCGCTGGCCATCATCCTCAGCTATTTCCCGGAGATTCCCCTGGCCTTTTTCGCCCCCTGGCTGAAGCTGGACTTCTCCTTCACCCCCCTTCTTATCCTGGGCTTTTCCCTGGGGCCGGTGATGGCGGCCATCAGCCTGGTGATCACCAACGTGGTCCATATTTTGGGGGGCACCACCTCCGGGGTGGGGGAATTGGCCAACATCCTCATCGGCCTGGCCTTTTTGATGCCGCCCACCCTGATGTACCGCAG
>DAISYX010000002.1:0-22960 GCA_036825095.1 Clostridia bacterium | reverse complement strand
TTCTGTACAAAAGGCTCTCCGGAATTTTAAAGGACGCGCAAAGGGATGTCACAGCTCAAAACGAACAGTAAAGAGGAAACCCAGGCCCTGGGGGAGCGGCTTGCCCAAAGCCTTCTGCCCGGGGATGTGGTTTTGTTAAGCGGTGAACTGGGGGCCGGAAAAAGCGAGCTGGCCCGGGGCATCGCCCGGGGCCTGGGGATAAGGGGCCCTGTGCCCAGCCCCACCTTCACCTTTTTAAACCTCTATGACACGGGGCGTTTTCCCCTGCATCATTTTGACTGGTACCGGGCCCAGGACGAGGAGGAGCTTTTGGCCGCAGGGCTTGAGGAGTATATCCAGGGGGACTGGATCACCCTGATTGAGTGGCACCAGCGCGCCCCCGGGCTCTGCCCGGAAAAGCATTTGCTGATAGAGATTGCAATGGCCGGGGACAGCTCCCGCCTCATCACCTTTAAGCCAAATGGCGGGTTTCGCGCCCTTGATGATATGAAGGAGGCATTGTGACCATACTGGCCCTTGACACCTCAGGCCCCGTGTGCAGCGTGGCCGTTATGGCGGAGGGCCGCCTGCGCTATGAAGCCCGGGCGGTCAACAAGCTGACCCATTCCGCAAACCTCCTGCCCATGGTGGAGGAGGCGCTGGACAAGGCGGGCAAAACCGTGGCGGACCTTCAGCTGGTGGCGGCCGTGGTGGGGCCGGGCTCCTTCACCGGGGTGCGCATCGGGGTGGGCACGGCCCAGGGCATCGCCCGGGCAAGGGGGATCGGCTGCGTGCCCGTCAACGCGCTGGAGGCCATGGCGACGGCTTTTTTTGCCCCCGGCCTTGTGATCTGTCCCATCCGGGACGCCCGGGGCATGCAGGTGTATGGCGCGGCATTTCAAGAGGGCCGGCGGCTGATGGAGGATGTGGCCCTGCCGCTTGAAGAATATATGGCGCGGCTTTCTGATATCAAAGAGCCCCTGCTCTTTGTGGGGGACGGGGTGGCGCCCTGCCGTGAGAGCATCAGAGAAAGCCTGGGCAGCCGCGCGCTGTTTGCCCCCGGGCATCTGGTTTTGCCCGGGGCGGGCAGCGCCGCCTGTCTGGCCAGCCTTAAACCCCGGGAGGCGGTGCCGCCCGGGCAGCTGAAGCCCCTGTACCTCCGCGCCCCCCAGGCGGAGCGCCTCAGGGCCCGGCAAAATGGCTGAGCTGGTTATCCGGCGCATGACCCTGGCGGACGCGCCCGCGGTGCACGCGGTGGAGGCCGCCTGTTTTGACAGCCCCTGGCCTCTTGCTGCCTTTGCGCAGGAGATGCGGGACAACCCCGTGGCCCGCTATGTCGTAGCGATAAAGGGGGAACGGGTGGTGGGTTTTGCGGGGGTACATATTATTTTGGATGAGGGGCATATCACCAATGTGGCGGTGCTTAAAGAAGCCAGGGGTTTTGGCATCGGCCGGGCGCTGATGAGCGCCCTGATGCAATACGCCGCCAACCTGGGGGCCAGGTACCTGACGCTTGAGGTGCGGGCCGGCAACGCGGTGGCCATTGCCCTTTATGCCTCCCTGGGCTTTGTCAAGGTGTCTGTGCGCAAGCGCTACTACCAGGACAGCGGGGAGGACGCCCACCTGATGGTCTCCAGCGCCCTGCCCCCGGCTGAATCAGACTTTTTTGAAGACGAAACCACGGACCATTAACCCGCCTAAAACAGCAATAATTCGCACTCCAGCCTGCCGTTATACAGCCTGCGGCGGCTTTTTGCCCTGCGCCCCATCATCCGCTCAAAGCTGGGGTTGGCGCTGAGGATGGCCAGATCCGCTTCCGGGTGGCGCTTCATGAGATCGCCAAAGGCGGCAGCCAGCTTATCCGCCGCCTTTTTGTCCCCCAGACGCTGGCCGTAGGGCGGGTTGGCCAAAAAATAAGGCTTTTGATCACTTAGTGTAAGCTGGCGCAGATCCGCCTGCCAGACGGTGACCCGGTCCAGAAGATCCGCCTGGCGCAGATGCTTTTTACTAAGATCAAGAGCCTCCGGGCTGATGTCCGACCCGGAGATGAGCGGGATGGCCTCTGGCTTGAAGGCGGCCTGGGCCTCCTGGCGCAAAAGCTTTTGGGCCCTTAGCTGCCCCTGGGGCCAGCTTTCCATCACAAAACTGCGGCTAAGGCCGCTGGCGCGGTTGGCGGCCAGAAAGGCCGCCTCCATCATAAGGGTGCCGCTGCCGCAGCAGGGGTCGTGAAGGGGACGGCGCAGGTCCCATCCGCACAGGCGCACCATGGCCGCGGCCAGGGTTTCCCTTAGGGGCGCTTCCCCCACATAGGTGCGAAAGCCGCGCCGGTTGAGGGCTTCGCCCGAGGTGTCAAGCGCCAGGCGGGCGATGTCGCGGCTAATGGTGACGGACACCGGAAACACCGGCCCTGTCTCCGGGAACCACTCGGTTTTATAGCGCTGCTTCAGCCGTTCAACGATCGCCTTTTTAACGATTTTCTGGCAGTCGCTAATACTCATCAGCTGGCTGCGGGCGCAGTGCCCGCTGACAGGAAAGGCGGCGTCCCGGGGCAGATAGTCCTCCCAGGGGATGGCCCGCACCATTTCAAACAGGGCGTCAAAGCTGAGGGTTTCCGCCTCCGCCATCACCGCCATCACCCGATCCGCGCAGGCAAGCCACAGGTTGGCCTTAAAAGCGCCAGCCATGTCCGTTTTAAACCGGGCGCCGCCCGTCTCCGCCCGGGCCTCAAAGCCCAGGGCGCTCAGCTCCTGCTTGACCAGTCCCTCCAGCCCAAAGGCCGCTGTCGCGATAAATTCCATGATTATCCTCCTGCGTCATTATACACCCGGGGGCACTGAGAGCCAAGCGGCTGTCTGAACGGCGTATATTCCGTGTAAAATCAAACAGGAGGATACGCATGAGAAAAGCTGTTTTGATTGTTCTTGATTCAGTGGGAGCGGGCGCATTGCCTGACGCCCATCTTTATGGGGATGTGGGGGCCAACACCTTGGGGCACACCGTGCTGGTAACAGGCCTGCGGCTGCCCAATATGGAAAAGATAGGTCTGGGCGCCATCCGCACCGCCTTTTTGCCCCACAGCGTCCACGCCCGCGGGGTGTCCGCCCGGCTTAAGGAGCTCTCCCCCGGCAAGGACACCACCACGGGCCACTGGGAGATGGCGGGGGTGCGCTTAAGCCAGGCCTTCCCCACCTTTCCGGATGGTTTTCCGGAGGATTTCATCACCCGTTTTGAGACGGCCATCGGCCGCGGCACTCTTGGCAATTACGCCGCCAGCGGCACCCAGATCATCGAGGATTTAGGTGAGGAGCACCTTAAAACCGGCTCGCCCATCGTCTACACTTCCGCGGATTCCGTCTTTCAGATCGCGGCCCATGAGGAAGTTATCCCGCCAGAAGAGCTATATCAAATCTGCCAGACCGCCAGGGAGATGCTCACCGGGGAGCTGGCCGTGGGCCGGGTGATCGCCAGGCCCTTTGTAGGCAACTCCCGGGAGGGCTTCACCCGCACGGGCAACCGCAGGGATTTTTCCCTGACGCCGCCCGGAAACACCATCCTGGACGACCTGAAGCAGGCGGGCTTTGATGTGATAGGCGTTGGAAAAATTGAGGATATTTTCGCCCACCAGGGACTGACGGACAGCAACCACGCCGCAGGCAACGCCGCCTGCATCCAGGCGGCGCTTGAATATCTGGAAAAGCCCTTTGACGGCCTGCTGTTTATCAACCTGGTGGATTTTGACATGCTCCACGGCCACCGCCGGGACCCGGAGGCCTATGCCCGGGCGCTGAAGGACTTTGACGAGGCCCTGCCCCGCTTTCAGGAGGCATTAGGGCCGGAGGATCTGCTGATCATCACCGCGGATCACGGCTGTGACCCCACCTTTTCCGGCACCGACCACACCCGGGAGTACGCCCCGCTTTTAGCCTGGCGGCCGGGGCTGTCCGGGCACAGCCATCTGGGGGATCTGGAGACCTTCTCCGACATTGCCGCCACCATCAGCGACTTTTTTGGCCTGGCAGAGCGCTACGGCGCCCATTCATTCCTGAGGGATTTGGAGGATTTGGCATGAGTACGTACAAGGAGATCAAACGCGCGGCGGATTTGGTGAAGCACAGCCTGGGCCCGGCGGACATCGGGGTGATCCTGGGCAGCGGCCTGGGGGGCTTTGAGGAGCAGCTGAGGGAGGCGGCGGAGATCAGCTATGACGAGATCCCGGGCTTTCCCCGCTCCACGGTGGCGGGGCACGCGGGCAAGTTTGTGGCAGGGATGCTGGGGAACAAGCGGGTGCTGGTGATGTCAGGCCGCTTCCACAGCTATGAGGGCTATGGGATGAACAAGGTCACCCTGCCGGTCAGGGTGATGCGGCTGCTGGGAATAAAAACCCTGATTGTCACCAATGCCGCAGGCGCTGTGAACACGGATTTTAAGCCCGGGGATTTGATGCTGATTGAGGATTACATCAACCTCTCCGGCCGCAACCCCCTGCGTGGCAAAAACCTGGACCGCTTTGGCCCGCGTTTTCCGGACATGACCTATGCCTATGACCGGGAGCTGCGCCAGATCACCCAGGAGGAGGCGGAGAAGCTGGGCATTGATTTAAAGCGCGGGGTGTACTGCTGGATGAACGGGCCCAGCTTTGAAACCCCGGCGGAGATCCGCATGGCCCGCACGCTGGGGGCCGACGCTGTGGGCATGTCCACGGTGCCGGAGACCATCGTGGCCCGGCATTCAGGCATCAAGGTGCTTGGCATCTCCAGCATCACCAACATGGCGGCAGGGGTTCTGGAGGCGCCCATCAACCACGAAGAGGTGCTGGCCGCGGCGGAGATCATAAAAATCCCCTTCCGTCAGCTGGTAAGCGCGGTGATCGCCCGGCTGCCGCAAGAGGAGATTGTGGAGATGTAAAGGCCTGGGGCCGGCGCTTTTCGCGCCGGCCCCAGGGCTTTTAATGCCGCACTTCCCCGCCCAGCTTCTTAAGTTTTCTGATGATGCTGTTCATCTTTTCCTCGATTTGCTCCGCCGTCATGGTGCCCGTGTCCAAGCCGAAGCGCACACGGAACATGACGGATTTTTTGCCTTCAGGGATTTGCTTGCCCCGGTATTCCTCGATGAAATCCAGGCTTTTGACGCTGCCTTCAAGGGCCCTGTGAATATCCTGCCAGGGGATTTTCTCCTCTAAAAGGACGGAGAAATCCTGCTCCACCAGAGGGAAGAGGGGCAGACGCTGATAGCTGTTGCTGCGGGAGGACAAGGGGATGAGCCCCTGGGTGTCCACTTCAAGCGCCGCCACGCTGGCCCGCTTGATGCCGGACAGGCGCGCGGCCTTCAGGGAGATCACCCCAAAGGAGCCGATCAGGGCCTCTCCGGAGATGATATTAAGCCAGGCCTTAGGGTCCGCCCAGGCGGGCCTTTCTTTTTGCTCAAAGCGCAGGGGCTGGGACATGACCGCCCGGGGCAGCGCCTCCAGCACGCCCTTCATCTGGCGAAAGAGGAGGGCCGGGTCCTGGCCCACCCAGGCCGCCGCCAGAAAACGCTCCTGACGCGGCAGGGTCTCCGCCTCCTCGCTGGGATGGGTGGCGCCGGGGAAGAAGACCTGGGCGCATTCAAAGATGCGGAAGGCATCAAAATAGCGCAGGTTGTGCACCACAGCTTCCAGTATCCCCGGGATCAGGGAGGGGCGCAGGCAGGCGGTCTCAGGAGAGGGCGGGGTGGCCAGCGCCAGGCAAGCCTCCGGCCCAAAGCCCGCGGCCTCCAGATAACGCCTGTCCACCCAGGGATAGGTGAACACCTCCTGCATGCCCGCCTCAAGGGCCAGATATTCCCGCAGCCGGCGCAGCAGCTGCACCCCGGGCTGGCGCACAGCGCCCGTCAGGCGCACCCTGGGGGGAATGAAGGAGAAGTTGTCATAGCCGATCATCCGGGCGATTTCTTCCAGCACATCATCCGGCAGATCCACATCCCCGGTGGCCCGCCAGGAGGGCACGGACACCTTCAGCGTGCCGCCCTCATGAAGCACCCCAAAGCCAAGCGGACGCAGGGTGTCCGCCGCTTCCTGGGCGGACAGGCTTTGCCCCAGCCGGGTAGCCAGCCAGTCCAGCTTCACCGTGATGTCGGGGCACTGGGTTTTCACCGGGTAGTTGTCCCTAAAGGCGCTTAAACGGGCCTGGGGGAAAAGCTTCAGGATCAGGGCGTGGGCGGTGGCCATGGCCTGGTCCACCCGCTGGGTATCCAGGCCCTTCTCGTTGCGGTTGGCGGATTCGGTGCGGATCTGAAAGCGGCTGGCGCTGCGGCGGATGCCGATGGGCTCAAAGTTGGCGATCTCCAGGATCATCCGGGTGGTTTCCGGCAGGATGGAGTCCTTCACCCCGCCCATGACGCCGCCCAAGGCAATGGGCCCGGTGACGTCACAGATCATCAGGTCCTCCTCCGTTAAGGCCAGCTTCTGGCCGTCAAGCAGGGTGAGGCCTTCGCCGGGCCTTGCGTTTCTGACGATGATTTTGTCCTTGACGTTGTCCTGGTCAAAGCCGTGGGTGGGCTGACCCACGTCCAGCATGACGTAATTGGTCAGGTCCACCAGGGCATTGATGGGGCGGATGCCGGTCTTCCACAGCGCCAGCTTCAGCCACCAGGGGGAAGGGGCGCTGGACACCCCCTCATACACCAGCCCCGCATAGCGGCGGCAGCGGCCGGGGTTTTCTATTTCAACGGGATATTCGGGCAGCCCCTGGGGCTTTTCAAACGCAGGCAGCGGTTTTAAGGGGCTTTGGTAGATGGCGGCCAGCTCCCTGGCGATGCCGTAATGGCCCCACAGGTCCGGCCGGTTGGTGAGGGATTTGTTGTCTATCTCAAGGATCAGGTCATCCATCCCCAGCACCTGGCCCAAGGGCGTCCCCGGCTGGCCCTGGAAATCCTTAAGGTCTATCACCGCGTGCTCGTCCTCCGCCGGGAGGAGGTCCATAAGGTCCAGTTCCGCCGCAGCGCAGATCATGCCATCGCTTTTAACGCCGCGCAGCTTGGTGGTCTTGATGGCGACCGGCTCGCCCTCCCCGTGCCAGCGCACCTTGGCGCCCGGAACGGCCACCGCCGCCTTCATCCCTACATAGATGTTGGAGCCGCCGCACACGATGGTGGCAGGCTCGCTTTGGCCCAGGTCCACCAGGCAAACCTTCAGCATATCCGCCTGGGGATGGGGGCTGATGTGGGTGATCTGGCCCAGCAAGACCCCTGTCAGGCTGTCCGCGGGGTTGATGGCGTCCTCCACCTCCACGGTGCGCATGGTCAGGTCGTAGGAGAGCTGGTCCATGCTGAGGCCCTCCGGCAGGTCAACATACCGGCGGATCCAGTTAAGCGATACTTTCATGATCCTTCCCTCCTTATCTGAATTGCCCCAGGAACCTGAGGTCAGCGCCCCGGAACAGGCGCACATCATCCACCCCGTAGCGCATCATCACCAGGCGGTCCAGGCCGATGTTGATGTAAAAACCGGACCAGATTTCAGGGTCAAGCCCTGCGGCCTTCAAGACATTGGGGTGGGGGGTGCCGCCCGGCATCACCTCAATCCAGCCCACCTGCTTGCACACCTTGCAGCCCGCACCGCCGCAGACCAGGCACTTCATGTCAATCTCAAAGCCCGGCTCCACAAAGGGGAAAAAGCCCGCGCGCATGCGGGTATCCACCGCCTGGCCAAAGACCTTTTCAAGGATGGTTGAAATCATCACCTGACCGGAGGCGAAGGAGAAGTCCTTCTCCACAATCAGCGCCTCATACTGGAAGAAGGCGCGCTCATGCCGGGCGTCCGTATTTTCATTGCGGTAGCAGGGGCCCGGATAGACAAAGCGGGCAGGCGCGCCGTGCTTTTTGAGATAACGGACGCTGCCCCCGGTGAGATGGGGCCTGAGGCAGAGGCGCTGGGCCCCGGTTTTGTCCTCAAAGCCCTTGAGCCAGTAGGTGTCCATGGTGTCCCGGGCCGGATGGTCCGGGGGGAAGTTCAGGTGATCAAAGGCGTATTGCTCGCTGGTGATCTCGTCCTCCTGATAGACCTCAAAGCCCAGGGACAGGAAGGCGTCGTTTAAGTCATAAGCCATCTGGGTGATGGGGTGCAGGGCCCCGGAGGTTGGCCGGATGCCAGGCAGGCTTAAGTCAATCTCCCCTTGAATGGCGGAGCCCTCGTCAATCAGGGCCTCCTCCCGGGCGGCGAGGGCCTGGGCGATAGCGTCCTTTACCTCATTGGCCAGCATGCCCGTCTGGCGGCGTTCCTCCGGCTCCAGGCGGCCCAGCTCCTTTAGCACCAGGGTGATGGCGCCCTTTTTGCCCAGGTACTGGTGGCGGATGTCCAAAAGCGCCTCCGCCGTCCCGGCGGCCTGCGCTTTTTCAAGGGCCTCGTGTTTCATGTTTTCCAGGCGTTCCCGCATTGCATACCTCCGAATATCTCAGGGGATAACATAAAAAGAATGCTAACACCCCCTTATCCTTTCGTCAATTGTTTTTGGGCTTCCTTGCATAAAGGCAGGAAACATGCTATTTTTTAGCCAGCATTTTAGGAGGCTTCATGGAAGGACAACGGCCCATTTCCTGGTATCCGGGGCATATGGCAAAAGCAAAAAGGCTGCTGGAAACCCAGCTTAAGCGCGTGGACATTGTGCTTGAGCTTTGTGACGCGCGCCTGCCCCTGTCCAGCCGCAACCCGGCGCTGGACGCCCTGATCGCCCACAAACCCAGGCTTCTGTTGCTAAACAAGGAGGATTTGGCAGACCCTGGCGCCACCCGGCTGTGGGAGAAGCGCTTCAGGGATTTGGGGCTTCAGGTGATCGCCATCCAGGCAGGGAAAAGCCGCCAGCGCATTTTGAAGCTGGTGGAGGGGATGACCGAGGAAAAACGCCAGCGGGCCCAGGCCCGGGGCATAGCCGTCACCAGCCGCGCCATGGTGGTGGGGGTGCCAAACGTGGGCAAAAGCACGCTGATCAACGCCCTGGCCGGGCGCAGCGCGATGAAAACCCAGGACCGGCCCGGCATCACCCGGGCGCCCCAGTGGATCAAGGCGGGGGAGCGGCTGGAGCTGCTGGACACCCCCGGGATGCTCTGGCCCAAGCTGGATGACCAGAAGGCCGCCCGCCGGCTGGCCTATATCGCCGCCATCCGGGATGAGGTGCTGGACACCTATCACCTGGCAATTGGCCTTTTGGATGAGCTGATGGCCATCGCCCCCCAGAAGGTGCTGGCGCGCTATAAGCTCTCAGACATAAATCTCAGAGGCCAGGCGCTTCTGGAGGCCATCTGCCTCGCCCGGGGATTTTTGCAAAAGGGAAACAGCTATGACCTGGACCGGGGTGCCGCCTGCGTGCTGGATGAGTTCAGGGGCGGGCTGATAGGCCGGATCACCCTGGAGATGCCGGAGGAGGGCCCGTGATGAGCGCCCAGGAACGCCGGCTGAAGCTTTTCGCCCATGACCAGAGGCTGTGGGAGGAGGGTCTGCGCTTTGCGGGCCTGGACGAGGCGGGGCGCGGGCCCCTGGCCGGCAGCGTGGTGGCCGCCTGCGTGGTTCTGGACCCCCGGCGCCCCATGATGCCCTATATTGATGACTCAAAAAAGCTCTCGGAGCCAAGGCGGGAGCAGGTTTATGAGCGCATCATGCAGGAGGCTGTTTTTGTGGGAATTGGGGAGGCCAGCGCCCAGGAGATCGACCGCTACAACATCCTGGAGGCCACCAGGCTGGCCATGTGCCGGGCGGCAAAGGACGCGCCCGTTCAGCTTTTTTACATCGATGCCCTCAGGGAGGTGGGCCTGATGGGCGAGGAGCGCCCGATGATCAAAGGGGACGCCCTGTGCTATGCGATTGCCGCCGCCTCCATCGTGGCCAAGGTCACCCGGGACCGGGAAATGCGCGTCCTGGAGGAAAACTTCCCCGGCTACGGCTTCGCCCGGCATAAGGGCTATGGCACGGCGGCCCACTATGAGGCTCTTAGGCGGCTGGGGCCCTGCCCTGTCCATAGGCGCAGCTTCCTCAAGGGCTTTTTGGGGCCATGACCCGCTACCGGGAGGGCCTTGAGGGGGAGGAGCTGGCGGCGCGTTTTCTTGAGCGCCAGGGCTTCCGCCTCATCACCCGGCGCTACCGCAGCCGGGCGGGAGAAGTGGATTTGATTGCCCGAAGGGGCAAAATGCTGTATTTTGTTGAGGTCAAGTACCGGCCCCAGGGCCGGCTGGGCACCGGGATCAAGGCCGTTACCCCGGACAAGCGCCGCCGGCTGAAGCTGACCGCGCGGCACTACCTGGCCAATCAGCCAGGCCCCTATCAGGTGGGCTGCCTGGAGATCACCCGCGCGGGCGTATGGTTCTACCCGGATATTCTGCATGACCATTGAAAGGCTTCCCATGAAAAAGAAGATTTTGATCATCGTCCCCATCGTCCTGGCCCTGGTGGCCGGGCTTTGGTTTTTCACCCGGGATTCAGCCCCCAAGGCCATCACGGGGGTGGAGCTGCTGGAAAACCCCGGCTTTGAGGTCTTAAGCGGCGAGGGGCTGCCGGAATACTGGCTGCCGGACGCCTATGTGCGCCTGCAAGGGGTGACGGAGTTTACCCTCACGGAAGGTGAAACAGGCAGCGCCATCCAGATCACCAGCCATGAGCCCAACGACGCCCGCTTTTACCAGACGGTGGCTGTGGTGCCCAACACCACCTATCGCCTGGCGGGCCGTGTCAAGGCTCAGGCCCTGGGCGGGCTGGGGGCCAATTTATCCATCCAGGATGTCTATGTGTTTTCCGAGTCCCTCTATGACACCCAGGGGGAATGGCAGGAGATTGAGTTTTACGGAAAGACGGGGGCCAATCAGCATGAACTGACCGTGTTTGCCCGCCTGGGGGGCTATTCCGGGGAGGCCAGTGGCACGGCGGCCTTTGATAATCTCTCCCTGATGGCGGTGGCGGAGACGCCGGAGGACGCCCTTGTCAGCCAGTGGGAGGTGTGGGACCGCACGCCCCAGGCAGCGGCGCAGACGGGCGACGGAGCGCCTGCGGCGCCCTGGCTGGTGGCGCTGATGGCCTTGGGGGCCCTTCTGCTCTACTGGTTTGCCAAGATGGCGCAGCGGGATGCCCTTCCCGCGCCTGATAAGAACAGGGCCAGGATGACCTGGAGGCTGGCTGCGCTGCTTTTGGTGGCGGGTCTCAGCCGTTTGGTGATGGCGGGGCTGGTGAGCGGCTTCCCGGTGGACATCGCCTGCTTTACTGGCTGGGCGGATCAGATGGCCCGGGTAGGCCCCGGGAACTTTTATATCAGCGACATTTTCAGCGACTATCCCCCCGGCTATATGCTGGTGCTTTGGCCCCTGGGGCTGATTGGCCGTATGCTGGGCACGGGCGCTACGGTGATGATGGTGAAGCTGCCTGCCATCCTTTGCGATCTGGGGATTATCACGCTGCTTTATCTGGTGGCCCGCCGCCGGGTGGGTGATAAGGCGGCCCTCTGGCTTTCCATGCTGTATGCCTTTAACCCCCTGCCCTATCTGGCGGGCAGCGCCTGGGGCCAGGTGGACAGCGTGCCCTCGCTGCTTTTGGTGATCGCGGTTCTTTTAATCATAGACGGCAGGTGGCGCTACGCCCTGCCGGTGTATGTGCTGTCTGTGCTGATGAAGCCCCAGGCCCTGATGGTGGGGCCTTTGGGGTTGGTGGCCTTTGTGATGCACCTGATCACCTCAAAGGATAAGGCCCGCTTTAAGGACGCGGCCATTGGCGTGGGGCTGTCCCTGGTTTGCGCCGCCCTGATCGCCCTGCCCTTCTTTAACGAGCAGACGGGCTTCAAGTGGCTTTTTGACCTGTATGGCGGCACCATGAGCTATTACGACTACGCCACCGTGAACGCCACCAACCTCTATTTCCTCTTTGGCAAGAACTGGATCAAAATCAGCGAGCTGGCCCCCTTTGGCTTAAGGCTCACAGGGGCCGCCACGGTGATCCTGCCGGCCCTTTTGGCCATCAAACAGACCCGGGAAGGGCGGGACAAGGCCTTGGTTATGGATATGGCCTGCCTCCTGCCGGCGCTGGCGGCGCTTTTCCCCATGAGCCTTAGCGCCATGGGCATTTTGCTGATGGCCTCTGTCTTCCTGCTGGCGGCCTGGCGCTATATTGCGGCCAGGGAGGTTTCCAGCCTGGCCCTGCTGGCAGGGGTGATGCTCACCGGGTTTTCCATCCTGGGCACCATGATGCATGAGCGCTATCTGATGATGGCGGTGGTGCTTTTGATTCTGGCCTATGCCTTAAAGCGGGACCGGCGGCTGTTGTGGCTGATCATCGGGGTGACGGCGCTGTGCTTCCTGAACACCGGCGTGGCGCTGGACCGGGGCATGCGCATCGGCGGGCCCTCCGGCAACCTGATGGCCCCGGAGCTGGGCCTGGTGAGCGATTCCGAGTGGCTGGAAATGGCGCTGTCCGCCTTCAGTATCCCGGTGGCGGCCTACGCGCTGTATCTGGGTCTGGCATTAAGCGCCAAAAACGCGGCGCCCCAGCTGCTCTCTGCCGTCAAGGAATCCCCCGGCCATGAAGGGCTTTCTTCCCCCACGCTGATGAAAAGCGGCAAGCCGCCTGTGCGCTTTGACCGGAAGGACGGCTGGTTCATCCTGGTGGTGACCGCGCTTTACGCCCTCCTTGCCTTTATCAACCTGGGCGCTACCACCGCGCCCCAGAACGCCTGGATATCCGACAGTGAGATCAGCCAGGCCACCCTTGACCTGGGGGAAAGCCGGGACTTTAAGGTGCTCTATTTCGGCGGCGTCCACCAGCGGGTAAGCGATTTTATCATCGAAACCAGCGAGGACGGCGACATTTGGCAGGAGTACCCCGCCTCCATGAAGCAGGGGGACTGCTTTACCTGGATTTATAACCGCTCCTTCCGGGAAACGGAGGAGGGGCAAAAGTTTGACGGCGGCATCATTACCCACAGCGGGCGCTATGTGCGCATCACGGCGCCCACCATTGGCCTTACGCTCATGGAAGTCATTGTGCGCGACGCGGACAGCGGGGAAACCCTTCCGGTCCGCGCGCTTGAGGACACTTCAGCCGCGCTCATTGACGAGCAGGACAGCCTTAAGGGCGAGCCCAGCTGGTTTAACAGCATGTACTTTGACGAGATCTACCACGGCCGCACCGCCTATGAGATGCTAAACGCCATCCGCGGCCAGGAGCCCAGCACGGTTTATGAGACTACGCACCCGCAGCTGGGCAAGCTGCTGATGACCTTCAGCCTGATGGTCTTTGGCATGACGCCCTTTGGCTGGCGCTTTGCGGGCGCCCTGGCGGGGGTTCTGATGCTGCCGGGGATGTATATGCTGGGCCGTCAGCTCACCCGCAGGCGGGGGGGCGGGGCGATTGCCATGCTGCTCATGGCCTTTGATTTCATGCACTTCACCCAGACGCGCATCGCCACCATCGACAGCTTTGCCACCCTGTTTATCATCTACGCCTACTTCTTTATGTTCCGCTATGTGCAGCTGGACGTGTTCGCCCTGCCCTTTAAGAAAACCCTGCGGCCCCTGGCTTTAAGCGGGCTGATGATGGGGCTGGCCATCGCCAGCAAGTGGACGGGGGCCTACGCGGGGATAGGCCTGGGGGTGCTGTTCTTCTGGGCCCAGGCCCGCTGGGCGCGCCAGGGCCTGGCCCTTGAGAAAATGAGCAAGGCGGAGCGGGAGAAAAGCGGCTGGGATGCCGGGGCGGTTGAAGAGGCCCTGGGCTTCCGCAAGAGGCTGCTTAATACCTGTTTGTGGTGCCTGCTGTTTTTCATCGCGGTGCCCCTTGTCATTTACATCGCTTCTTTCATCCCCATGTTTATCAGAACGCCCGGGGGGTTCAGCCTTAAAAAGGTGATAGACAACAACCTCAGCATGTACGACTATCACAGCGTACCGGGCCGGGGCGCGGATCACTTCTTCCATACGCCCTGGTATGAGTGGCCCCTTTCCGTCCGGCCCATGTGGTACTATGCCGGCGGCGTTGTAAACGGCACCGCCAGCACCATCATGGCTTTTGGCAACCCCCTTATCTGGTGGAGCGGTCTGATCGCCATGCTGGGCTTGATCGCAGTGGTGCTCATGGGCCTGATGGGGCGCTTCACAGGCGCCCGCCGCCCGGTCTTTGACCGGGAGGATATGCGCCCGGGGTTGCTGATCATCTCCTTCCTGGCCCAATACCTCCCCTGGGTGACGGTGCCCCGGGGTACCTATATCTACCACTACTTCCCCGCCGTGCCTTTTATCATTCTGGCCCTGGTGCTGTGGCAGGATGTTTATGCCAGCCGGAATCCCAGGCGGGCCCGCTGGGTGGCCATCGGTTTTGTCGCGCTTTCGGCGGTGTTCTTTGCGGCCTTTTTCCCGTATCTCTCAGGCGTCAGGGTGTCAACAAGCTGGCTTGACGCCCTGAAGTGGTTCCCGGGACAGCTTTACTACTGATGAAGGGATGAAAGGCATGTTAGCGCGCACCCGGTGTTTTGCCTTAAACGGGGTTCAGGGCGAGGCGGTCAGCGTGGAGGCCTATGTGGCCAGCGCCAGCGAGTACCGCTTCAGCCTGGTGGGCCTGCCTGATGCGGCGGTGAAGGAAAGCCGGGACCGGGTGGCCGCGGCGCTCAAAAACAGCGGCTTTATCATGCCCCTGGGGCACACCACCGTGAACCTCTCCCCGGCGGATCTGCGCAAGGAAGGAGCGGCCTTTGATCTGGCCATCGCCCTTGCCGTTATCCTGGCCAGCCGTCAGCTGGTCACCCCCGGGGTGGAGGATATCCTGCTGATTGGTGAGCTGGGCCTGGACGGCCGCCTGGTGGCGGTTCAGGGGGCACTGGCCATGGTGATGGCGGCCCATGCATCGGGCATCCGCCAGGTGATCCTGCCCCCCGGCAACGCCCGGGAGGTGGAGGCGGTCAGCGGCATGGCGGTCTATCCGGCAGGGTCCTTAAGGGCCGCGGCCCAGCATCTCTCCGGGCAGATGCCCATCCTGGCGCAGGCTCAAAAAAGCTATGCGGACTGCCTCTCCCAAAGCCAGTGCGAGGTGGACCTCTCCCAGGTGCGGGGGCAGACCCTGGGGCGCCGGGCGCTGGAAATCGCGGCGGCGGGGGGCCATAATCTGCTGATGATCGGGGTTCCCGGCTCCGGGAAAACCCTGTTGGCCCGCTGCCTGCCCGGCATTCTGCCGGAGATGAGCCAGGAGGAAGCCTTTGAGACCACCCGCATCCATTCCGTTGCGGGGCTTTTAAAGCCGGGCAGCGGCATCATGACCCAGCGGCCCTTCCGCACGCCCCATCACTCCGCCTCCATGCCGGCCCTCATCGGCGGGGGCGCCAACGCCAGGCCGGGGGAGGTGTCCCTCAGCCACAATGGCTGCCTGTTTTTGGATGAGATGCCGGAATACTCCCGCCAGGTGCTGGAGGCGCTGCGCCAGCCGCTGGAGGACGGGGTCACCACCATCTCCCGGGTGAAGGCCCACACCCAGTACCCTTCCCGGTTTATGCTGGTGGCCAGCATGAACCCCTGCCCCTGCGGTTTTTTCGGCAGCCAGGTCAGGCCCTGCCGCTGCGGCAGCCACCAGATCAGGAAGTATTTAAACCGGGTCTCAGGCCCTTTGCTGGACCGGATTGACCTGCAGGTGGAGATAGACGCGCTGCCGGTTTCGGACATCGCCAGGGACACGCCCCAGGAGGAAAGCGATAAGGTGCGGGCGCGCGTGCGCAAAGCCCGGGAGATTCAGCGGGCGCGCTTTAAGGGCAGCGCCGTTTCCACCAATGCGGGCATCGGGGGCAAAACGCCTGAAAAACAGGCCCTCCTTAGGCCGGAAGCCGGGCAGTTGCTTCAAAAGGCGGTGGAGCGCTACGCCCTTTCCATGCGGGCCTATGTGCGCCTTATCCGGGTGGCCCGCACCATTGCGGATCTGGCCGGGGAGGAGCAGGTGGCCCTTCCTGCGATGGCGGAGGCGATCCAGTTTCGGATGGCGGACGCCAAGTACTGGGGAGGCGGGGATGGCTGAGGAGAGGCATCGGCTGTGCCGGGCCTGGCTTGCCTCCAGCCAAAGCCTGGGCTATAAGGCCCGGGGCCGGCTGTATGAGGCCTATGGCGATGCCCAGACGGCGTTTGACCGCTTTTCGCCTGATATGCTGGCCTTAATCGGGGACAAGGCCTATCAGGAGCTGAAAAAGATGCGGGAGCTGGGCCTAAATAAACTGGCGCTGGCCCTTGAGCGCATCAATACCCGCCTTGCTCTCCCCGGGGAGGAGACCTTCCCCAGGGTTTTAAGCGACATCATCGATCCGCCGGATCTGCTTTTCTATAGAGGAACCCTCACCCGGGATCTGGGCCCTGCCATCGCGCTGGTGGGCTCCCGGCGGGAAACCCGCTATGGCCGGGAGCAGGCCCGGAAGATCGCCCGGGGCTTGGCTGAGGCCGGGGTCACCGTGGTCTCAGGTCTCGCCCGGGGCATTGATACGGCGGCCCATGAAGGGGCGCTTGAGGGCCAGGGGCGCACCGTGGCGGTGCTGGGCAGCGGCATCAACACCATCTATCCCCCGGAAAACCAGGGCCTGGCGGAGCGCATCATCGCCTCCGGCGGCGCTGTCATCAGCGAGTTCGCGCCGGGGGCCATGCCCATGGCCTATCACTTTCCCTTCAGGAACCGCCTGGTGTCCGGCCTGTGCCAGGGGGTGATGCTGGTTGAGGCCCGGGAGAAAAGCGGCACCCTCATCACCGTGGGCCATGCCCTGGCCCAGGGCCGGGAGGTTTTCGCCCTGCCGGGCCAGGTGGACATGCCGGGCAGCCGGGTGCCCCATCAGCTGCTTAGAGAAGGGGCGCGGCTGGTCACCTCCTGCCAGGATATCCTGGAGGATATGGGCTGGAACGCTCCTTTTAGGCAGGCCCAGCAGCTCGATTTCATCCCGCCCGATTTGACAAACGAACAGCGCCGGATATATGATGCGCTCTGTGATGAGCCCCTGGGCTTTGAGGCGCTGGCGGAAAAAGCATCCCTGGCCACGCCGGAGTTAAGCGCGCAGATTACCCTGATGGAGCTGTCCGGGCTCATCCAGGCGCTGCCCGGGCGTGTGTTCCGGCGGGCGCAGTAAGATTACTGGAGGCACTTTTGCAGAAAAAGCCAAAACTCGTTATCGTTGAATCCCCGGCCAAGGCCAAGAGCGTGGCCAAGCTTTTGGGCCGCGGCTACAAAGTGGCCGCTTCCCAGGGGCATGTGCGGGATTTGCCCAAGTCCCAGTTCGGCATCGACCCTGAGAACAACTTCGCCATGAAGTACATCACCATCAGGGGCCGTGGGGATATCCTGGCGGATTTGCGCAAGCAGGTGAAGGGCGCAAGCCAGGTGCTGCTGGCCACGGACCCGGACCGGGAGGGGGAGGCCATCTCCTGGCATCTGGCCCAGGCCCTGGGGCTTGACGAAAAAGCGCCCATCCGCATTGAATTTAACGAAATCACCAAGCCCGCGGTGCAGGCGGCGGTGAAAAATCCCCGGGTGATCGACATGGACCGGGTGGACGCCCAGCAGGCCCGCCGGGCCCTGGACCGGACGGTGGGGTATAAGATCAGCCCGCTTTTGTGGTCCAAGGTGAAAAAGGGCCTCTCTGCAGGCCGGGTGCAAAGCGTCGCGGTGCGCATGGTGGCGGACCGGGAGCAGGAGATAGACGCCTTCATCCCCGAGGAATACTGGGAGGTGGCAGCCAGCTTTGAAACCGGGGGCAAGAAATTAAAAGAGCCCCTGCGGGCGCGGCTTGCCACCATCGGCGGCAAAAAGGCCGCTATCAGCGACAAAAAAGGCGCGGACAAGGCGGTGGCGCTGATTGAGGGGACGGACTTTACCATCACCTCGGTGAAGAAAAAGCAGCGCAAAAAATCACCCCAGCCGCCCTTTACCACCTCCACCCTTCAGCAGGACGCCAGCCGGAAGCTGAACTTCACCTCCTCCCGCACCATGCAGGTGGTGCAGGGCCTTTATGAAGGCGTGGATCTGGGGCCGGAGGGCACTCAGGGCCTGGTCACCTATATCAGAACGGATGCCGTGCGGGTGAGCGAGCAGGCCCTTACCGCCGTGCGCGAGCAGATCAAGGCGGACTGGGGGGAGGACTACCTGCCCAAGACAGCTAAAACCTATCAAAGCGGCCGCCGTGCCCAGGATGCCCATGAGGCCATCCGGCCAACGGACATGGCCCGCAGCCCGGAGAAGATCAAAAGCTTTTTAAGCCGGGATCAGCTGCAGCTGTATCGCCTGATCTATAACCGCTTCATGGCAAGCCAGATGCGGGAGGCGCTGTTTGACACTGTCACAGCAGAAATCGGCGGCAAGGGCGTCAGCCTGCGCTATTACGGCGAGCACAAGGTGTTTGCCGGCTTCACCGCACTGTATGAGGAGGGAAGCGACAACGGCGAGACGGAGAAAACCGGGGTGCTGCCGGTGTTTGAGGAAAAAGCGCCGGTGAAAATCCTGGATGTGGAGGCGGCACAGCGCTTCACCCAGCCGCCCCCCCGGTATACCGAGGCCTCCCTAATCCAGCAGCTGGAGGAGAAGGGCATTGGCCGACCCTCCACCTACGCGCCCACCATCGGCACCATTGTGGGCCGGGGCTATGTCAGCCGGGAGAAAAAACGGCTCTATCCCACGGAGCTTGGCAAGATGATCAACGATATCATGATGCAGTATTTTGAGCCCATCATGGACCTGGACTTCACCGCGGAGATGGAGAACCGTCTGGACGCGGTGGAGGACGGCCAGCAGCCCTGGACCCAGGTGCTGGCGGGCTTTTATCCGGACTTTATCAAAATGGTGGAAAACGCGGAGGAGACCCTGGAAAAAATCGAGATCCCCGACGAGGTGTCCGATATCCCCTGCGATAAGTGCGGGGCGATGATGGTGTATAAAATGGGGCGCTACGGGCGCTTCCTGGCCTGTCCCCGGTTTCCAGAGTGCCGCAACACCATGCCCATCATCACCTATATCAAGGCGCCCTGCCCCACCTGCGGCGCCCGCCTTCAGGAGAAAACCACCCGCAAGGGCCGTAAGTTCTATGGCTGCGAGCGCTACCCGGAGTGCGACTTCACCTCCTGGGAGATGGTGGATGAAAAGCCCTGCCCCCGCTGCGGCAGCCACATGACCATCAAGCGCCGCAAGTCCGGCGACACCAGGCTGTGCGCCAATGCCAGCTGCCGCTATCATGAGCCGATTGAGGACAGCGGTGAAGCCTAAGGGCCCCGTCACGGTGCTGGGGGCGGGCCTGGCGGGCAGCGAAGCCGCCTGGCAGCTGGCCTCCCGGGGTATTCCCGTGCGCCTGGTGGACATGAAGCCGCACCAGACGACCCCGGCGCATGAGGCGGAGGGCTTTGCGGAACTGGTGTGCAGCAACTCGCTCAAAAGCGACCGGCTGCAAAACGCTTCCGGCCTTTTAAAAGAAGAGATGCGCAGGCTGGGCTCTCTGATCATCCAGGCGGCAGACCAAAGCCGGGTGCCGGCGGGCGGCGCTTTGGCGGTGGACCGGGCGGCTTTTTCAGGCTTTATCACAGAGCGGTTAAAGGCCCATCCTCTGGTGGAGGTTCAGTCCTGTCTGGCGGACAGCCTGCCGGAAGCGCCCGCCATCATCGCCACCGGCCCCTTAACCGCCGGAGGACTTGATGAGGAGATTGCGGCGCTGGCCGGCACCCTGCATTTTTTTGACGCGGCGGCCCCCATCGTCACCCGGGACAGCATCGACATGGGCATCGCCTTTCGTCAGTCCCGCTACGGGCGGGGGGATGATTATATCAACTGCCCCTTAAGCCAGACGGAGTACCACGCCTTTATCGACGCCCTGCTGTCTGCCAAGGCCGCCCCTGTGCACGGCTTTGAGGAAGGGCTGCTGTTTGAGGGCTGCATGCCCATTGAATCCATGGCCCGGCGCGGGCGCATGGCCCCTGCCTTTGGGCCCATGAAGCCGGTGGGGCTTGTGGACCCCCGCACGGGCAAGATGCCCTTTGCTGTGCTGCAGCTGCGCCAGGATGACGCGGCGGGCAGCCTTTATAACCTGGTGGGTTTTCAGACCCGGCTTAAGTTTCCGGAGCAGAAACGGGTTTTCAGCCTGATTCCGGGGCTTAAAGAGGCGGAGTTCGCCCGCTTTGGCGTGATGCACCGCAACACTTTTTTACAAAGCCCGGGGTTTCTGGACAGCTGCTTTGCTGTTAAGGAAAAGGAGTTTCTTTATTTTGCCGGGCAGATGACCGGGGTGGAGGGCTACGTGGAAAGCGCGGCCTCAGGGCTTACGGCGGGGCTTTCCCTTTTCGCCCGGCTTGAGGGGCTGGATGAGGTAAAACTGCCTGAAAACACCGCCATCGCGGCGCTGGGGCGCTATATTTCCACGCCTAACCGGGATTTCCAGCCCATGAACATGAATTTTGGCATCCTAAGCCCCCTGCCCCAGCGGATCAAAGGCAAGGAGAAGCGCTATCTGGCGCTGTCTGAAAGGGCGCTTCATGAATTGACGGCGTATATCGCCCGGCGGCCGGAGCTTTTTGTCCGGCAGTAAAGGAGAAACCATGGCATTTAAAGGCACCACCATCTGTGCCGTAAAACGGGATGGCCGGGTGGCCATCGCGGGGGACGGGCAGGTGACGATGGGGGAGAACACCATCTTCAAAAGCAGCGCCAAAAAGGTGCGCCGCATCTATAACGACCAGGTGGTCATCGGCTTTGCGGGCTCGGTGGCGGACGCCTTCACCTTAAGCGACCGCTTTGAGGAAAAACTTCAGCAAACCGGGGGCAACCTGGAGCGCGCCGCGGTGAACCTGGCCCAGGAGTGGCGGGGGGATAAGGCGCTAAGGCAGCTGCAGGCCATGATGATCGCGGCCAACCAGACCCAGATGCTCATGATCTCCGGCACCGGCGAGGTGATCGACCCGGATGACGGCGTCTGCGCCATCGGCTCCGGCGGGAACTACGCCCTGGCAGCGGCCCGGGCCCTGGTGCAAAACACCCAGCTTTCCGCCCGGGAGATCGCGGAGAAGGCGCTGAGGATCGCCGCCTCCATCTGCGTTTTTACCAACGACCAGATCACTGTGGAGGACGTATGAAAAGCGCCGCTTTGACCCCGCGGGAAATCGTCCGGGAGCTGGACCGCTATATCATCGGCCAGACGGAGGCCAAGCGCCAGGTGGCCATCGCGCTTCGCAACCGTTACCGCCGCGCCCAGGTGGAGGAGCCCCTGCGGGAGGAGATATTCCCCAAGAATATCCTGATGATCGGCCCCACGGGCGTGGGCAAAACCGAGATCGCCCGCCGGCTTGCCAAGCTGGTCAACGCCCCCTTTGTGAAGGTGGAGGCCACCAAGTTCACCGAGGTGGGCTATGTGGGCCGGGATGTGGAGAGCATCATCCGGGACCTGGTGGAAAACGCCATCCGCATGGTCAAACTGGAGCATCAGGAGCGGGTGAACGCCAGGGCGGAGGTGCTGGCGGAGGACCGCCTGGCGTCCCTGCTTGAAAGCCCGCCCAAGCCCGCCGCCAACCCCATTGACGTCCTCCTGAGGGGCCGCCCCAAGGAACCGGAGCAGACGGAGGAAGAGCGCCAGCGCCTAAGCGTGCGCCGGGGCGACCTGTTAAGCCAGCTGCGCTCAGGCCAGCTGGAAGACCAGGAGATTGAGATCGAGGTGGAGGAGAGCGCCCCGCAACTGGAGGTGGGAGGTGCTGCCATCAACATCGGCGACATGATGGGCGGCATGATGCCCAAGCGCACCAAGCTGCGCCGGGTGAAAGTGAAGGAAGCCCGCCGCATCCTCATCGAGGAGGAGGCCCAGAAGCTCATCGACATGGACGCGGTCAAGGAAGAGGCCATCCAGCGGGCGGAGCAGGACGGCATCGTGTTCATCGATGAGATTGACAAAATCGCGGGCCGTTCCGCCGCCGGCTCCGGGCCGGACGTCTCCCGGGAGGGGGTGCAGCGGGATATTCTGCCGATTGTGGAGGGCAGCATCGTCAACACCAAGCATGGCTCCGTGCGCACGGATTTTATGCTGTTTATCGCCGCCGGCGCCTTCCATGTGGCCAAGGTAACGGATCTGATTCCGGAGCTTCAGGGCCGCTTCCCCGTGCAGGTGATGCTCAAAAGCCTCACCAAGGAGGACTTTGTGCGCATCCTGAGCCAGCCGGACAACGCCTTAACCCGCCAGTACAGCGCCCTTTTGGCGGTGGACAAGGTGCGCCTCACCTTTGAGGAGGACGCCCTGGACGCCATCGCCCAGGCCGCCTGCAACCTGAATGACGCAGGCGAGAACATCGGCGCCCGCCGCCTTCACGCGGTGTTTGAGGACCTGCTGGAGGACATCTCCTATAACGCGGGGGGCGATGAGATGCCGGAGGTGGACCTGGTGATTACCGGGCAGTACGTCAAGGAGCATGTAAAGGCGGCCAAGGAGACGGACCTGCACAAGTACATCCTGTAATCCGCTTTGACCTTTACGCCAGCCAGTTATGGATAAGGCCCCAGGCCTCAATTAGTTGTGGCAGGCGCCAGCTGGCATTGGCAGCGCTGGTGGAGGGCAGCCCCAGGGCCGGGATATCCGGCTTTGGGCTGACCCTTTTTTCATAAAGGGTTTTGGCCCTGCCGCCATTGAGCAGAATGGCCCGGATGTCGTAGGCTAAAAGGAGCTTTGCTATGGGGTTGATGGTGGCAGACTTAATGGACTGATCGCTGGAGCCTGCGATCTCGCAGCTGGCCACCACATCCCAAAGGGCGACGCGGTGCTTTTCAAGCAGGCGCATCCTGCCGGCGGTATCCTCAGGCAGCGCCTCATCAAAAAGCGCGGCCAGCACGGGCCAGAACCGGTTTTGCGGGTGCCCGTAGTAAAAACCCTCCCCGCGGGAGCGCACCGAGGGGAAGGAGCCCAGCACCATCACCCGGCTGTCCGGGCGGATGAAGGGCGCAAAGGGATGGATAATCGCCATGGCCTGCTCCTTGGGTGTTGTTGCGCGCATTATAGCGCAGGAAGCGGGCCCC
>DAISYX010000001.1:0-67120 GCA_036825095.1 Clostridia bacterium | reverse complement strand
ATCCCACAGCAGGGAGGAGGTGAGGTATTTGTCCCGTATTTCCCGGGCGCCCAAGAGGGCGTCCACCGTGTCCGCCTGACTGACGCGGATGTCCTCCGGCACCAGGGGCATCTCAAGGCCCCGCATCAGTTCAAACAGCTCCTGGTAGCCGGGCAACTCCTCCGCCACAATCTGAAGGATCTCCGGCCATTTATCCAGACTGATTTCAAGGCGTGCGGCATGAGCCACCTGGTCATTTCTGCCCTGGACCCTGGCGGTTTTCATGATGGTATCCGAAGCCTGGCCGAAAATCCGCCGCACCATCTCCTCCCACTTGCCCTCGTCAAAGTTTTGGATGAAGGCCTGGGCGGTTTCCCGGCTGGGCGTTTCCTGTTTCAGCTGTTCCCAGATTTTCAGGGTCAGCAGGGTGCCGATGCCCACCTGGATGCCATGCAGCTCCGCCGGCCGCCCCCGCTCCAGGGCCATCATCTCCCAGATATGGGAAAAATAGTGCTCCAGGCCGCTGGCCGGGCGGGACACCCCCGCAAAGGCCATGGCGATACCAGCCAGGATCAGCCCCTGGGTGATCTCCTCCACCGCCTGCGCGTCCCGCTCAAGCAACAGGGGCGCTGCGGCGCGCACCCGCGCCAGCGCCCCTCGCATAAGGGCCGCGATGTCCTCGCAGTAATACTCATCAATCACCAGATGGGCGATGCGCCATTCACATACCGAGCAGTATTTGGCCAGCATATCCCCCAGCCCCGCCTGTAACAGGCGCATGGGGGCCGCCGCCAGGATATCAGTGTCCGCGATAAGGGCCTGGGGGCAAGCGTTATAAAGGGACACCTTCACCCCGCCCCTGATCATGGAGGAGGAGTCCGAAGCGTAGCCGTCCATGGAGGGGGCGGTCGCCACGCCCACAAGGGGAAGCCTTAAGGCATGGGCCAGCACCTTGCCACAGTCCGTGATCACCCCGCTGCCAACCGCGACTATCCCGTCACAGCGGGGGTCAAAGGCCATCAGCAGCCCGCCGCAGGCCAGCTCATCCGGCTCCGGGTGCGGGGAAGGAAGGATATAGAGCGTGTGCGCCATCCCCGTGGCTTTTAGGGCCTGGGACACCCTTTTGCCCGCCGCCTCATGGGTGTTCTCATCACAGAACACAAAGGGCCGGGTGATGGAAAGGGCCCTCAGGTGTTCCCCCAGCTTCTCAAGCGCCCCTTTCCCAACGCTGGCGTGGCGCAGTCCCGCCCGGTGGTGCCTGCCGCAGGCGCAGTCAAAGCCCTCCGGCCTTAACAGCTCCTCAAGGGCCATGGTGGTAAAGTCCGGCATAAAGCTTCCCCCTTAAGCAGTGCGTGGAGAGGGGGCTTTATGCCCCCTCTCCCGTTTAAATATCTGCTGTTTTAATCAGCCGTACATGGGGCCGTAGGTCTTGCAGGCCCGGTAGTCAGCCGCTTCCATATCCTGGGTGCCATAGGCGGCCCAGGCGTGGGGGCGATAGACCTTCTCGGCCGGCACGTTGTGCATGTTCACCGGGATGCGCAGCATGGAGGCCAGGGTCAAAAGGTCCGCCCCCACATGGCCGTACACGGTGACGCCGTGGTTGGCGCCCCAGTTGGCCATGACGGAGTAAACGTCCCTGAAGGCCCCTTCTCCGGTGAGGCGGGGCACAAACCACACGCAGGGCCAGGTGCGGTCGGTGCGGTTCATGATCAGATCATGCACATGATCCGGCAGGCGCACCGTTTCGCCCTCCGCGATCTGCAGCACCGGGCCGATTCCCTCCACGATGTTCAGCCGCAGCATGGTCACGGGCATCTCGTTTTCGTTCTTGAAGTGGCTGGAGAAGCCGCCGCCCCGGAAGTACTCGTAGTTGGCGCGCTCCCAGTCGGTCGCGTCCAGGCAGGCCTTGATGTCCTCCCCGGTCATCTCCCAGAAGGGCTTCATGCAGGGCTCGCCCTTTTCGTTCTTGGACATGCCGCTGGCGTCCAGCGCGGTGGCGCCGGAGTTGAGCAGGTGGATAAAGCCCTCCGCGGCCTTGCCCTCCGGCTGCCAGCCGCTCACCCGCTTCACCGCCTCCGGGCTCCAGTAGGTGCGCACGTCGTGGAAGCAGGGGGCGGTGTTGGTGATCAGCGTGCCCATCAGCATGGACAGCCCGTTTAAGGTGTCGTTCTCAGTGGCAAAGGCGGTGGGCTGACGGGCGCCGCTCCAGTCAAAGGTGGAGGCCATGATGGCTTCCGTAAAGTCCGCGTTGGGCAGCCAGTCCGTCCAGGCGCGCTGCCCCTGGAAGCCGCCGGCCACGGCGTTCTTGCCCAGGGCCTCCTCATGCCAGCCCAGCTCGTCCAGCTTGGGGTTGCCATACATCACATCCCGCAGCACCAGGCTGAGCTTGGCGATAAACTCCCAGTCCTCATCCGCAGGCACTGTCTTTGAGCGGCGGATGATCTCCGGCAGCTCCTTGCCCGCGTTGATGTCAAAGCCTTCCTTGCAGTTCTCCTTGATCCAGGCCAGGGCCTTCTCATACTCCTCCGGGTCGTAAATGCCCAGGTGCACCCGGCGCAGAACGTCCGCCATGTCCATCCATTCAGCCCGCAGGCCGAAGTACTGCTGCATCATGTTCATGTCGCAGTAGGAGCCAGCGATGCCCATGGACACGCCGCCAAAGTTAACGTAGGATTTTTCCTTCATCCAGCCCACGGCCACAGCGCCCCGGGCAAAGCGGAACAGCTTTTCCTCCACGTCATTGGGGATGGAGGTATCCTCCAGGTCCTGCACGTCCCGGCCATAGATGGCAAAGGCGGGCAGCCCTTTCTGAGCATAGGCGGCCAGCACCGCCGCCAGATAGACCGCCCCCGGGCGCTCAGTGCCGTTAAAGCCCCAGACTGCCTTGATGGTGTTGGGGTTGGTGTCCATGGTTTCCATGCCATAGCACCAGCTGCGGGTGACAGACAGGGTGGCGACCACGTTCTCCTTGGAGAACTTACGCTCGCACTTGCCGGCCTCAGCGCCGCCGCCAATGGTGGTATCGGCAATGACGCACTGCACTGGGGTGCCGTCCGGATACCTGAGGGTTGAGATCAGCTTGGCGGCTGATTTGGCCATGTCCATGGTGGTCTTCTCCAGGCTTTCCCGCACACCGCCCCAACGGCCGTCAATAACGGGACGGATGCCGATTTTGGGATAATCCATGCTTTCCTCCTTTACGCCGCCGGGAGACGGCAAAACGCGATATATTGATGTATCTATGCTATCACAGACCCGCTATGGGGGCAAGATTAATCCGGGCCCGTGCTGCTTTCAACCGGAAGGGGCCGGGCGTATGCCCGGCCCGAGTTGGTCAGCGTTTTATGCTTGGGAATCAATCATACACCAGAAGGGCGATATTCGGTTCGTCGATGTTGTCCTTGGTATACCACTGGGCGCCGGTGTCAACGTCCTCAACGGCTTCGCCGTTGGCGGCCTTCACGGCCAGTTCAACCGCCAGATAGCCGATGCGGTAGGGGTCCTGGGTCACGGAGCCGGCAAACCAGCCATTGCGAACGGCGTTCTTCTGATTGACACCAGCGTCAAATCCGCCCACCAGGATGCCGTTGAAGCGGCCGCCCTCGCCGAACTCAGAGCCGTCAGCGGTGGCAGCCAGCACGCCGGCAACCGCGCCTTCGTTGGAGATGAAGAGGGCCGCCAGGTTGTTCTTGTTAAGAACCGCGTTGGCAGCGTTGGTCATGTCGTCAATACGGGGGGAAGCGCCAATCTCCACATGCAGGATGATGGCAGGGTTCTCAGCGGCCACGGCCCAGTTGGTGTGGCCCTGAACTTCCACCACGCCGTAGGCACCGGCCAGCTCAACAAACCTGTTGACAAAGCCGGTGGTGCGGCCAGTGACTGATTCAGAGGTGGCATCCTGGGAAAGCACGGCCACCACCACGGGCGCCTCAGCGGTGGCTGCGGCCAGCTTGGCTGCCAGGCCTTCGTCTTCCAACAGCTTATCAGCGGCCAGGGCGGCGGCGTTCTGGTTGTTGGTGGAGGCGGTGGCGTAGATGGAGCCTTCCGGAGCGTTAGGCACGCCGGAGTCAAAGCCGATGACCGGGATGCCCTTGTCGATGCACTCCTGTAGCTCGGTCATCACGGCGTCCGTGGACAGAGCGGCCAGCGCCAGCGCCTTGGGGTTCTTGGCCATTTCGGCCTTCAGGGCTTCCACCTGAAGCACAATGTCCGCCTCAGAGGGGGGTCCGTAGTAGAACATGTTCACATCATACTCAGCCGCAGCATCTTCGCAGCCCTGGCGCACAGCCTGCCAGAAGGCATGCTGCTCGCCCTTGGAGATTACGGAGATGTACATCTTCTCCTGCGCCAGCGCCGCGGTGACGCCCAGTGCCAGGGTGAGAACCAAAACAAGTGCCAGTAGTCTTTTCATGAATGAACCTCCTTATATTTTCAGCACAAAAGCGCCGAATAATCAGAATGAATCAGCTTTCCACCTTCACCTTCTGGGCGGCGCGGACGCGCATATTGTCCATGAGGACAGCGCCGATAACCACCACGCCCGTGAAGAAGGTCTGCCAATGAGCCTGAAGGCCCAGGGAAGCAAGCCCCGACTTGAGTACCGCCATGATGAAGATGCCGATAAGGGTACCCACCATGGTGCCGGAGCCCCCCGCCATCGAAGTACCGCCGATGATGACAGCGGCGATGGCGTAAGTTTCAAGACCATTGCCCGTCCCCGGGATGGCGGTGGTGTAGGTGGCGGCATAGAGGATGCCGCCGATGCCCGCAAACAGACCGCAGACCATATAGGCCAGCGTCTTGTATTTGTCCACCCTCACGCCGGAAAGCCGGGTGGCCTCTTCGTTTGAGCCGATGGCGTAGACATAGCGGCCAAAGCGGGTTTTGTTCAGCACAAAGGCGGCGATGATAAACGCGGCCAGCAGGTAGAGGGCGCCGGTGGGAAAGTTGCCAGTGCGGTAAAACACCGTCTTGAACCATTCTTTGGCAGTGCCGATGGTGGGATAGCGTTGGGTCTGCACCCGGGAGACGATGGAGCCAAAGCCCTGGGTCACCAGCATCATGCCAAGGGTGGCGATAAAGGGCGGCAGTTTTGCCTTGGCCACCAGTATGCCGTTGATGAAGCCAAATGCCAGACCTACCAGCGGCACCAGGCACAGCGCCAGCCACAAAGGCCAGCCCCACATGGAAAAAGCCACGCCGCCGATGATAGCGGAGCACATCATGTTGGTGCCGATGGAAAGGTCAATCCCCCCGGTGATGATGACAAAGGTGATGCCAAAGCTCATCAGCCCCGTATAGTAAGCGGATTCCAGGATGGTTTTAAGGGTGTAGCTGGAGAAAAAGTTGTTTCCGAAGATGGCGAAGAAAGCATACAGTCCCACCAGCACCGCCGGAGCCAGCAATTTTTGCAGATCCAATTTTTTGGTACCTTGCGCCGGGGCAACGCCCTGTACAGACATATTCTCTTTCCTCCTATACTTGGGGCGCGGCCAGCGCCATGATTTTCTCCTGGGTTGCTTCCTCGATGCCAAGCTCCCCGGTCTTCTCCCCCTCACACATCACCAGGATGCGGTCCGCCATGCGCAGCAGCTCCGGCATTTCCGAAGAGATCATGATGATGGACTTGCCCTCATCAACCAGGGCGTGCATGAGCTTATAAATCTCGTTCTTGGCCCCCACGTCAATCCCCCGGGTGGGCTCGTCAAAGATCAGCACATCGCAGTTGCGCACCAGCCACTTGCTGATAACCACCTTTTGCTGATTGCCCCCGGAGAGAGAGCGCACCAAGGTGTCCACGCTGGGGGTTCTGATGTCCACTTTTTCCTTGTATTCCCGGGCGGTAGACTTGATCTTCCGGTCGTTGACCGCCATGCCCTGAATAAAGCTGTCCAGTTTGGTCAGGGCGATGTTGTTGGCCACGGAAAGCCCCAGACACAGGCCATAGCGCCTGCGGTCCTCAGAAAGGTAGCCAATGCCCAGCTCCACCGCGTCATAGGGGGTTTGGATGTCGGCCAGCTGGCCGTTGATGTAAATCTCGCCGCCCTCCCTTTTATCAGCGCCGCTGACCAGCCGGCTCAGTTCTGTGCGCCCGGCTCCCACCAGGCCCGCCAGGCCCAGGATCTCGCCCTTTCTTAATTGAAAGGACACGTCCTTCACATCCCGGGAGCGCAGGTTTTTCCCCTCCAGCACCACCGGGGCCTCCGGGGCCACCTGGCTTTCGGTCTTGGGGTCCTCATAAATCACCCGGCCCACCATCATGCGGATGATCTCCCCAATGGGGGTGGCGGCCGTGTCCACGGTATCCACATACTGACCGTCCCGCATCACGGTGATGCGGTCGGAAATCTGCTTAAGCTCTCCCATGCGGTGAGAGATATAGATGATGCCCACCCCCCGGGAGCGCATATCCCGGATAAAGCGGAAGAGCTCCTCAATTTCCACATCCGAAAGGGGCGCCGTGGGCTCGTCAAGAATGAGGATGCGGGTATTTTCATGGGAGAGGGCCTTTGCGATTTCCACCATCTGCTGCTTAGCCACCGTTAATTTCCCCACGTTCTGGGTGGCCTTGATGTTCAGATTCAACTGATCAAGAAAATCCTGGGCCCGCTTGTTCTGGGCCTTTTTGTCAAGCAGAATGCCGTTCATGTTCTCCCGGCCGATGTAGATGTTCTCCGCCACCGTCAGGTCCTTAAGCAGGTTAAGCTCCTGATGCACAATGGAGATGCCCAGGTCCTGGGCGTCCTTGGCGTTGCGGATCTCCACGGGCTTGCCCGCGATTTCGATGTTGCCGCCGTCCTTTTGGTAAATGCCGGTCAGCACCTTCATTAGTGTGGACTTGCCCGCGCCGTTCTCCCCCACCAGAGCATGCACCTCTCCGGCGTGCAGGTCAAAGCGCACGTCGTTTAGCGCGTGAACCCCGGGGAAATATTTCTGGATGCCTGTCATGGTGACGAGGACTTCGTTTTGCTGGCTCAAAGCTTTTTCTCCTTGGCTGTGTGTCCGCGCCGTTACTTGACGACGCCCTTCTTGAGGATGATGTTGGCGTATTGGGCCATCTCCCCGCTGGCGATGATGGCATAGGCTTTTTTGGCCCGCTCATAATAAGCGAAGCGCTCCATGTACTCTACCTGAGCCTCTGGCTCAAAGCGCTTGAGCGCCTTGTAAAAATCCTGCCAAATCACCGGCTGATAGCTGTCCCCCGGCACCACTTCCATCAGGACGAAGTTTGACGGGTCATACTGATCCAGCGGAAACAGGGGCAAAATCGCCTCCAGCAGAGCGGCCGCCCCGATACCATCCGCCCGGATGGCGCGCTGGCCGTAGTTCTCAGTGGGGAAATTGGCGTCCGCCAGGACGATTTCATCGCCATGGCCCATCTCGCTAAGCACGCTTAGCAGCTCAGGGGATATAAGGGGAGAGATTCCACGTAACATGCTGGCACCTTCCTTTTTTGGCATCCCGGCGAATGGCTTTCTCGGAAATCGTCCTTGCCCATATAAACGGTACATTCAGCGGGATATACAAAGATGTTTCATTTTAATGTGAATATTTCTGCTTGTCAATGTACGTTTCCGCTCCCAAAGATTACCAGCTTTGAATCGCTTCGATCTCTGCCATGGTGGGCAGCGCCGGAATACCGCCCCGCCGGGTGGCGGTCAGCCCCCCGGCTGCGTTGCCAAAGGCCAGCAGCCGGTGCCAGTCCTCCCGGCTGAGTTCATCAAGGGCAGGCCGTCCCATCTGGCTTAGCTGCCACAAAACGGCCCCCAGATAGGCGTCCCCGGAGCCGGTGGCGTCAATGGCGTTGACCCGGTAGGCAGGCACCATCACCTGAAGCTTATGGGTAAACACCTTGGAGCCCCCCGCCCCCATGGACAAAAGCAGCGCCCCGCAGCCCTTTTCCAGAATGCTTTGGGCGGCTTTTTCCTGATCCTCAATACCGGTGAGCAGCAGCAGCTCCTCCTCCGCCGCCTTCACCAGATCAGCCAGAGGCAGCGCACGGGGCAAAACGGCCCGGGCCTCCTCCTCCCCCCCGCTCCAGAGGCTGGGGCGGTAATTGCAGTCAAAGCTGGTCAAAGCGCCCGCTTTTTTCGCGTGCCGGGCCGCGGCCAGGGTGGCGCTTCTTACCGGCTCATCCGTTAGGGTGACGCCCCCGAAATGAAAGATGCGGCAATCCGCCAGCTGGTCAAGGGGCAGCTCGTCCTCCCTGAGCATGATGTCAGCCCCCGGCTTGCGGTAAAAGATAAAGGAGCGGTCCCCATCTGGAAGCAGGGACACGATGGCCAGAGTGGTCAGCACCTGGGGATCCCGCAGAAGCCCCCTGGTGTTCACCCGGCCAGCGATCAGGGTCTGCTCCAGGAAGTCGCCAAAGGCGTCTTTCCCCACCTTGCCCACAAAGGCGGCGCTGCCGCCCAGCTTGGCGAACATCGCCAGCATATTGGCGATGCTGCCGCCGGGGTTGCGGGCATACAGCGCCATGCCCTGGTCGTTTTCCCCGGAGGGGGTGAAATCGATCAGCAGCTCCCCAAGGCCTAAAATATCGTACATACAGCACGTCCTTTCCAATTCGGATGCGATCACAGGGTCTATTGAATGGCATTATTATAGGGCAAAGCCACCCTTTTGTCCATGCGCTTGACACAGAACCGGGGTGTGGGCTACAATTGGTTGCGCGCGCAATCATTGCAGGCGCAATTGTTTTGAAAAGGATGGAACGATGCCGGCTATTTCACGAAGCCTCACCATAATCATGCGCTGCGGGGACAGCTACCGGGGCAGGCTGCTGGCGCCCCTGGGCCTCACGGCCAGCCAGGCGCCCTACGTGCTTTACTGCTGCCGTCACCCTGGCGCTTCCCAGGAGCAGATCGCGACGGCCCTGAATACCTCCCGCTCCAGCGCCACCCGGCAGCTGGCGGCGCTTGAGGAGCTGGGCTACATCACCCGGGAAGACTCGGAAAAGGACCGCCGCCTCACCCTGGTGACCGCCACGGACAAGGCCCAGGCCGCTTTCCCCGTGATCCGGGAGATCAACCGCACCTGGCAGGAGGCCATCACCCGGGGCATGAGCGGGGAGGAGAAGGATACCCTCCTGAAGCTGCTTGAGATGATGAAGGCGGAGGCCAGGCGGCTTCTGGAAGAGGCCTGCCCATGAAGACCATTGGCCGCTATGTCCGCCCCTACACGGGGATCATCGCCTTCACCATGGCGCTCAAGCTGGCCGCGGCGCTGCTTGATTTGCTGATCCCCTCTTTTCTGGCGCGCATTATTGATGATGTGGTGCCCACCGGCTCCTCCGGGGGCATCTTCTTCTGGGGCGGGGTCATGCTGGTGTGCGCCCTTTTTTCCATGTTCACCAACATGTACGCCAACCGCATCGCCGCCCGCACCTCCGGGCGGATGACCCAGACCCTCCGGCATGACCTGTTCAGCAAATTAAGCTACCTTTCAAGCGCCCAGCTGGACCGCGTCAGCATCCCCTCCGCGGTGTCCCGCCTCACCACGGACACCTACAATTTAAACCAGCTTTTCAACCGGGTGCAGCGCATCGGCGTCAGGGCGCCCATCCTGCTGGTGGGGGGCATTGCCATCACGCTGATCATGGATCCCGCCCTCACCCTGGTGCTGGTGGCCACCCTGCCCTTTATCGCCCTTTTGGTGTGGTATGTCACCACCAAAAGCGTGCCCCTTTACACCCGCCAGCAGGGAATCCTGGACCGCCTGGTGCGCACGGTGCAGGAGAACATCACCGGGGTCCGGATCATCAAAGCCCTCTCCCGGGTGCCCCATGAAAAAAAGCGCTTTGAGGAAGTCAACCAAAGCCTCTCCTTAACCGAGGAGCAGGCAGGCAGCGTCATGGCCCTTTCCAACCCCGCCGCCAGCTTTATTCTAAACATCGGCCTGGTGATGGTGGTGGCGGCCGGGGCCTGGCTGGTCAACGCCGGCCGATCCACCACCGGCAACATCATCGCCTTTCTCAACTACTTCACCATCATTCTAAACGCCATGCTGGGCATCACCCGGGTGTTTGTGATGTATTCAAAGGGCAAGGCCTCCGCCCTCAGGGTGGAGGAGGTGCTGCTTTTGCCTGAGGATCTGGCGGTGATAAAGGCAGACGCGCCTGGGCCCGGCCCCTATCATATCCAGTGGGAAAACGTGAGCTTCTCCTACAACAAGCGCCAGGACAACTTAAGCGATATCTCCTTCGCCTTAAAGCGGGGGCAGACCCTGGGGGTCATCGGGGCCACCGGCTCCGGCAAATCCACCCTGATCGCGCTGATGCTCCGGCTTTATGAGGCGGACAGCGGCCGCATCCTCATTGAGGGACAGGACATCCGCGCCATCCCCCGGGAGCAGCTGTACGGCAAAATGGGCATCGCCTTTCAAAACGACTTCATCATGGCGGACACCCTGAAGGAAAACATCCGCTATTTCAGGGAGATATCAGACGAGGACATCCTGCGGGCGGTGGAGGACGCCCAGGCGGCCAGCATCCTGAAGGAAAAAGAGCAGGGCCTCCTCCACCGGGCCGCCGTGCGGGGCCAGGACCTCTCCGGCGGGCAAAGGCAGCGGCTTTTAATCGCAAGGGCGCTGGCAGGACAGCCTGAAATTCTGATTCTGGACGACGCCTCCTCCGCCCTGGACTACCAGACGGACGCCCGGCTGCGGGGGGCCCTGGCCCGCAACTACCCGGAGGCCACCAAGATCATCATCGCCCAGCGCGTCAGCGCCATCATGGGCGCGGACCATATCCTGGTGATGGAGGAGGGCCGGATTGAATCCGCCGGCACCCATGAGGAACTGATGAAAAACAGCGACATCTACCGCAGCATCGCGGACACCCAGATGAGCCTGGCGGAAGGGGTGGCCCATGTCTAATCCCCAGGTCATCGGCGGCGGGCGCATGAGCCGCATGGAGCGCAGCGGCGATGGGCGAAAGGGCGGCGCCCCCAAGGTCTCCCGCCTGAAAACCATGCAGCGGCTCTGGCGCTATATGGGGCGCTACCGGGGGCTTTTGGTGCTGTCCCTGGTTTTGGCGGTGGCGGGCAACGCCCTGGCCCTGGTGGGGCCCAGGCTTTCCGGCACTGCCATTGACGCCATTGGCATAGGAAAAGGCCAGGCGGATTTTTCGGTGATTGGCCGCATGGCCTGGCTGATGGCCCTGGCTTACCTGGGAAGCGCTGTGATCGGCTATCTCCTAAGCCGGGTGATGCTGCGCCTGCGGCGCAAGGTGGTCGCCCAGATGCGCCGGGACGTGTTCAACCGCCTGGTCTCCCTGCCGGTGGGCTTTTTTGACCGGCACCAGACGGGGGATTTGATCTCTGTGATCACCTATGATATTGACACGGTGAACGAGTCCCTCTCAAGCGACGTGATTCAGCTGCTGCGCAGCTTTGTGACGGTGGCGGTGTCCCTGGTGATGATGCTGTCCATCGCCCCCCAGCTGGTGCTGGTGTTTCTGGTGACGGTGCCCGCCTCCGCCCTGTACACCCGCTGGGCCACCAACCGGGCCCGCCCCCTGTTTCGTAAGCGCTCCGCCAAACTGGGGGAGCTCAACGGCATGATGGAGCAGATGATGGACGGCCAGCGCACCACCAAGGCCTACGCCCGGGAAGAGCAGGTGATCGGCCGCTTTGACCAGATCAACCAGGAGGCCGTGGCCGCCTACTCCAGGGCGGAATACGCGGGCACCCTGGTGTTCAGCTCCGTGAACTTCATCAACAACGTCTCCCTGGCCCTGGTGAGCGTCTTTGGCGGGCTTTTGTACCTGGGCGGCAGCGTGGGCCTGGGGGATATCTCCGCCTTTGTGCAGTATTCCCGCAAGTTCTCCGGCCCCATCAACGAAACCGCCAGCATCGTGGGCGAGCTTCAGTCCGCTTTTGCGGCGGCGGAGCGGGTATTCCGGCTTTTGGATACGCCGCCCGAGCCCGCGGATGTTCCCGGGGCCAAGGTTTTAACAGATGTGCGGGGAGATGTGCACCTGGATCAGGTCACCTTCTCCTACCTGCCCCAGGTGCCGGTCATCAAAAACCTGTCTCTTAAGGCAAAGCCGGGGGAGGTGGTGGCCATTGTGGGCCCCACGGGCGCTGGCAAAACCACCATCATCAACCTGCTGATGCGCTTTTATGACATCGACTCCGGCAGCATCACCGTGGATCAGGAGGACATCTACGGCCTCACCCGGGACAGCCTGCGGGGCGCTTTCACCATGGTGCTTCAGGACAACTGGCTCTTTTACGGCACCGCCTATGAGAACATCGCCTATGGCCGCCCCGGGGCCAGCCGGGAGGAGGTGGAGGAGGCCGCCAAGGCCGCCATGATCCACAACTTTATCATGCGCCTGCCAAAGGGCTATGACACCCTGATCGGCGACTCGGGGCACGCCATTTCCAAGGGTCAGGCTCAGCTGCTGACCATCGCCCGGGCCATGATGGGGGACGCCCGGATGCTGATTTTAGACGAGGCCACCTCCAACGTGGACACCCGCACCGAGCAGCGCATCCAAAAGGCGATGCTGGAATTGATGCGGGGGCGCACCTCCTTTGTCATCGCCCACCGCCTCTCCACCATCCGCAGCGCGGACCTTATCCTGGTGGTAAAAGACGGCGCCGTCATCGAACAGGGCAGCCACGACAGCCTGATGAGGCAGCGGGGCTTTTACGCCCAGCTCTTCCAGGCGCAGTTTGAAACCGCCTGAGGCCCCGATGCTTCCCTCTTTTTCGTTTAATGGGCGGACAGACGGATATATTCATATTGTTGTGTTCGGTACATCCCGAGACGACCGGCGCAGCAGAAAGGTGACCTTATGGGTTTAATTTCCTGGATTATCTTAGGCGCGCTGGCTGGCTGGATCGCCAGCAAAATCATGGGCACAGACCATTCCATGGGCGCGGTGGCCAATATCATCGTGGGCATTGTGGGCGCCTTCATCGGCGGCCTGGTCATGAGCCTGATAGGCCGTGTGGGGGTGACGGACTTTGACATCCGTTCCTTCCTGGTGGCGCTTTTGGGTTCCGTGATCCTCCTGGCCATCGTCAAGGCTGTGCGCAAGTAAATCAAGGCATAAAGCCACAAGGGGCGGGTTCAAACGAACCTGCCCCTTGGCTGTTTCCCCGGAATTACTTGCAGAGCCGGTAGATGTTCAGCACATCCTCCCAGCCCAGCTTCTTAAGCCCGCCCAGGGGGTTTTCCTGGCCGTACTCAATGCCGGTGGCGCGCCGGGCCATCAGCTCCAGCTTGCTCTCATCAATGCCCAGCTCGCTTAAGGTCTGGGGCAGGCCCATGCGGCGGTAGAACTGGCGCAGGCGGTCGATGCCCTCCTTGACCAGCTCCTCCTTGTCCCTGAAGCCCTTGGTGACGCCCATCACCTTCACGGCGAACTGGGCGAACATATCGATGTTGTCCTTGTACACATAGCTCATCCAGGCGGGGGTCAGCACCGCCAGCCCCGCCCCGTGGGCCACGTCGTAAACCGCGCTCAGCTCATGCTCCATGTCATGGCAGGCCCAGTCCTGCTCCCGCCCCATGCCAAGCAGCCCGTTGTGGGCCACCGTGCCCGCAAAGCCGATCTCCGCCCAGGCGTCATAGTCCTGGGGGTTGTCCAGCAGCCGGGGGCCGTTGGCGATGATGGTGGTCAGCGTCGCCTCACACAGGGCGTCGGTCAGGTCCACATGGGTGGTGTTGGTGAAATAGCGCTCAAAGACATGGCTCATCATGTCCGCCACGCCGTTTGCGATCTGGTTGTCCGGCAGGGTGAAGAACAATTCGGGGTTCATGATGGAAAGAAGCGGCCGCAGATGGGGGCTGCCGTAGCCGTACTTGCGCTGGGCGGCCTCGTTGCTGATCACCGTGTCCCCGCTGGATTCGCTGCCCGCAGCGGGGATGGTGAGGATGATGGCCACCGGCAGGGCCTTTTTGATCTTCAGGCCCTGGTCGTAAATCTCCCACACGTCGCCCTCGTAATGCACGCCCATGGCGATGGCCTTGGCGGAGTCGATGGCGCTGCCGCCGCCCACCGCCAGGATCAGATCCACCCCTTCCTTTTTGCACAGGGCAATGCCCTCATGCACCAGGGACAAACGGGGGTTGGGCTTAACGCCGCCCAGTTCCACAAAGGCGATCCCCGCCTCATTCAATGAGGTGACCACCTGGTCATACAGGCCGGTTTTCTTGATGCTGCCGCCGCCGTAGTGCAGCAGCACCTTCCGGGCGTGGGGCTTTAGCAGCTTGCCGATTTTCTGCTGGGTGTCCCGGCCGAACACGATGCGCGCCGGGGTATACAAATCAAAATTCAACAATTTACAGTCCTCCCTAAAACTTGCTGTGATAAACTCAGTTTACCATAAGCAGGGTACCGCTTCAACGCTAAGACGCGCCCACGATGTTGTTTTGCCACCTGCCGTGGCGGATGAGAACCAGGCCGATGCCGCTTTTGATCACCTGGATGGATTGGCTCAGCGCGTACAGGGTGATGATGGGCATATCCGTGCCCTTCACCAGGAAATAGGCAAAGGGCACGATCACCGCCCAGTTGAAAACCGCGTCATACAAAAACGTAAGCACGGTGGAGCCGCCGGAGCGCAGCACGTAATATGCCGTGTGGGAGATGGCCATCATGGGCATCAGGGCGGAATACACCAGGATGATCTCCGCCGCCAGCCCCCGCACCGCCTCCTCGGTATTATAAAACCGGGGGAAGACCGGGGCCAGGGCGGCCATGAGGGCGCCGATCACAATGCAAAACGCAACCGCCAAAAACAACAGCCGCCAGGCGGTGGACCGGGCACGGGGCATGTCGTCGGCCCCCAGGGCCTGCCCCACCATCACCGCCACCGCGTTGCCGATGGACAGGAAAAACACGTTGAACAGATTGCTGATGGTGCTGGCGATACTGATGGCGGCCAGCACATACAGGGAGCGCATGGAATAGATCTGATTAAGCGTGGTGACGCCCAGCGCCCAGAGGGCTTCGTTGGCCATCAGGGGCATGCCCCGGTGCAGCACCGCCTTCACCAGCGGCCCCGGCACCCTGATCCGGCTGAAGACGCCCTGCATAAAGGGATAGATCTTCTTTCCGTGCACCGCGTACAGAATGATGGCCAATTCCACAAAGCGGGAGATCACCGTGGCCACCGCCGCCCCCATGACGCCCCAGGCAGGGAAGCCAAAGTGCCCGAAAATCAGCAGGTAGTTGAACACCAGGTTGGTCAGCACCGCGGCTACGCTTGCCTTCATGGGCAAGATGGTCTCCCCCGCTTCCCTCAGCGTGCTGGCATAGCTCATGGCCAGGGCAAAGGGCAGCATGCCCGGCAGCATCCACAGCAGATGCTCCCGCCCATAGCCCAGCATCGCCTCAGCCACCGCAGGGTCCCCCTCGCCTGTTAAGAAAAGCCCGATCATCTGGTCATGAAAGCCCAGCACCGCCATGACAAACAGCGCAAAGATGGTCGCGCAAAACCAGAGTCGCAGCCGGAAGGTGTCCCGGAAGCCCTCTAAATTCCTGGCCCCGAAGAACTGGGCGCCAAAGATGCCGGGCCCGGACAGGCTGCCAAAGATCAGCAGGTTGTAGATAAAAACCAGCTGCCCCGCGATGGCCACGCCGGACACCTGGGCGGTGCCCAGCTGCCCCACCATGATATTGTCCAAAAGGTTGACGAAGTTGGTGACGCTGTTTTGGATAATCACCGGGATAACAATGGCGGTGACCTGGCGGTAAAACGCCCGGTCACCAATGAAATGACGCCTGAATCGCTTCATAAGTCCCGCCTTAACATTCTTTCCTGCCCTTCCTTGGCGGGCCCTATTCTGTCATATCGGAGAACAGAAGGCAAGAGAAAGCCCGCCCCTGCCCTCATCAAAAGAGGCAGAGGCGGGCAAAGACCCCCGCCGGCCCTACTGGGCCGCGGCCATGGCCTGGGTCAGAATCCCCATGGCGCCGGCCAGGGCATCCAGCCCCGGGTTTTGGCCGATGACGGTGTTTAGGTTGTTGATAGCGCCAAGCAGTCCCTCATACTGGGGGGAATCCGGCGCCAGGGTGGCCAGCTGGGCCGATGCCTGCACCAAAAGGGCCTGGGCATCCGGGAGCAGGGTGTTGGTCACCAGGCCCTGGCCGTAATCCCCCTCATGGTTGTGCAGGGTGCAGGTTTGGGCGGAGCCCAGCCCGCTGCCTGCGGCCGCATAGGGGCCCAGGTACTGGTTTAAAACGTTTGCGTACTGGGTGCCCACAAAGCGCGCCAGGGGGTGCCCCTGGGGCAGCACCAGGGCCCCTCGGGTGGCCCGGGTTTCCGGCGGGCAGTAGGGCCCGGCGATCATGTTGCTGGCCGTACAGATGGTGATGTTCTGGTGCATCTGGCAGTACACCTGGGGCGCCGCCTCCTGGGCGACGTAGTCCGTGACGGTGCCATAGCCCATGGCGTCATGGCGGCAGGCCTCCGTAGCCAGCTGCCCGGACACCGCGCAGGTGGTCACCCGGGTTAAGCCATAGCTCTCCGGGCCGCCGTCCAGAATATCCCGGTTTTGCAGGTTTTTGTCGGTATGAATCTGCGCCATGAAGGCCTGCCACAGCTTGGCGGCGGAGTTGCCCCCCGTGGTTTTGGAGGAGAGGGCCTTGTAGTTGTCATGCCCAATCCACACCGCGGCGGAGTACCAGCCGGTCATCCCGCTGAAAAACACGCCCTTCTGGTCGGAGTTGGTGCCGGTTTTGCCCGCCACCGTCTGCCCGCTGATCCGGGCAGCGCCCCCGGTGCCGTCCGTGATCACCTGTTTTAGGATGTCCACCGTCAGCCAGGCGCTGGAGGGCTTGTACACCTGGCGGCGCTCCTGGCTGGCGTGGGCGTCATAGAGCACCTCGCCGTTCTTGTCCACAATACCCAGAAAGCTGATGGGCTGCTGATAGACCCCGCCGTTGCCCAGCACGCCAAAGGCGGTGGCCATCTCAAGGGGGGTAAGCCCTGAGGAGCCAAGAGCCACGCCAAAGGGCGTCTCGGAGATACGCTCCTCCGCGGCGCCCAGGCGGCGCAGGTAGTCCGCCGCCCGGTCCACGCCCACATAGTTCATCATCACCCAGGCGGCCGCGGTGTTGTCGGATTTTACCAGGGCGGTGCGGAAGCTCTCCGGCCCCCGGTAGCTGCTGCCGCCGTAGTTCTCAGGCCAGGAATCCTGCCGGTCGCTGCCCAGCCAGCCGCTGATGGGAAGCGGCATGTTATAGGCCACCGAGCCTCCGCCAGCGCCCAGATCAAAGGCGGGCGCATAGACGGTGAGGGGCTTGATGGAGGAGCCCACGGGCATGTTCATGTCCACCGCGCGGTTTAAGGTTTTCCGGGCGGTGGGGGCTGTACGGCTGCCCACAATGGCCTTGATCTCCCCGGTGCGGTAGTCCACGATGGCGGCCCCCGCCTGGGGCTGGATGATGTCGGTGAAGGTGCCGTCCGGGTTGACGGAGCGGTGGGTTTCCGTACCCGGGTCCCTTAAGGCCGGGTAGTCCTTATAATTATAGAGGGTGTCCTCCAGGGTTTTTTGCATCTGGGTGTCCAGGGCAAGGTAAACCTTGTAGCCGCCGGTGCGCAGCTTGGTCTCCATCTTGGCGCGGTTAGCGGAGGTGTTCTCCAGCCCTTCCAGCTTAAGCAGGGTCTGCACCACATCCTTGACCGCGTATTCCACATAGTGCACATAGGGGTAGAGGGTCTGCACCTGGGGGTCCTGCTCCAGCACGTGGGCGGTGCTCACGCTCTGGGCCTCGGTGAACTCCGCATGGGTGATCATCTGGTTTTCGTACATCACCCGCAGGACATAGTTGGTGCGGTTGTTGGTGATGGCGACGTAGTCCGTGCCCTCCGCCTGGCGGGTGTAGAAGTTGCGCCGGCAGTTGTAGTAGTAGGGGTTGGTGGTCATCCCCGCCAGCATGGCGCATTCCCTGAGGGTCAGCTCGTGGAGCTCCTTGCCAAAGAAGCCCTCCGCCGCCACCTTAACGCCGTAGTAGTTCTCCCCCAGATAGATGGTGTTTAAGTAGCTTTCCAGGATTTCGTCCTTGGTGTAACGGGTTTCCAGCTGCAGGGCCAGATAGGCTTCCTGAATTTTTCGCTTATAGCTCTGCTCAGAGGAGAGCAGGGTGTTTTTAATCAGCTGCTGGGTGATGGTGGAGCCCCCCTGCTGGGAGCCGGAGACGAAGTTGGTGACAAAAGCGCCGATGATGCGCTTGACATCCACGCCGCTGTGGCCGTAAAAGCGCACGTCCTCCGCCGCCACAAAGGCATTTCTAAGATGGCTGGGCATGGTGTCAATGCTCACCATGATGCGGTTTTCCGTGCCCTTATAGTCGGTGATAAAGTTGCCGTCCCGGTCATAGAAGAAGGAGGTCTGGTCCTGGTCGCTGATTTTTGCGATGTCCAAAACCGGCGCTGTTTCCACATAGGCCTTGGCGATGCCCACCACCGCGCCTATCCCCGCCAGGCCCGCCAAAAGCGCCACCAGCACCAGCATCTGGAAGGTGTTGATGATAACGGCCAGGACAAAGCTGGGCTTGCGCGTGCGGCGTTTGAACAGACGCCTGCGGGGCCTTTCCTCCTGGTATATGGGGCCTTCTTCTTCGATGAAGGGCTTGTTTTCAAAGAGCCTGCTGATGGTCTTTCCTCCTGTACAATAGGTTTGTGGCAATTATATCACAAAGCGGAAGGCGGGCACCAGCCGGGGAAAAAGCCTGCCATTACTGACAAAACAGACCTGAAACGCTTGACAGTGCTATTCTGGTCATGTAAGATGTCTGTAATAATTTGGGTTCCGGCCAAAGCGCGCAAAGCGCGCTGGAAGGAGGGATGGGCAGAATGAGTGCCCTGATAGCGCATAGACGCCGCGCCACCATGATTGTTGTGGCCCTCACCGTGTTGCTCCTTTTGCCAGGCGCTTTTGCGACCACTGCTGAAGCGGGCCTCACATTTACCCTCAGCGTTGAGCCGGCCAGCCTTACGGCGCCCGGCACCGTCACGGTGTCCGCCCGGGTGGCAAACGCCGGTGACGAGGACATTACCGTGCCCCTGTCGCTGAAGGATCCGGACGGCAGGCTGGTCACCTCTTTTGGTGACGGCGGCTCTCTGTTCCCCCTAAAGTCCGGCCAGAGCATGCCCTGGCAGGGCCAGTACCAGGTGACCCAGGCCCAGCTGGACGAAGGCAAGCTGGTCTATACCCTCAACTACAACAAAACCGATGCCCAGGGCAACATCGTGGAGCACAACCTGCCCGCCACCGCGGAAATCGAGTTCGCCGGCGAGCGGGTGGCGCTGAAGGTTACCCGCACCATCACCCCTGAGGTGGTGCGCCGCACCAGCGAAGCGCGGGTGCTTTATGACCTGGTCAACCAGGGCAACGTCACCCTCAGCAACATCCAGATCCGTGAAAACCGCCTGATCTCCACCCGCACCCAGACGGTGGCCTCCCTGGCCCCGGGGGAGAGCCGGCAGGTCACCTTCACCAAAACCTCCCCCACAGCGGACCTCACCAGCTCCGCTCAGATCACCTACCGGCAGGAAGGGGAGCGCACCACCCAGCAGATGACCATCGCCCCGGTGCAGATTCCCCTGGCCCGGCCCGCCCTTAACTACACCCTCACCTCGGACAAGCAGCAGGTGAACATCGGGGAGACCGCCACCCTCACCCTGACCCTCAGGAACGCGGGCAACATCTCCTATTCCAATGTTTCCGTCACCGACCCCATCCTGGGGGAGGTGTTCAGCAACCTCTCCATCCCCGCCGGGCAGACGGTGGAGCGCACCAAAGAGGTCACCCTCAATGAGACCGCCACTTTCAAGTTCACCCTGAACCTGGAGGACAACACCGGCGTCACCCAGCAGGAGGTGGTGCCTGATCTGAAGGTCTCCGCCTATGCGGAAGGCCAGATGCTTAGGCTTAACCTGGTGCTCACCTCCCGTCAGGAGGCCATCTCCTCCCTGCCCGGGGACATCACCTTTGACCTGGTGGTCACCAACGACAGCAACAACGAAGCCAAGGACATCCGCGTTGTCCACGGCAGCCAGGATATCTATACCATCAATGTTTTGGCCCCCGGCCAAAGCATGACCATCACCCGGGATTTCAAGGTGTCCCAGGCGGGCAAATTCCGCTTTTCCGCCATCGCCACGGACGTGCAGGACACCCAGATGACCTTTGAGTCCAACACCCTGGACATCCCCTATGTGGCGCCCACCGCGGCCCCCACCCGGGAGGTGGTGGTCACCCCGGAGCCCCTGGTCACCTTAACCCCTCTGCCTGAGGATTATGCCCAGGACGCCGCCGGCACCGGCGCGCGCAATGCCCTGTTCATCGCCACCCTAGGGGTGGGGGTGCTTTTCGGCCTGGCGCTGATTCTCTTTGTGGTCAGCTCCGCCGCCCGGGCCCGGGCCCGGGCCAAGAGCAACGCGGCCTATGACTCCTTTGAAGTCAGCGGCACCCGGGACTACACCGCCCCGCCCACGGAGACGCCGGCCGAACCCGCCGCCACAGAACCAGAGGCAGCGGAGAGCAGCGCGCCTGAGGAACTCAAGGAAAAAATCACCCTGCCCCATGAAAAATACCTGGCCCAAAAGGACGAGGCGGCCAAAGCGGACAGCCCCGTCGTGAGCCCTCCGCCCACCAGCGAGGACGGCGGCAGCAGCTATCGCCTCACCCGGGAAGACCAGCAGCAGGAGCCTGCCGGCGCGCCTGACGACTCCGAACCGCGCAAACGCCGCGCCTCCCGCCGCAAGGAGGGGGACGCCTGACTTGTCCCTCCCCTTTTGCCAAAAAATCAGCGGCTTTACGCCGCTTTTTGACTTTTATTTTTAAGGAGACATGATGAAATATTTGGCCCTCATCCTCATGGCGGCGGCCTGCCTCTCCCTTTTGTCCCATCCGGCAAAGGCGGAAGAGCTGGTGCCCCGCTACCCCAGCCCCTCCCCGGAGGAGCTTAAAAACACCTTAAGCGAGCTGAGCTACCGGGTGACCCAGGAGGCGGACACCGAACGCCCCTACACCGGGGAACTCTTAAATGAAGAGCGCCCCGGCATCTATGTGGACATCACCACCGGGGAGCCTCTGTTCTTCTCCTTTGACAAATATGACGCCGGCTGCGGCTGGCCCAGCTTTGTTAAACCCATCACAGAGGAGCTGATCAAGGAATACAAGGATCTCTCCTATGGCATGGTGCGCACCGAGGTGAAAAGCCGCTCCGGCGAGGCCCACCTGGGCCATGTCTTCACCGACGGCCCCCAGGACCGGGGGGGCCTGCGCTACTGCATCAACTCCGCCTCCCTGCTTTTCGTGCCCTATGAGGAAATGGCAGAAAAAGGCTACGGCTACCTCATCCCCGCCTTTGACGCGCAAAGCCCTGAATAAGGCAAAGGCTTAGGGCAGGATCACCCGGCTTTCACCGCTCCGGCTGTCCTCCAGCACCATCTGATGAAACAGGCAGCTAAGGCCGCCTACGGAAACGTCCTGATGGTGGTGGCCGAAGAACCACTTTTTATAGCGCCCCTGGGCGTATATCCTGTCCAGCATAAAGGCGGGATGCGCGCGGCTGTGGGGCGCTGTTTTCATGTGCTCGTAATAGCTCTCCGGCGGCACCCGGAGGGAAAAACCGAACTGCGCCTCCACAAAGCTGCGGGGGCCGTCGTGGCTGATGAGATAGTCCGGCGTCCGGCGCTTAAAATAGGCCACGATGATTTCCTCCGCCCGGGGCTTGGTGAGCAGCTCCTCCGGAAAGACATCCACCCCCAGCTGCCGCCAGAAAAAATCAATGGACAGCCCGCCCGGATAAAACCAAAAGCGCTTGCCCCCCAGGGTGGCGGTCTCCCCCGGCAGGGGGGCAAAAATGTTCCCGCCCAGGTCAAAGCCCCGGCAGCCAAAGCGCCGGATAAGGGGCTGGCGCATAATCCAGCCATAGTTCTCATGGTTTCCCAGGCAGACGATCACCTTCATGGGCAGTTCCTGCCACCAGGCCAGCACCTGATCCCAGTCCGCCCGCCAGGGCGCCCCCATATCCCCCAGGTGGATCAGCGCGTCCCGCCTGCCAAGACCCAGCTGCGAAACCTTTGGTGAACGCAGCTTGTCCAGATCCTTATGGGAATGGGTATCCCCCACAAACAAAAAACGCATCGCTTTCCCCCGCGCAAGAGCCTGACGGCGTCAGGCCCTTTGCTCTCTTAGGGCTTCACCGCCCGGGTCATCACAAAGGAGGGGATGTTCAGCTCGCGCAGCCGGCCTGTGCTGTTGGTGTCCTCCAAAAGATGGGTCAGGATGAAACCCGCTTTCAGCTGCCCGCCAAGCTGCTCCTCCAGGGTATGGGAGAACTGGATGCCGCTGTCCGTGGCCTCCAGAACGCGCCGGTGTCCGGGATTTAGCAAGGGGTTAAAGGGCAGGCCGAACACGATCCGCTCCTCTTTTTCATCCACAATGTAGTTGATCCCCGTGTCCAGGCCGCACAAGAGCGCCCCGCCGGGTTTTAACACCCGGAAGCATTCCTTAAAAATGGGTTCCACCTTTTCCACATAGCAGTTGGACACGGGATGAAAGACCAAATCAAACCGGCTGTCTGCAAACGGCAGCGGCCTGGTCATGTCCCCCCGGATGATCTCAATGGCATAGCCTTCCCGGGCGGCCACCAGGCGCTCGCTTTCCAGCTGCTTTTCCGAGTAGTCCAGCACTGTGCACCGGGCCCCCAGGGCCGCAAACACCGGCATCTGCTGGCCGCCCCCGGAGGCCAGACCCAAAACGGCCTTGCCTTCAAGCGCACCAAACCACTCCTTTGGCACCGGGCGGTTGGGTGTGAGCACCACCTGCCACGCCCCCTGCCGGGCGCGCTGATACACCTCATGGCTGATCGCTTGCCCCCACTCCCAGCCTTCCGCCACCCAGCGGTCAATGGTCCGGGCGTTGATGTCCTGATAGTTTTCCACTCAGCTGCTCCTCGTGGCCAGCGTCTCCTCGTCCTCCTGGAGCACCCGGTACATCTCCGCCGCCTGGTCCTTGCGCACCGTCTCCTGAAGGCGGGTGATCTCATAGCGGCCCAGGCGGCTGCCAAAGCGGATTTCCAGCACATCCCCTTCCTTCACCTCCGCCCCGGCCTTGGCCGTCCGGCCATTCAGGCTGACCCGGCCGCCGTCGCAGGCCTCCTTGGCCACGGTGCGGCGCTTGATGATGCGGGACACCTTAAGGTACTTGTCCAGGCGCATAAATCCCTCCTCCTTTAATACAAAAAAGCTGCGGGCAAGAGCTTTGCGCCGCAGCGTATCAGAGCAACTGATGATTAGTTGAGCTGATCCTTGAAGGTCTTGCTGGCCTTGAAGGTGGGGGCCTTGGAAGCCTTCACCTTGATCGGCTCGCCGGTGCGGGGGTTGCGGGCGGTGCGGGCGGGGCGCTTCTTGGCTTCAAAGGTGCCAAAACCAATCAGCTGGACCTTCTCGCCCTTCTTCAGGGTGGTCTGGATGGTGGCCAGTACGGCGTTGACGGTCTTCTCGGCATCAACTTTCTTCATGTCGGTTGCTTTGGCCACTGCGGCGATCAACTCAGTCTTATTCATGCGCTTACCTCCAAAATTAGTCTGATGAAAGCAAAACTACTGTACTTTCATTTTACTTCGTTCCCAGTATACCCCCATTTCGAGGCTTGTCAACATTTTAAGCGTCTTTTTGTCTGATTTTATCGCACTTTCCATCCATAAAAAACGGCGGATGAACTTTTCGGTGGCCAAATGGAGCGCCTGGCCCCCTGAAACGCCCATCAAACGGGCGGTGTTGACGCAGGAGAACAGCAGGTCTCCCAGCTCTTCCAGCGCCTCCCCGGGCCTTCCCAGGGCCTGGCGCAGTTCCTCCGCCTCCTCCTCCACCTTCTCAAGGGCCTGGCTGGCTTCTTCCCAGTCAAAGCCCACCTGGGCCGCGGCGGCCTGCACCTTTTCCGCCCGCATCAAAGGCGGGAAACTGCCGGGCACCGCCAGCATGGCCTCCCCGGGGCTTTTGTCCCCCCGCTCCGCCTTCTTGATCTCATCCCAGGTCTTCTTCACTTCCTCCGCCGTGTCCAGATGCATCTGGCCAAAGATATGGGGATGGCGTCGGATCAGCTTTTTGCAGATGTTCTCCAGCATCTCCTCCCAGCTTAAGGTGCCCTGCTCCTCCCCCACCACCGCGTGGAAGGCCAGCTGAAGGAACACGTCCCCCAGCTCCTCCGCAGCTTCCGCCCAGTTCCCGGCCAGAAGCTCCGCCGCCGCCTCGTTGGCCTCCTCCACCAGGTATTTAGCCAGGCTTTCATGGGTCTGCTTTTTGTCCCAGGGGCAGCCCTCAGGCCCCCTGAGACGGCGCATAAGGGCCAGCAGATCCTCCGGGTCAAAGGCGGTTTTTTCAAGCAGCGGCAAAGGAAACACGATAAAACCCGCCCGGTGGTCGTATTTTTTCTGGCGGTCAATGTCAGGAAGACGCATCCAGCCGCCCTTTCGCAGCCCCTGATCCCCGGGCGCAAAGAACAGCACCCGGGCATTCTCCCCATAGACCGGCAGCAGTTTCAGCTTCACATCCCCCGCCAGGGGGCGGCTGTTCAGCTCCACCACCACCAGGGGCTGCTGGGCGTTATAAACCTGAAGGGACACGGCGCTTGACACCAAAAAGGGCCCCGCCGCTTCCACCTGGGACACAAAGGGGCCCTCCAGGGGCACCCCGGGCAGCACCCGAAGGCTGTCCCCCGCCTCTTCCCGGATCAGCCGCACCGTCTCATCCCGGGCCGGGTCCGCCACGGCATAGCTCACCGCCCGCTTGCGGCCCAGGGTAATCACATGGCCGGCCGCCGCCCGGGCAAAGGCGTCAAAATCCGGGCTTTCCTCGTGCAGATGATCCAGGCTTGAAAAAGCGACGCCTTCCTCCTCCAAAAGCGCCGCCGCCCCATGCCGGGCGGTGCGCAGCACAAGGCAGCCCGCCTTCTTCATCTGTTTCAGCGCCCCCAGGGTGATCAGATCCCTGTGGCCGGGCCCCAGGGCCACCACGGTGATAGTATGCAACTTATTCCCTCCCCCGGGGCCTGCCCGGCAGCTCGTCAGGCCGGATCGCCCCTGTTTTCAGCGCCGCAGCGCCATACAGCGCCACCGCCCCTGCCAGAAACAGCCCCATCAGGGGCCAGCTGCGCCCGATGGCCTCCCCCCACAGGGCGCGGACCGCCGCCACCGGCAGCGCCATGATCAGGGTGGCCAGCGCGGGCCTGATCACCGCATCCCGCCAGGACCACTTAAGCCCCGTGTTTTTCAGCACATGGTAAAGGTTCAGCCCGCCGCTTAGGGCATAGCAGGCCAGGGAGGCGTAGGGCGCGCCGCCGATGTTGATCTCCGGCCGGTTCACCGCCGTATAGTTGATGGCGATTTTCACCACAATCCCCGCCGCCAGGGTGTACATGGGAATGCGCTGGCGGCGCAGCCCCTGCAAAATCCCGCTGGTGGCCTGCACCAGGGTAAAGACCACGATGGTCAGGGAGCTGATCTGCAAAAGATCAGCCCCCAAGCGCAGCTGCTCCGGGGTGTATTCCCGGCTAAACAGCAGGGTGAGGATGGGATGGGCCATCAGGCTCATCCCCACGGAGCTGGGCAGCCCCACCACCATGGCCATGCGGATGCCCGTGGCGGCATCCCGCCGCACGCCCTCCTGATCCCGGCGCGCCTTTTTCTCCGAGATGGCGGGCACCAGGTTGGAGGACATGGCCATGGCAAGCGCCGTGGGCACATTGATCAGCGAAAGCACCAGGCCATAGATGCCATAGCGGGACAGCGCCTCCAGTTCCGGAAGGTAGGCCTTCATCTGGCGCACCAGCATAAAGCTGTCCACCGCCCCTGCCAGGGGCACGATGCTGGCGCCAATGGTGATGGGGATGGCGGTCACCACCAGCTCCCGGGCGATGGCCCGGGCGGGGGCGGGCGGCGTCTGGTCCAGGGCCGCCGCCTGGCTTATCCCCGGCTTTTTCACCAGATAGTCCCCCATCATGTAAAGAAGGGCCGCCCCTTCCGCGATGGTGGTGCCAAGAAGCGCTCCGCTGGCCCCCAGCACAAAGCCGCCCCGCTCCATGCCGATAAAGGCCAGGGGCAGCGCGATCCCCACCTTGCCCACCTGCTCGATTAACTGGCTGATAGCGGTAGGCCACATGCGCCGCTGCCCCTGCATATAGCCCCGAAAGGCGCTCATGGCGCAGACAAAAAACAGGCTGGGCGCTATCATCATAAACCCGGCCCGGGATTCCTCCGTGCCTGTGCCCTGGGCCAGACGGCCGCTTGTGAGCATCATCAGCAGCATGCTGATAAGCCCCAGCGCGCTTAGCATCACCAGGGCGATGCGGAAGGTGCGCCGGGCGTTATTCGCCTGCCCGTGGGCCAGGCTGCCCGCCACCATGCGGGAGATAGCCACCGGGATGCCCGCGGAGGACACCGCCAGCATCAGGTTATAGGTGGGGAAAACCTGGTTGTACACCCCCATCCCCGGGGGCCCGATGAGGTTGGCCAGGGGGATGCGGTAAAGCACCCCCACCACCTTGCAGATCAGCCCCGCCAGGCCCAGGATGGAGATCCCCCCGACAAGGGAACGCTGGCGGGAGGTCATAAAAAAGCCTCCGGAAAACACAGAGGGAGAAGCGCCGCTTGCCTGGGGCGCTTCTCCCATCCTCTTAACTCAGGCGTTTTCATCATGGCCCTGGCCGCCCATGTCTTCCAAAACCCCCTCATCCACAGCTGCCTGCCCGTTTTCTTCAGGGGTCAGCATGTCTTCATCCTCTTCTTCCTCCGCCATGGCACGGGCCACGTCCACAATGCGGCTGCCGTTTGACACCCTCATGATGCGCACGCCCTGGGCCGCGCGGCCGGTCTGCCGGATGGTCTCCGCAGGCACCCGGATGATGGTGCCGTCGTCTGTGATCACCATGATGTCCTCATCCGGCCGCACCATCAAAAGCGCCGCCAGGGGACCGGTTTTCTCGGTGAGGTTCATGGTTTTTACCCCCTTGCCGCCCCGGCGCTGATCCCGGAAGAGGCTCAGGTCGCTGCGCTTGCCAAAGCCCAGTTCAGACACGCTGAGCACTTCGCCCCCCTCTTCCACCAGCGCCAGGGAGATCACCTCGTCCTGTTTGTCCAGGCGGATGGAGCGCACGCCCATGCTGGCGCGCCCGGAGGCGCGGATGTCCGCTTCATCAAAGCGGATCGCCTTGCCCCAGCGGGTGCCCACCATCACCTCGCCGTCCCCCTCGGTGAGGATAGCGCCGATGAGCAGGTCGTCCTCTTTTAAAGTGATGGCGATCAGCCCTGAGCGGCGGATGTTGCGGTACTCCCTCAGGGCGGTCTTTTTGATCAGGCCGTTTTGGGTCGCCATGATCAGGTACTGGCTGTCCCGGTCCTCCTTGGGCACCGGGATCATGCCGGACACCTTTTCCTCCGCCTCCAGGGGGAGGATGTTGACAATCGCGGTGCCCCGCGCGGTGCGGGAGGCCTCCGGGATCTCAAAGCATTTTACATTATAGGCCCGGCCCCGGTCGGTGAAGAAGAGCAGGTCGTCATGGGAGTGCACGGTGAAGATCTGCTCCACATAGTCCTCTTCCCGCAGGCCCGTGGCGCTGATGCCCTTGCCGCCCCTGTGCTGGGAGCGGTAGGTGGACTGGGGCAGGCGCTTCACATAGCCAAAGTGGGACAGGGTGACCACCATGTCGTCCTTGGGGATCAGATCCTCATAGTCGATTTCGCCATAGATGAGGGAGATCTCCGTACGCCTGGCATCCGCGTATTTGTCCCGGATCTGGCTCAGCTCCTCCCGGATGACAGCGCGCAGCTTGTCCCGGTCCGCCAGGATGCTGCTGAGGTAGGCGATGGTGCGCTGCAGCTCGTCATACTCCGCCTGCAGCTTGTCCGCCTCCAGGCTGGTCAGCCGGGCCAGGCGCATGTCCAAAATCGCCTGGGCCTGCTTGTCGCTGAAGCCAAAGACGCTGATCAGGCCTTCCTTGGCCTGGGCCGTGTCCTTGGAGCCCCGGATCAGCTTGACGATCTCGTCAATATGCCCCAGCGCCTTTAGCAGCCCTTCCAGGATGTGGGCGCGGGCCAGGGAGCGGTCCAGATCATACTGGGTGCGCCGGGTCACCACTTCCTCCTGGTGGCGGATGTAGTGGTGGATCATCTCTTTTAGGGTCAAAACCCGGGGCTGGCCGTCCACCAGCGCCAGCAGGATGGCGCCAAAGGTCTCCTGCATCTGGGTGTGCTTGTAAAGGTAGTTTAGGACCACGCTGCTCTGGGCGTCCCGCTTTAGCTCGATCACCACGCGCATGCCGTCCCGGTCGGACTCGTCCCGGATGTCGCTGATGCCGTCCAGGCGCTTTTCATGCACCAGCTCCGCCATCTTGGTGATCAGGCGCGCCTTGTTCACCATGTAGGGAAGCTCGGTGACGATGATGCGGTTGCGGCCATTGGGCAGGGTTTCCACCTCGCACCTGGCCCGCACATAGATGCGCCCGCGCCCGGTATAGTAGGCCTCCCTAAGGCCCGCCCGGCCCAGGATGATCCCCCCGGTGGGGAAGTCCGGCCCCTTGATGTACTCCATCAACTCGTCCAGGCTGATGTCCGGGTCCTCAAGCATGGCGATGGTGCCGTCAACCACCTCCCCCAGGTTGTGGGGCGGGATGTTGGTGGCCATGCCCACGGCGATGCCGGAGGAGCCGTTGACCAACAGGTTGGGGAATCGGCTTGGCAGCACGGTGGGCTGCATCAGGGTTTCGTCAAAGTTGGGGTAGAAGTCCACCGTGTCCTTGTCGATCTCGCCAATCAGATGGCCGGCGATTTTGGACATGCGGGCCTCGGTATAGCGCATGGCGGCCGGCTGGTCGCCGTCCACCGAGCCAAAGTTGCCCTGCCCGTCCACCAGCATGTAGCGGATGGAGAAATCCTGCCCCAGGCGCACCATGGCGTCATACACGGAGGAATCCCCGTGGGGGTGGTATTTGCCCAGCACGTCGCCCACGATGCGGGCGCTTTTGCGGTAGGGCTTGTCGCTGGTCATGCCCAGCTCGTTCATGGCATAGAGAATACGCCGGTGCACCGGCTTCAGCCCGTCCCTGACATCCGGCAAGGCCCGGTTGATAATCACCGCCATGGAATAGGCGATGAAGGATCGCTTAACCTCGGTCTCCAGCTCCGTGGGGAGCAGCCTGTCCTGAATCTCGCTCATCTTCTGTCCTGTCTTTTATGTATTATATGTCCAGATCCGCCACCATGTCGTAGTTCTGCTCGATAAACTCCCGCCGGGGCTCCACCTGATCGCCCATCAAGAGGGTGAAGGTCTCATCCGCCGTGATGGCGTCGGACACCGTCACCTGCATCATGGTGCGGGTCTCCGGGTTCATGGTGGTCACCCAGAGCTGCTCGGAGGACATCTCCCCCAGGCCCTTGTAGCGCTGCAGCTCCGGCTTGGGCTCCCGGCCGATTTCGTCCATCAGCTTTTCCAGGGCCGCGTCGTTATAGACATAGTGCTCCTGCTTGTTCTTGGTGACCTTGTAAAGCGGGGGCATGGCGATATACACATGCCCCTTTTCAATCAGCGGGCGCATATAGCGGTAGAAGAAGGTGAGCAGCAAAACCCGGATATGGGCGCCGTCAACATCCGCGTCCGTCATGCACACGATGCGGTGATAGCGCAGCTTGCTTAAGTCAAAGTCCTGCCCGATGCCGCAGCCAAAGGCGGTGATCATGTTCTTGATCTCCTCGTTCATGAGGATACGGTCAAGGCGGGTTTTCTCCACATTTAAGATTTTGCCCCTTAAGGGGAGGATGGCCTGGAAGTGCCGGTCCCGGCCGTTCTTGGCAGAGCCGCCGGCGGAGTTGCCCTCCACCAGGAAAATCTCGCACTTGGCCGGATCCGTCTCCGAGCAGTCCGCCAGCTTCCCCGGCAAGGCAGCTGACTCCAGCACCGTCTTTCGCCGGGTGAGCTCCCGGGCCTTCCGGGCGGCCTCCCGGGCGCGGGCGGCGCCCAGGCAGCGGTCCAGGATCACCTGGCCCACAGAGGGGTTTTCCTCCAGGAAGATGCCCAGCTGCTCGCCCACCAGGCTGTCCACAATGCCCCTGACCTCGCTGTTGCCCAGCTTGGACTTGGTCTGGCCTTCAAACTGGGGCTCTTTAAGCTTTACCGAGATCACCGCCGCCAGGCTTTCCCGCACGTCCTCGCCCTTTAGGTTGGCGTCCGCTTCCTTTAAAAACTTGTGCCGGCGGCCATAGTCGTTGATGGTGCGGGTGAGGGCGGAATAAAAGCCGATCAGGTGGGTTCCCCCCTCCGGGGTGCGGATGTTGTTGGCAAAGGCATAGACGCTCTCCTGATAGGAGTCGTTATACTGCAGCGCCACCTCCACCGCCACCTCGTTGCGCAGACCCTCCATGTAGACGGGCTCGCTAAAGAGGGTGCTGCGGTTTTTGTTCAGGTATTTGACAAACTCCCGGATGCCGCCCTCATAATGGAAGCTGCGGGCATAGACGGGCTCCACCCGCTCGTCCGTGATGTCGATGCGGATGCCCTTGTTTAAAAAAGCCATCTCCCGCATCCGGGCGCTCAGCACCTCCATGCGGAAATCGCTGCCCACGTCAAAGATGCCCCCGGGTTCCTCCTGGCTGATGATGTCCGGCCAAAAGCGGATCAGGGTGCCGGTGCGGTCCGTTTCACCGATCACCTTCAGGTCATAGTCCGGCTTGCCCCGCTGGTAGCTTTGCTCATGAATCTGGCCGTGCTGATGCACCGTCACCACCAGCCTGCGGGACAGGGCGTTTACCACGGAAGCGCCCACGCCGTGCAGGCCGCCGGATACCTTGTAGCCGCCGCCGCCAAACTTGCCCCCCGCGTGCAGCACCGTCAGGCAGACCTCCACCGCCGGGCGCCCCAGCTTGGGGTGGATGCCCACGGGAAAGCCGCGGCCATTGTCCTTTATGCTGACGGAGCCGTCCTCATGCAGGGTCACCTGGATATGGTCGCAGTAGCCGGCCAGGGCCTCGTCAATGGCGTTGTCCACAATTTCGTAAACCAGGTGATGCAGGCCGTTTTGATCGGTGGAGCCGATGTACATGCCGGGGCGCTTGCGCACCGCCTCCAGCCCTTCCAGCACCTGGATGTCCTTCTCGTCATAAGCCGCGTCCACATGGGTGGCCATGGCCGAAATATCCTGAAAATTATCCTGGGTCATTCCTTACCTCACAATATCATTTACCGCTGTCCAAAAGCGCGGACAGCGCCTTTTCCGGCACCTTAATTATAGCATGTTTTGGTAAGAATTAAAAGGGCAAACCAGGCTCTCATATATCGATAAACCCCATATTTTACAGGCTTTGGGGTGGATCTGCCCTTTTGTATAATTTGGTAAAGGATAAAGGGGGATTTTCCAGCCTCAATGGCCCCGGAATAAACAGGAAAAATGCAGCCCGCCCCTTTTGACAGCCCGGCCCGTCTGTGGTAGGATGTGCGCATAAACCGCTGAGGAAGACGAGTAAGCGGAAGCGCTTGAAACAAAGAGAGCCGCCAGAGGTGGGAATGCGGCATGAGAGCGTCCGGTGAATGGCCTTCCGAGGGTTGCTTCAAACGGGAAACCCAGTAGAAGCAGACGGGAACCGCGCCCGTTATCAAGGCGGCATGTGTGTCGGCGCATGGAACAAGACGGCTTCACAGCCAATTTGAGTGGTACCGCGGTATAATCGCCTCAAGCAACATTGTTTGAGGCGTTTTTATATCGCAAGGCATGGGCTCCGACAGCCATAAAAAGAAAAAGGAGACCTGAAACCATGAAGAAACTTCGCATCATCCTGATTCTGGCCCTGATCCTGCCCCTGATCAGCCTCTGCGCTTCCGCTGAAACCCTGCGGATCGGCATCGCCCAGTTCGCGGTGCACGGCTCGCTGGACAATGTGCGGGAGGGCTTCCTTTTGGGTCTGGCCGAAGGGGGCTATGTGGACGGGGAGAACATCACCGTGGAGGTGCAAAACGCCCAGGCGGACATGGGCATGGCCAGTGCCATCGCCTCCGCCTTTGTGGACAACCGCTTTAACCTGATCTGCGCCATCGCCACCCCCATGGCGGTGGTCAGCGCCAACACCGCGGACGGTGAAATCCCCGTGATCTACGCCGCCGTCACCTCCCCCTTTGAGGCGGGGCTGGCGGATGAAGCCGGGCGCTCCAATCTGAACGTCACCGGCACCAGCGACCAGCCGCCCATCGCCCGCCAGCTGGAGCTGATCCGGGCGCTGCAGCCGGAGGCCAGGAAAATCGGCCTGCTCTACACCGTGGGGGAGGTAAACTCCCAGGTGCTGGCCCGGCAATACAAAGAACTCGCGCCGGAATATGGCTTTGAAATCGTGGAGGTTACGGTGAGCGCGGGCTCTGAAATCGCCCTGGCGCTGCCGAGCCTTGTCTCCCAGGCGGATTGCCTGAGCATGCTGCTTGACAACACCGTGGTGCAATACCTGGATCTGGTGCTGGACGCGGCGGAGGACGCCGGCATCCCGGTGTATGGCAGCGAGATTGAGCAGGTATCAAAAGGCGCCGCCGCCACCGCCGGCATCGACTATGTGGCCCTGGGGCATCAGACCGGCCTTTTGGCCGCCCGGGTGCTAAACGGCGAGACTGCGGACAGCATCCCCTTTGTCCAGGTGGAGGACGCCGCGCTCTACTATAACCCCCAGGTGCTCAAAGACCTTGGCCTCACCATCCCCGAGGCGCTCTCAGGCCAGCTCATCGACGCCAGCGGCAGGTGAGCATGCAGATTCTTTCCTCCTTTACAGCAGCCCTGCCCAGCGCCATAGAGCAGGGCCTGCTCTATGCGGTGATGGCCCTGGGCGTCATGATCACCTACCTGGTATTGGACTTTCCGGATCTGACGGTGGACGGCTCCTTCCCCTTGGGGGCGGTGGTGAGCGTGCGGCTGATCATGGGCGGCGCAAACCCTGTGGCGGCCATGCTGGCCTCAGCCGCAGCCGGCGCCCTGGCGGGGCTGGTCACCGGGCTTATCCATGTGAAGCTCAAGGTGCGGGACCTGTTTTCCGGCATCATCGTGATGACCGCCCTGTACTCCATCAACCTGCGCCTGGCGGGGGACAGCGCGCTGCTGCCCCTGCCCCGCACCAGCCTCACCCTTTTTCGCAACAACCCGGTGGCAGACGCCCTGCCCCGGGGCTTTGGCACCCTGATCATCGCCCTGGTGATCGCCCTTGTGGTAAAGGCCCTTTTGGACCTTTTCTTCAAGACCCGGGCCGGCTTTCTGCTAAGGGCCGCGGGGGACAACCCCCAGGTGGTGACCGCCCTGGCCCGGGACAAGGGCCAGGTGAAGATCATGGGCCTGATGATCGCCAACGCCCTGGTGGCCCTCTCCGGGGGCATTGTGGCCCAGGAGCAGCGCATGTTTGAGATCTCCATGGGCACAGGGTCCATGGTGCTCTCCCTGGCCTCCGTGATCCTGGGGGTCAACCTGCTGGGCAAACTGGATAAAATCAGCACCACCCTCAAAGTGATCATCGGGGCGGTGCTCTACAAAATCAGCGTCACCTTCGCCATTGCCTGCGGGCTTAAGCCGGGGGACCTGAAGCTGATCACATCCCTCCTGTTCCTGGTGATCTTGGCGGCGGGGCTCTTCCCCAAAGGAGGCAAAAAACATGCTGGCCCTTGAGCATATCCACCTCACCTACAACCCGGGCACCGTCAGGCAGATGGGCCTGTTTCAGGATTTTTCCCTCACCGTGCCCCAGGGGCAGTACTTAAGCGTGGTGGGCTCAAACGGCTCCGGCAAAACCACCATGCTCAACCTGCTCTGCGGAAGCCTCCCGCCGGATCAGGGGCGGGTCATCATGGCGGGAAAGGACATCACCGCCCAAAGCGAACACCTGCGCGCGCGCAAAATCGGCCGCATCCACCAAAACCCGGGCCTGGGCAGCTGCGCCCAGATGAGCATCCTGGAAAACCTGGCCCTGTCTGACAGCAAACAAAAGCGGATGAACCTGCTGCCCGCTATTGACAGAAAACAGGTGGAGCGCTACCGGGCGATGCTGGCCCCTCTGGGCCTGGGGCTTGAAAATATGCTGGAGGCCCGGGCGGGCACCCTGTCCGGCGGCCAGCGCCAAGCCCTGGCCCTGATCATGGCGGTGATGACCCCCATCACCTGCCTGATCTTAGACGAGCATACCGCGGCCCTTGACCCCAAGACCGCGGACACCATCATGGCGCTGACTGACAGCATCATCAAAGAAAAGGGCATCACCGCCATCATGGTCACCCACAACCTGCGCTACGCCCTGGAGCATGGCAACCGCCTCATCATGATGCACCAGGGCCGGGTGGTGCTGGATGAAAGCGGGGAGGATAAGGAACAGCTGCGCCTGGAAAGGGTGCTGGGCCTGTTTAACGAGATCAGCGTGGAGTGCGGCAATTAATCAGCGCCGGAAGATCTTCCGGCGCTGAGGGCGCTTCTCTTATCCGCTCACCCCATCCGCCTGTCAGACGGTCAGGCGGATGCTTTTTTTGCCGGTTAAGGCCCAGGTTCTTTGATCCGGCTGGCCCAGTCCCACGTAAAATACGGGTTTTTGCCCCATGAGCGCCTGTCCCGCCTGGTCGTAAACAACAAGGCGCTGCTGGTCCACCTGCAGGGTGACGCTGGCCGTCTCCCCGCCCTTTAGGTCAACCCGCTTAAAGGCGCACAGCCGCGGGTTGAGGGGGGCGTTGGGATCCCCCTTTTGCTCACAGTACACCTGCACCACGTCCTCCGTGTCCCTTAGGGCGCGGTTTTCCAGCTCCGCCCGGATGAGGTAGCCCTTTTCATCAGGCCAAACAGCGGCTTCCTTCACCCGGATATCCCCAAAGGTCAAGCCATAGCCAAAGGGGTACAGGGGCGCCTCTTTCAGGTAGCGGTAGGTGCGGGACGCCATGCTGTAGTCCTCAAAATCCGGCAGGCGCGCCAACTGGCTGTTGTGATAAAAGGTAATGGGCAGCTTGCCCGAAGGGGAGACCCGGCCCAGCAGGATGTCCGCCACCGCCTTGCCGCCCCGGGCGCCGGGATACCAGGCGAGAAGCAGCGCATTGGCCCGCTCCCCCGCGGCCTCAAGGTCAATGGCGCTGCCCGCCATCAGGCAGATCACGGTGGGCTTGTTGGTATCAAGCACCGCCTCCATCAGCCGGCGCTGAGAAAGGGGAAGCAGCAGGTCCGCCTTGTCGCCGGAGGCATCCGCGTTGCCGGTGTCCCCCTCTTCCCCTTCCAGTGTTTCGTCCAGGCCCACCACCAGGACCACCGCGTCCGCCGCTTCCGCCACGGCCACGGCCTCTGAAATCCGGTCATCCGGCAGGGCCAGCTTTTCCTCCCGGTCCTGCCACAGGTGACAGCCCTGGGCGTAAAGCACCCGCACCTCCTCCGGCAAGGCGTCCTGCAGGCCCTCCAGCACCGTGATATAGCGGGAAGAGGTGCCGTGGTAGTTGCCAATAAGCGCCTGACGGCTGTTGGCGTTGGGGCCAATCACCGCCAGGGTGCGCAGCTTCCCGGCGTCAAAGGGCAGAAGGCCGTCGTTTTTCAGCAGCACACAGCTGCGCCTGCTGGCCTCCTCCGCTGTTTTCAGGTGCCGGTCACAGGCCACCACGGTCAAAGGAATGCCGTCATGCTCCGAACCCTCAAACAAGCCCAGCAAAAACCGGGTGGTATACAGCCGGATGGCAGCCGTTTTGATGTCCTCCTCCGTGATCAGGCCCTCCTGATGGGCGATGAGCAGGTGGAGGTAGGTGTTGCCGCAGTTTAAGTCGCAGCCTGCCAGAAGCGCCATGGCGGCGGACTCCGGAAGGGTGCTGGTCACCTTGTGGTGTTCATGAAAATCCCGGATGGCCCAGCAGTCGGAGACAAAATGCCCCTCAAAGCCCCATTCCTCCCGCAGAATCCCCTGAATCAGCCTGGGGCTTCCGCAGCAGGGCTCGCCGTTTAAACGGTTATAGGCCCCCATCACCGCCTCCACCCCGGCCTCAGTGACCAGGGCCTTAAAAGCGGGGAGGTAGGTTTCCGCCAGGTCCCTGGGGCTGACCGTGGCGTCAAACTCATGCCGCAGCGCCTCCGGCCCGGAATGGGCCGCATAGTGCTTGGCGCAGGCGGCGGCCTTCATCGTCCCGCCCTGGCCCTGGAGGCCCTGTACAAAGCTGATGCCAAGGGCGCTGCTTAAATAGGGGTCCTCCCCATAGGTCTCCTGGCCCCGGCCCCAGCGGGGATCCCGGAAGATGTTCACATTGGGCGACCAGAAGGTCAGGCCCTTATAGATGTCCCGGTCATTTTGTCTGGCTGCGGCATTGTATTTGGCCCGGCCTTCGGTGGCCACGATCTCCCCCATCGCCTGGGTGAGCCCCGGGTCAAAGCAGGCGGCCATCCCGATGGCCTGGGGAAAGCTGGTGGCTGTCCCCGCCCGGGCCACGCCGTGGAGGCCCTCGTTCCACCAGTTATAAGCGGGAATCCCCAGCCGGGGGATAGCAGGGGCGTCATAGCGCAGCTGGGAGGCGGCCTCCTCCAGGGTCATCCGCCCCACCAGCTCCCGGGCTTTCTGTCCGGCTTCGTGTCGTGGCATTGCCTTCTCCTTAAAACGCGGGATTGGCTCAGCCCTTCACAGCGCCCAGCGCCACACCCGCGATGATGTACTTGGACAGCAGAAAGTAGATGACAAACAGCGGCAGCACCGTCAGCACCAGGCCCAGGTACACCGCCCCGTATTCCGTGCGGTAGATGTCCCCCCTTAAGAGGCTGACCATGATGGGCAGGGTGTACTTATCCTTGTTGGTCAGAAGAATCATCGGCAAAAAGAGGTTGTTCCAGCTGCCCACAAAGATGAAGATGGCCTGGGTGGCCATGGCCGGCTTCATGATGGGCAGGATGATGCGGTTAAAGGTGCTGAATTCCCCCGAACCATCGATGCGGGCGGAGTCCACCAGCTCCAGATGCAGGGAGCCCAGCATGTACTGCCGCATGAAAAACACCGTGGCCGGGGAGGCGATGGCGGGCAGAATCAGCGCCAGGAGGTTGTTGGTCATTCCGATGCGGTACATGAACTGATAAAAGCCGATGCTGGTCACCTGGGCGGGGATCATCATCACCGCTAAAATCACGGTGAAGAAGGCCTGGCGCATCTTCCAGGAATAGGCCACCAGGGCATAGGCCGTCAGGGTGGAAAAGTAGATCGCCAGGGCGGTGGCCCCGGTGGAGATAATCACGGAGTTGTAAAAGCCCACAAAGGGGTCAAAGGTTTTGCCGGTGAGGATGGCGTAGTTGCTGGCCAGAAAGCGGGAAGGGATCAGGGAAACGCCGCTTTGCTGGATTTCAAAGGTGCTGCGGGTGGCGTTGACAAACATCACCACAAAGGGAAACAGGCTCATCATCGCCAGAAAAACGCAGAACGCATAGATAAACAGGCGAAAGGCGCTGCGGCCCACGGAGTTGCTGCGCTTCATTGGCCGCCTCCCTTCTTGAGGAAATCCCCTTGTTTGAGCTGCCGGGCCAGCTGGCGGGCCTCTTTTTTCTCACGGGCCAGGTTTTTGTCCCGCATCAGGAGGAAAATGAGGAGGGAGAACACCACGATGATCGCAAACACAATCATGCTGGCCGCAGCCGCGCGGTTATAAAGATAACTGCCGCTGAAGGCCTGGTTGTAGATAAACAGGCTGGTGGTCAGGGTGGCGTTCCCCGGCTGACCCAGGTTGAACAGCCTGGGAATGTCAAACATATTAAGGCCGCCGATCATGCTGGTGATCAGCACAAACAGCAGGATGGTTCTCAGGTTTGGCAGGGTGATCAGGAAAAAGGTCTGCACGTCATTGGCGCCGTCGATGTCCGCCGCCTCAAAAATCTCCGGGTTGATGCCCAAAACCCCTGAGATCAGGATAATCATGGTGTAGCCATACCACATCCAGAACTGGATGAAGGCGACAATCACCTGCGAGGCCGTCTTGTCCGTCAGAAAATAATAGGGCTGCGACAGGGCGCCGATTTTCACCAGGATGTCGTTGATCGGGCCCATGGGATAACCAAAGAGCACATTAAAAAGGATGGCGATGGTGGCCGCCGTGATGATGTTGGGCAGGTAGAAGACCACCTTGAATAAACCCTGGCCCTTGATTTTGTTGTGGTTTGAGGTGAACCAGGCGGTTAACAGCAGGGCCAGCAGGATTTGAGGGATGAAGTTCATCACCCAGATCTTCAGCGTGTTGGCCAGGGACAGCTTAAAGGAGGCATTGTTTAAAATCAGCCTGAAGTTTTGAAAGGGGTCCTCCAGAACGGAAAAGCTGGTCTTCAGCAGACCCTTTAAGTCCGTAAAACCGATGAACGCCGTGTACAGCGTGGGATACAGCGAAAAAATCAGAAAGGTCAGCACAAAGGGAATGCTGAAGATATAGCCGTACTTCGCATAGCTGATGCGTCTGCGCCGCTTCAAAAAATCACTCCTTTGCGGATTGAAGAAACGCCGCGGAAACGGGCCAATCCCGTTCCCGCGGCGACCAGGTACCGGATTATTCCACGATCACGTCCAGGTTGTCAGCGACATTCTGTTTAAACTGCTCCACCGCCTCCTCGCGGCTGATCTGGCCGGAGGTGTACATCCGGACGCTGTCACGCCAGAAGCGGTTGATGGTCTCGTCGTACTGGGTCAGGTTCTTGCCATTGGCAAACGCGTTGGCCGGGACAAACACGTCAAACATATTCTGCCCGCCCAGGAATTCCAGGGAACCGTCAGACTTGGCCATCACAGCGCCGGAGGCCACGGAATCCTTGGTGCCGCCTTCGCCGTGGAGGGTGCCGTTGGCCCAGTGATATTGCAGGCCCTCTTCCGAGGCGTCCAGGGTAATCCAGTTGATGATCTCACCCACGGCTTCCTTTTTCTCGCTGGCGGCATTCGCCAGAACCCAGGTGCCGCCCCAGAAAAAGCCCACCGGCGGCTCGCACACGGCCCAGTCGCCGTAGGTGCCTTCACCGGGCGCGCTGCCGCCGGAGTTGTCGGCCATGACGTAGTTGATCAGCCAGGCAGGGCCGAAGTAGCCGAAGACGCCCTTGGCGCCCTCGCCCTTCATGTCCGCAAACCAGGCGTCCGTCCAGTCCTGGGTGTCGTTATAGAAATCCTCTTCCTTAAGCTGCATGGAGATGTCCAGGAAAGCTTCGCGGTTGGGATCCAGGTTGAGCTTGCCGTCCACCACCCAGCCCGCCTCGGAGCTGTTCTCCACCGCGTGCCAGACATCGCCGTCGCCGGAGACAATGCCGTAGCCTTTGGCCTTCAGCTCAGCGGCCGCTTCAAAGAACTTGTCCCAGCCGGGGCCGATCCTGGCGCCAATCTCGGTCGGATCGTCCGTGCCAAACACCTCCTGGGCGATGGAACGCCGGTAGATGAAGGCGCCGCCGGTGGCCTGATAACCAAGGGCCACCAGGTTTCCCTCCGGGTTGGTGCCGATGTCCACGGTGTACTGGGCGATGTCCGCCGTCTCAAGGGCGGAAAGGTCGATGCCCAGGTCCTTGTAGGGGGCGGCGAAGCTGGAGGCGTCGCCCTGGGTGTACTTAAGGACGAAGGCCGCTTCCGCCGCGTAGATGTCAGGCGCGTCCGCACCGCCGGCCGCCAGGGCCTGGTCCAGGGCAGGCTGATACGCGCCGTCCGTGGTGGCGATGATGGTGACCTTCACATCATACTTGGCAGCAAAGTCGGGGTTGAACTCCAGATACTTCTCAACCATCGTGGGCACTTCATCCGTGAAGGACCAGAGGTTGATGGTTTGCTTTTCCCCGGCCAGGGCGGGAAGCCCCAGGCTCATCAGGAGGGATAGCGCAACCAACAGGGATAAAGTCTTCTTCATCATGGTTCACTCTCCATTCTTTATTTTGTTGTCGCATGTCCACAAGCAGGCGCTACGTTCTTCTTAGCCTTCAGTTACTTCAATTTCATGGTAATTAATCGCCGCTGGCTTGTCAATAGAACGCGGCGCCAAACGCCACGAAAACTACGAAAACGGTTTCCTGAACGGGAGCGATTATTCAGTTTTAAGGGCGGTTTCCGGCTTTGGCGCGGGCACAAAGGGCTGCAGGGCGCCCAGGCCCTCGATATAGGGGGCCAGCTCAAAGGGGCTGTCATGCTGCACCAGCTCCATCACCGCCCGGGCCTCCCGGCCCCTTAGGATGACGGGCTGGAAGTTATTGTATTCCAGCGTGCCGGAGGGGCAAGCCGGGATCAGGTTCACCTGATGGCCCAGGTAGCCCGCCTCCCGGCTGAAGCGCAGGGTCACCTGGGCCAAAAGCGCCTGGGTGGCCCTGAGTTTGGCGTTGCCGCCAAAGGAGAAATTGCCCAGGGAATAGATGATGGAGGCGCCGTCTGTGACCTCCATCCCCTGAACCACATGGGGGTGGTGCCCCACCACCAGGGTGGCGCCGTTTCTGACATACCAGGCCGCCAGACGCTCCTGCGACTGGACCCGCACGGGGCTGTATTCCCTCCCCGCGTGCATCACCGCCACAATGGCGTCACATCCCGCGTCCTTTAAGGTTTGCATGTCCTTTTCCATCTGTTTCCTGAAGCCGCCAAAGGTGGCGCTGTAGGCCCCGGTGAAGCCCACCTTGAAGCCCTCTTTTTCAAAAATCCAGGTGTTGTTCAGCATATTGGTGGTGGCAAACCAGGGCACCCCCACCGCTTCAAGGGCGGCAATGGTGCTCCTGAAGCCCTGGATGCCGTAGTCGATGATGTGGTTGTTGCCCACAAACACCGCCTCCACGCTGCCTGCAGGCAGGATTTGCGCAAAATCCGTGGGGCCTCTGAAATTATAGGTTTTCTCCGCCCGGTTGGCGGAGTGGTCATAGAACACACCCTCCAGGTTGATCACCGTCACGTCGTCATGGGCGAAGAGGGACTGCACCCTGGCAAAAGGGTAGCCATAGCCCCGGGCGGCGACAAAGCTGTCAAAAGAAAGCAGGTTCCTGCGGGTGTGCTCCTCGCTGCCCAGGGTGCAGTCCCCCGCCAGGGTGATCACGACTTCCACCACCTCCTCTTCAATGGCCCCCGCGGGCAGCCAGGAAAAGGCCAGAAGGCCGGTGAGAACCAGGGCTAAAAATTCTCGCATCTTATCTCCCGTCGCGCTTGTTTTCACCGCATCTTAGCAAACCGCCGGGCGGGCTGTCAAACCGCGGGGCGGGAAAATCCTTGTATTCTTAAGGGGCATGCCCTACAATATCCAGACAGGAATACTTTTAGAGGAGTACAGAATGAAAAGGGCAGCAAAAATCGCACTGATTCTGCTGTTGGTCCTCTCCACCGCTCTGGCTGCGGGAGGCCATCTCAGCATAAATTCCGGCCAAAGCCTGGACACTCAATTCAGCGCCTTCAGAAAATATCTGGATGAGCTGCCGGATAAAGACCGGGATCTTTGGCTTTTGGAGCTGACTGCCATCTGTCAGGAAGACCATAAAAGCGCTGAAGGCATGGTATGGATCCCCAAATCCGGAAAGAAATTCCACAGCCACGCCGGCTGCTCCGGCATGCGTGACCCCCGGCAGATAAGCCGGCAGGAAGCCATCGGCCTGGGCTTTGAGCCCTGCAAGCGATGCAAACCATGATTTTTTCGGGAGATGAACCATGCCCATCAGGATAAACGACATCAGGATACGGCCTGTACCCAAAGCGGATCAGGCCGCTTTTCAGGCGGCGCTTGCGCGCCTGAGGGTCCGGGAAGCGGAGGTGATCAGCCGCCGCATCCTCAAAAAAAGCGTGGACGCCCGGGACAAGGGGGACATCCGCCTGGTTTACAGCCTGGAGATCACCCTGGCAGGGGATGAAAAAGCCCTTTTAAGCCGCCTATCCCCGGACGCCGGGCAATGGGCGCCCCCCTCCCAACCCATCCCCTGGCCCAAAACCCAGGCGGCCTTCCGTCCGGTGGTGGCGGGCTTGGGCCCCTGCGGCCTGTTTGCCGCCCTTCTGCTGGCCAGGGCAGGCCTTTCTCCCCTGGTGCTGGAGCGGGGCGAGCCGGTGGACGCCCGCAGGGAGACCGCCCGGCAATTTTTGAAGACCGGAGTTTTAAACCCGGAGAGCAACCTGCTGTTTGGCGAAGGGGGCGCCGGCGCCTTTTCTGATGGCAAGCTCACCACCGGCATCAGCAAGGCCCACTGCCGCCAGGTGCTGGAAACCCTGTGGCAGCACGGCGCGCCGGAGGATATCCTCTATCTCTCCCGCCCCCACGTGGGCACCGACCGCCTGCCCCAGGTGGTGGCCTCCATCCGCGGGGAAATTGAGGCCCTGGGCGGCCGGGTGCTGTTTGGGGCCAAGCTGATGGACGCGGTGCATGACAAGGGGCGGCTGATCGGCTTTCGTTATCATTATCAGGGGGAACTAAAGGAGCAGCCCTGTGACGCCCTGCTGCTGGCCCTGGGCCACTCCGCCCGGGACACCATCACCCGCTTGCATCAGGCGGGGCTTGCCTTCTCCTCCAAACCCTTCTCCATGGGCCTTCGCATCGAGCACCCCCAGGGGCTGGTGGACCAGGCCCAGTATGGCAAGCTGGCCCAAAGCGGCCTTCTGCCCCCGGCGGAATATCACCTGGCCATGCGCACTTCCCAGGGGCGGGGCGCCTATACCTTCTGCATGTGCCCCGGCGGGCAGGTGGTGCCCGCCGCCAGCCAGGAGGGGATGCTCTGCGTCAACGGCATGAGCCCCTACTTAAGAGACGGCCGCAACGCCAACGCGGCCCTTTTGGTGGATGTGCGCCCGGAGGACTATATGCGGGGGGATGATCCCTTAAGCGGCTTTGCCTTTCAAGAGCAGCACGAGAAAAAAGCCTTTGCTTCAGGCGGCGGGGGATACCGGGCCCCGGTGCAGCTGGTGGGCGACTTTTTGGCAGGCCGGCCTTCCCGTGCCCTGGGGGAGGTTTCCCCCACCATCCTGCCCGGACATACCTTAACGGACCTTGCCCCCCTGCTGCCGGACTTTGTGCTCCGGGGCATCCGGGAGGCCATTGAGCATTTTGACCGGCGGCTTAAGGGCTTTGCCCGGGCGGACGCGGTGTTGACCGGCGTTGAAACCCGCTCCTCCTGCCCGGTGCAGGCCCACAGGGACGCCCGGTTCCGGGGCAGCCTGCCCGGCGTCTACCCCGCGGGGGAGGGCGCGGGCCGTGCCGGGGGCATCATGTCCGCGGCGGTGGACGGCCTTCGCTGCGCCCGGATGATGATGGAAAACGCCCAGGCTGGCTGCCTGTAACATACATTCAGACAATTATTGGAGGTAAAACAATGCTTATCATCAAAGGCGGAGAAATCCACGACGGCATCCGGCAGGAAGGCTACCAGGCGGACATCCTGGTGGAAGGGGGCAAAATCAAGCGCATTGAGCCCCGGATCCAGCCGCCTGAAAACGCCCGGGTGACAGACGCCCGGGGGCTTTTGGTCTATCCCGGCTTCATCGACGCCCACAGCCATCTGGGCATGGACGGCTATGGCATCGGCTATGAGGGCACGGACTACAATGAGCTCAACGATATCCTAAGCCCCCAGCTGCGGGGCATCGACGGCTTCAAGCCCCTTCAGCCCACCTTAAGGGAGGCGGCCCTGGCCGGGGTCACCACGGTGAACACCGGCCCCGGCAGCGCCAATGTCCTGGGCGGAACCTTTGTGGCCATGAAAACCGTGGGCACCCGCGCGGATGACATGGTGGTCAAGCGGGAGACCGCCATGAAATGCGCCTTTGGCGAGAACCCCAAACGGGTCTACCGGGACAAGACGGACTCCAGCCGCATGACCACCGCCGCCAAATTGCGGGAAATGCTCTTCAAAGCCCGGGAGTACGGGAACAGAAAGACGGCCGCGGGGGAGGACCTGGGAAAACAGCCCCCCTTTGACATGAAGCTGGAAGCCCTGCTGCCGGTGTTAAGCGGTCAGCTTCCTTTAAAGGCCCACGCCCATGCCACCGAGGACATCTTCACCGCCATCCGCATCGCCCGGGAGTTCAATCTGGCCATCACCCTGGAGCATGTCACCGAGGGCCATCTGATCACCAGCCATCTGGTGAAGGAGAACATCCCCCTGGCCATCGGCCCCTCCCTCACCCACGCCAGCAAGTTTGAGCTGCGCAACAAAACCTTTGACACCCCCGGCGTCCTGGCCAGGGCAGGCTGCCAGGTGTCCATCATCACGGACGCCCCGGTGATCCCCCAGGAATACCTGCCCCTGTGCGCAGCCCTGGCCATCAAGTCCGGCATGGACCCCTTCCACGCCCTGCAGGCCATCACCATCAACCCCGCCCGCCACTGCGGCATCCAGGGGCGCGTTGGCAGCCTGGAGGCGGGCAAGGATGCGGATATCCTTCTTTTTGAAGCGGACCCCTTCCTGCTTTCCTCAAGGCCGGTGAAGGTCCTGGTGCTGGGGGAAGAGGTGATCTAAGCCGCCTTTTCTTTTCCTCCGGATGCGGAATTTACACCGAATTTACCTTCGCCTAAACATGGTTTTACACGGGCCGGGTATGGTGATACCGGATCACGTTCAAGGAGGAAAACGATTCGTGAAAATCCGTAAAATCCTGGCCCTGACCCTGGCCCTCACCGCCCTTAGCGCCATTGCGCTGGCAGAGTTTGACGCTTCCAAAACCATCTCCGTCGTCTCCCGTGAAGAGGGCAGCGGCACCCGCGGCGCCTTTGTGGAGCTGACCGGCGTTCTGGTTGATGATGTGGACAACACCTATCTGGAAGCCATCATCTCCAACAGCACCAACCTGGTGCTCACCACCGTGGCCGGCAACGATGCCGCCGTCGGCTACGCCTCCCTTTCCTCGGTCCTTCACAATGACACCGTCAAGGCCCTCAAGGTGGAAGGCGTGGAAGCCAGCACCGAAAACATCCTGGACGGCAGCTACAAAATCGCCCGTCCCTTCAGCGTGGTGACCAACGGTGAGTCCGAAAATCCCCTGGTTGTCGACTTCCTCAGCTTCATCTTAAGCCAGGAAGGTCAGGCCGTCGTGGCGGATGACGGTCTGGTGTCCGGCGCCACCGCTGAAACCCCCGGCTATCAGGCCGCAGCCCTTTCCGGCAGCCTGACTGTGGGCGGCTCCACCTCCGTGGCCCCTGTGATGGAGATTCTGGCCGAAGCGTACATGGCCCTCAACCCGGACGTTCTGGTTGAAGTGCAGTCCACCGGCTCCTCCGCCGGCGTCACCGGCGCCCTGGACGGCACCTATGACATCGGCATGGCTTCCCGGGAGCTCAAGGACAGCGAAGTGGAAAAGGGCGCTCTGGGCATCGTCATCGGCACCGATGGCATCGCCGTGGTGGTCAACCTTGCAAACCCCCTGGATGACATCACCATCCAGCAGGTGCACCAGGTGTTCACAGGTGAGGTCACCACCTGGGCCGAACTGAATCAATAATCCTTATGCATCATCGGAAAAGCGTTTCCGAAGGGCTCATGCGGGGGCTGTTTCTGGCTTCCGCATGCGTCTGTATTTTGGCGGTAGGGGTGATCTGCTTTTTTCTTATCGCCAACGGCCTGCCCTTCTTCCGTCAGTCCTCCCTGATTGATTTTATCTCAGGCACCCAGTGGGCCCCATTGCGCAATATCTTTGGCATTCTGCCCATGATCGTGGGTTCCTTTGTCATCACGCTGGGCGCCCTGCTCCTGGGCGCCCCCATTGGCGTATTAACCGCCATCATGATGGCGCGCTTCGCCTCAAACAAAGCAGTGCGGCTGATGAAGCCGGCGGTGGCCCTCCTGGCCGGCATCCCCTCGGTGGTCTACGGCTTCTTTGGCCTGATGCTCCTGGTGCCCTTCACCCGCAACACCTTAGGCGGCGACGGGCTTAGCATATTCGTGGCCTCCGTTCTGCTGGCGATTATGATCCTGCCCACCATCATCCAAACCTCTGAGGCCGCCATCCGGGCAGTGCCCGAGTCCTATTACGAGGGCAGCCTGGCCCTGGGCGCCACCCATGAAGCCAGCGTGTTCCGGGCGGTGGTGCCCTCCGCCCGCTCCGGCATCCTCTCAGGCATCGTGCTGGGGCTGGGCCGCGCCATCGGGGAGACCACCGCCGTTTTAATGGTGGCGGGCAACTAGGCCCGTCTGCCCTCAGGCATTTTGCAGGGGGTGCGGACGCTGACGGTGAACGTGCTGCTGGAAATGGGCTATGCGGCTGATCTGCACCGGGAATCCCTGATCGCCACAGGCCTGGTCCTCTTCGTCCTGGTGATGGCGGTTAACTTTCTCTTTTCCTTCATCAACCGCAGGAGGGTATTGCAATGAGCGTGAATATGAAAGCCGGCCAGACGGGCGCGCCGGACATCTCCGTGCCCGCCCGCAGCCGCCCGCGCTGGGGGGCCAGGGCGCTCAAATGGCTCTGCGCCTTTTCAAGCGCCCTCACCTTGGGTATTTTGCTGTTGATCGTGCTTTACATCTGCTTAAACGGCATCCCGGAGTTCTTCTACCGGGACGAGGCGGGGGTTTTCCGCTTTAAGAGCGAGCTGTTTGCCTTAAGATATAACTCCCGCAACCTCTCCATGCTGCCCGCCCTTATCAACACCCTGAGCATGACGGGGCTGGCCCTGCTTTTCTCCGTGCCCATCGGCGTGGGCGGGGGCATCTATCTGGCGGAATACGCCAAGCCCTCCAGCAAACTGGTCAAGCTTGTCCGGGTGACCGCGGAAACCCTGGCGGGCATTCCTTCCATCATCTACGCGCTGTTTGGCATGCTGGTGTTTGTGGTCACCCTGAAGATCGGCATCTCCATGCTGGCGGGCGCCCTCACCCTTGGTACCATGACCCTGCCGCTGATTCTCAGGCAGACGGAGGAAAGCCTGATGGGGGTGCCCATGAGCTATCGGGAAGGGAGCTATGGCCTTGGCGCCGGCAAGCTGCGCACCACCCTGCGCATCGTGCTGCCCGTGGCCATGCCGGGCATTTTGGCCGCGGTGCTCCTGTCCATCGGCCGCATCTCCGGAGAGACCGCGGCGCTCGTCTTCACCTCGGGCACCGGCACCCGGATTGCCGGCCTTTCTGACTCCGGACGCACGCTGGCCGTGCACCTGTTTAAGCTTCAGGAGGAAGGCCGCGCCGTGGGGGCCTCCTTCGCGGTGGCGGTGGTGCTGTTGATTGTGGTGGTGCTGATGAACGCCCTCTCCGCATACTTGGCCAAAAAACTCACCACGAAAGGCTGAAACCATGAGCAACTTTGCCCAGAATAACAGATCCACCCCAAAGGCCGCTGAGTCGCGCACCAAGTTTGACATCCAGGATGTCAACTTGTTTTACGGCAGCTTTCAGGCGCTAAAGGGTATCAGCATGACCATCCCCCAGCACCAGGTTACCGCCCTTATCGGGCCCTCCGGCTGCGGCAAATCCACCCTGCTCAAGTCCCTCAACCGCATGAACGATTTGATTCCGGATTGCCGGCTGACCGGGCAGGTGCTTTTGGATGACAAAGATATCTACGCCGCCGCCATGGATGTGAACCTGCTGCGCAAGCGGGTGGGCATGGTCTTCCAGAAGCCCAACCCCTTCCCCATGAGCATCTATGACAACATCGCCTATGGCCCCCGCACCCATGGCGTCAGGGGAAAGCTCAAGCTGGACGCCATTGTGGAAAACGCGCTGAAGAAGGCCGCCCTGTGGGAGGAGGTCAAAGATGACCTGCACAAGAGCGCCATGGCCATCTCAGGCGGCCAGCAGCAGCGCCTGTGCATCGCCCGCTGCCTGGCGGTGCAGCCGGAGGTTTTGCTGATGGACGAGCCCACCAGCGCCCTGGACCCCATCTCCACCTCCAAAATAGAGGACCTTGTGCTGGAGCTTAAAAGGGAATATACTGTGGTCATCGTCACCCACAATATGCAGCAAGCGGCCAGAATCAGCGACTTGACCTCGTTTTTCCTCCTGGGGGAAATGGTGGAAATGGATCAAACAGCCCGCCTGTTTTCAACCCCCGCGGATGAACGGACGGAGAACTACATCACAGGGAGATTTGGTTGATGCGCAAGAGATTTGACGAACAACTGCTGGAATTAAACCAGGAGATGATCACCATGGGCAGCCTCATCGAGCAAGCCATCGAGGGAGCCGGCCGGGTGGTCAATGACCGGGACGCGGAGGCGGCCCGCATCATCATGCGGGGGGATCAGGAGATCAACCGCATGGAGCGGGAAATTGAAAGCCGCTGCCTGCGCCTTTTGCTGATGCAGCAGCCCGTGGCCAGGGACCTCCGGCTGATCTCAGCCGCCCTTAAAATGATCACGGACATGGAGCGCATCGGCGACCAGTCCGCGGATATCGCGGAGATCATCACCATGCCCATCACAGGCGAGCCCCTGCCCTTCCCCAGACAGCTGCAGCAGATGTCCCGGGAAACCGCCCAGATGGTGCGCCGGGCGGTGGATGCCTATGTCACCCGGGATGACGCCCTGGCCCGGGAGGTCATCGCCCATGACGATGAGGTGGACAGGCTGTTTGATGAGGTGAAAAAAGAACTGATCCGCTACCTCAACCGCCCCGCCAAGGCCCCAAGCCAGTCAGAGGGCATGCAGCTTTTGGACATGCTGATGATCGCCAAGTATTTTGAGCGCAGCGCGGACCACGCCACCAACATCGCGGAGTGGGTGGAGTACGCGGTCACCGGGGAATACAAAGGAGGGACGCTGCAGTGATTTATTCGGTGGAGGACGACCAGGCCATCCGTGACCTGGTGCTCTACACCCTCAGGCAGGCGGGCTATGAGGCGGAGGGCTTTGCGGAGGGCAAATCCTTCCAGGCGGCGCTTTCCCAAAGGCTGCCCAAGCTGGTGCTGCTGGACCAGATGCTGCCGGGCATGGACGGGGAACGCCTTTTGGTTCAGCTGCGCGGGGACGAGCGCACCCGGCACATCCCCGTGATCATGCTCACCGCCAAGGGCTCTGAGATGGATAAGGTGCGCTCCCTGGACGACGGGGCGGATGATTACATCGTCAAGCCCTTTGGCGTGATGGAACTGCTCTCCCGCATCTGGGCAGTGCTGCGCCGCAGCGAGAAAAAGCAGCAGGAAGAGCGCCTGGCGGTGGGCCCGCTGGAAATCAGCCTGGGCCGCCGGGAGGTGAAGGTGAACGGGGAGCCCGTCTCCCTTACCAACAAGGAGTTTCGCCTGCTGCACTTCCTTATGTCAAACCCTGGCCTGGTCTTCACCCGGGACCAGCTGCTGGACAGCGTCTGGGATACCGGTTATGCGGGGGACACGCGCACGGTGGACATGCATGTGCGCACTCTGCGGGTTAAACTGGGGGACGGCGCAGGGCTGGTAAAAACCGTGCGGGGCGTGGGCTATAAACTCTCTGAGGAAGAGGCAGGATGAGAAAGCGGATCTTCATCAGCTTTATCGTGCTGATTCTGACCTTTGGCGTCCTGTCCTCCCTGCTTCTTGGCAGCATCATGGGCACGGTCAGCTCCGGCCAGGTGATAAACCGCCTGCGGGAAGAAACAGCCCTGGTGATCGCCCGAATGGAAAGCGCGGGGACCAGGGAAGCCCTGGATCAGCTGATCAGCACCTCCCGGCTCACCCTGATTAATCAGGAGGGCCAGGTGCTCTTTGACAGCGCGGGCGAACAGGCCTATGACGACCATTCAGACCGCCAGGAGGTGCAGGAGGCGCTCAGAAGCGGTCAGGGCAGCGCGCTGCGCTACTCCAACACCCTGGGCTATAACATGATTTATGTGGCCACCCGCCTTTCTGATGGCAGCATCCTGCGCCTGGCGGCCCCCGAGCGGGTCAGCCGGGAATTGATGAGCAATATGCTGCCCTGGCAGGTGTTTGGCACCGTGGCCATCCTCCTGCTCTGTCTGCCCCTGGCTGCCTGGCTCACCACGCTTTTGTTAAAACCCGTGCTTGATATCAATCTGGACCAGCCGGATGAGAGCCTGGTATATGAGGAGCTATATCCCTTTGTGCGGCGTATTGATGAGCAGGCCCACTTGACCCGCCACCAGATGGAGGCCCTCAATGACCGCCAGCAGGAGCTGGACGCCCTGTTGGGCGGCATGCAGGAGGGCTTTATCGCCATGGACGAGAGCCAGCGCATCCTCCTGATCAATCAAAGCGCCTGCGGGATGCTGGGCATAGACCCGGAGTGGGCGGTGGGCAAAACGGTGCCCGAGGTCAACCGCCGCCAGGAGATGCTGGCGCTGCTTACTCAGCTTAAAGAAGAGGGCAGCGCCCAGGGCATGATGTCCCGGGGCGGGCGCAGCTACCTTTTGTCCGCCAGCAGGGTGCAAAAGGGGCGGGGCGCCGTGCTTCTCTTAAGCGATCAGACGGACAAGGTGGAGGGCGAGGCCATGCGCAAGCGCTTCACCGCCAATGTCTCCCACGAGCTGCGCACCCCGCTGACCACCATCTGCGGCTATGCGGAGATGCTGGAGCAGGGCATGGTCAAGCAGGCGGATCTCCCCCAGATCAGCGGCGTTATCCTCAAGGAGGGCAAGCGGATGCTGACCCTGGTGGAGGATATTCTGCGTCTCTCCCGCCTGGATGAGGGCTTCCCCGGGGGCGCCAGCCAAAAGGTCAGCCTGGATGAGGCGGCCAGGGCCGCCTGTGAATCCCTGCGCCCCGCCGCCAGGGACAGGGAGGTTTCCCTGGAATATTCAGGGGCGGAGGCCTTTGTGCTGGGCGACCGGACGCTGCTGGAGGAGCTGTGCTCCAACCTCATCGACAACGCCCTGAAGTATAATCACCCGGGCGGCAGCGTGAAGGTGAGCGTGGCCGCAAGGGACCAGGAGCTTATCCTCACGGTGACAGACACCGACATGGGGATTGAGCCCAAGCACCAGGCCCGCATCTTTGAGCGTTTCTACCGCACGGACAAAAGCCGCTCCCAGGCCACCGGCGGCACCGGGCTGGGGCTTTCCATCGTGAAGCACGCGGCGGAATATCACCACGCCGCCATCTCCCTGGACAGCACCCCGGGGGAGGGCACCACCATCAGCGTGGTCTTCCCCAGGTATGAGGACAAAACGTAATAAGGGCTGAAAAATGTACCGGGGCTGCCGAAACCAGACGGCAGCCCCTTTTTTATGCCGGCGATGCCGCCGTCACGGCGGGCATATTTTTGCCTTCCTTTGTTTCAGCCCCTGATCGGCTCAAAGACCACCTCAGCCTCTTTAAGCGTCACCTTGATCACCAGGCCGTGGCCCAGCTCCGCCCGGGGCCAGGGCAGACGCCAGCTGGCGTCCCCCTCCCCGGTGGTGCGCAGGGTGACGGGCAGCTCCTGGCCGTCTTTGAGCACCGTGGCCCTGACGGGCTTGTTTTTGATGCCCAAGAGGTAGATGTCCTCCCGCTTTTCAAACAGGTGGAGGTAGAGGGTATGGGGCTTTGCGGTGAACAGGCACCAGTCCCCCACGTCATAGGGATAGGCGGGAAGGGGGTCGGCGCCATAGAGGGCCTCCCCGTTCTCCTGCATAAAGGCGCCGATCTCCTGAAGCCTTAAAAGGCTTTCCCCAGGCACCAGGCCCCTTTTGTCCGGCCCCACGTTCAAAAGGTAGTTGCCGCCACGGCTTATGGTTTTGACCAGGCTTTTGATCAGATACCCCGGGCTTTTCCAGCCGGTGTCAAAGCGGCTGTAGCCCCAGGTGTGGTTGATGGTGGCCGGCACCTCAAAGGGCCTGGGATAGGGCAGCAGGGGCAGAAAGTTGTCCCCCGTGGTCATATAATCCCCCAGGCCGTGGCCGATGCGCCCGCTGATGAGGCATTCCGGCTGCAGGGAGCGCACCAGCGCCGCCAGCTCCTCTGATTCCGCCCGGCTCATCTGCATGGGGGTGTCAAACCAGATCAGGCCGATATCCCCGTAGTTGGTCAGCAGCTCCTTGATTTGGGGGATGCATTTTCCATCCAGGTATTCCCGGAAGCGGGGGTTGGGGTCCCGGAAGCCTTCTTCGATGCCGCCGGGGTGATGCCAGTCCTGGGCCTGGGAGTAATAAAAGCACAGCTTAAGCCCGTATTTGTCACAGGCCAGGCGCAGATCCCTTGCCACGTCCCGCTTATAGGGCGTGGCTGACACGATGTTGTAGGGGTCCGCCTTGGAATCAAACATGGCAAAGCCGTCATGGTGCTTGGCCGTGAACACCAGATAGCGCATCCCCGCCTCCCTGGCGCTTTTGGCCAGGGCGAAGGCGTCAAAATCCACCGGGTCAAACTGCCCGGCCAGCTTCTCATACTCCCCCCGGGGGATCTGAAGGTCATGCATGATCCATTCCGCGATGTTGCGGGTGCGCTGCCCCCGGTATTCCCCGGCCAGGAGGGCATACAAGCCCCAGTGCACAAACAGCCCAAACTTGCCCTCCTGCCACCAGGAGGCTTTTCTGGCGATTGACATACTCCCGTCCTCTTCTTCTTTTTATCCTTTGACCGCCCCCGCGGTCAGGCCCTCCACCACAAAGCGCTGCATCACCGCGAACATGACGGCGGTGGGCAAAAGGGCCAGGACACCCCCTGCCATCAGCACGCCCCACTTCACGTCATACTTGCCGATGAGGGATTTCAGCCCCACCGGCACCGTCCACATATCCGAGGTGCTGATGAAAATGGTCCCCGCGATCAGCTCGTTCCAGGAGCCGATGAAGGCAAACACAAACACCGCCACTATCCCAGGGAACATGATGGGCAGGATGATCCTAAACAGCCCCTGCCAGCGGGTGCAGCCGTCCACAAAGGCGGCTTCCTCAAGGGTGTAGGGGATGCGTTCAAAAAAGCTGCGCATGGTGATCACACAGAAGGGCAGGTTCACCACCAGATAGTAGACAAACAGGCTGAAACGGGTGTTGATCAGCCCCGCGTTTGCAAAAATCACATACAGGGGGATGATCACCAGAATCCCCGGAATCATCTGGGTTAAAAGGAAGAACAGCAGCATGCTGCCCTTTCCCCTGAATTCATAGCGGGCAAAGGCGTAGCCCCCCAGGATGGACAGCAGGGTGATCACAATGGCGGTGCTGCTGGAGATAATCACGGAGTTTTTAAGCATGGAACCATAGTTGTACATGGAAAACAGCTGGTCGTAGTTCTCGCCTGTCACCTCCTGGGGGAAGTAGGTGAGGTTCTGGGCGTCGATGATCTCGGTGTGGGTCTTAAAGGAAGTGGCCATCATCCAGTAGATGGGCAGCACCACCAACAGCAAATACACCGCCAAAAGCAGCACGCGCCCTGTGGTGGACAGGCCTCTTTTCGTTCTGTCCGTCATCAGAAATCACCTGCCTTGTTATATCTTGTCACCTTCAGGAAGAACACCGCATAAATCCCCAAGGCCAGCATCAGAATCACCCCAAGGGCGGAGGCCAGGCCAAAATCATAGCCGGAGAAGGCCCGGGTGTACATGTAGGAGGGCAGGGTCTGGGAGTGGTTGGCCGGGCCGCCCCCCGTGATCACCACAATCAGGTCAAAGGAGTTAAAGACCCAGATGGTGCGAAGCAGCAGCGTCATAATCACCGTGGGCTTGATATAGGGCAGGGTGATGGCAAAATAGCGCCGGATCGCGCCGCAGCCGTCGATATCCGCCGCCTCATACACATCCTCCGGGATGGACTGGAGCGCCGCCAAATACATGATGGCAAAAAACGGCACGCCCATCCAGACCATGGCCAGAATCACCACCAGAAGGGAAAGCCCCGGCGTGCCCAGCCAGGCGATTTTCTCGCTGATCAGGCCCAGCTTCATCAGCAGGTCGTTCACCACGCCGTATTCCCCGTTAAAGGACCAGCGGAACATCAGCCCCACCACAAAGGCGGAGAAGGCCCAGGGCAAAAACACGATGGCCTGATACAGGCCCCTGCCCCTGAACTTCCGCCGGAGGGCCAGGGCCAGGGTCATCCCCAAAAGGAATTGCAGCCCCACGCTTGCCACCACATAAATCAGGGAGTTGCGGATGATCAGTCCGATGTCCCGGTCCGCAAACAGGGTTTTGAAGTTGCCAAAATCGTTAAAGTAGATGTTGCCCGGCTGGATCAGCTTGTAGTTTTGAAGGGACATCAGCACCGAGTTGATCAGCGGATAGCCAAAGGCCAAAAGCAAAAGCACAAACACCGGCATCACAAACAGATAGGGCTCCAGCTTCCGGCTGAACTGAATTTTCTGGGGATGCCTTTTCTCGTGACGGCGCAACAGCCTCAGGCCTACAATAAACAGGGCCACCACCAGGAGGATATACAGCGCGATTTGCCAGCCCACTTGCTCTTGGCCTCCCTTCCTAAAATCCGGTCTTTAACAAAACGGCTATTAAGACAGGCGGCGGCATGTCGCCGCCGCCTGCTTAAAGCGCTTAGTCGCTCAGGCTCTTGGGCTGCTCCACGGCGCTGCCCGGGTTATCCGCCAGGAACTGCTTCATGCGGCTCTCCAGCTCCCCGGCCACATAGCCCAGGGCGGTCTGCGCGTCCTGCTGGCCTAAGAGGTACTTCTGCATTTCCTCATGCATCATCCCCTGGTGCATGTCGGTGTAGCTGAAGGGCCCAAAGGCGCAGGGCACCACCAGCCTGGGGTCGTTTAGCTGCTGCATGAAGGTGGCGTAATAGCCGTCCGGGCCATAGAAGGGGTCGTCCCCCACATCTTTTTTAATCGGGATAAGGCCGGTGAGCTTGCAGTATTCGATGTTGTTGTCCGGCCGGGTCAAAAACTGGATCAGCTCCCAGGCGGCGTCCGGGTTTTGGGAGTTGGCGGAGATGGAATAGGCATAGGGGGAGTTGATGGTGTTATAGATTTTGCCATCCACGTCGCTTGCGGGCATGGGCATCACCATCCACTGTTCGTCCTGCATGTTGGCAATGCAGGTGGCGGTCACCTCGGAGTCATTGATGAGGGTGCCGGTGAGCCCGCCGGTGAAGTTGTCCACCATCTCGATAAAGCCCCAGTTGATGGCGTCCTTGGGGGCGCTGCCGTCCAGGTACAGGCCGTTCCAGACCTCATAGGCTGCCACCGCCTCCGGGGAGTTGAACAGCGCTGAGCCGTCATCCGCATAGGCCCGGCCGCCGGTAAAGGTTTGCAGATAGACAAACAGGGGGTCAAAGGCGCCCCGGGCGCCCCTAAAGGAGGTGCCGTAGCGGTTCTTCTCCGGGTTGGTCAGCTTCCGGACGGTGTCAAAATACTCGCTGTAGGTCCAGCCCTTGGCCGGGTCCAGCGCAATCCCTTCCTCGGCCGCCCAGTCCTTGCGCACAAAGACGCCTTTTACCATCATGCCGTCAGGCACGGTGTAGGTGTCGCCATACAGCTCATTTTCACCCTTCCAGACCAGCTTGGTCACGGTGTCGGTGTATTCCGCCTCGGTGCCCGCGATATAGTCCTTCAGCGGAATCACCCAGCCGGCGGAGGTGAACTGCCCCAGCCAGCCGGCCCAGGTGGTGATCACGTCGGGCAGTTGGTTTGAGGTGCCCAGGATGGTGAGTTTGTTGGCCGCGTCATCCCAGGGCACGGACTCATACACCACCCGGATGCCGGTTTCCTCCTGGAACTTGGCGAAGGTCTTCTCGAAGTACTCCTGCCGGACCGGGCTTGGGGAGACGTCAATAAACCGCAGCGTCACCCCGGAAGCCCCTGCGCCCGCGAGAAGCATCGGCGCAAGCAGCGCCAGGCAGAGCATCAAAGCCATCAGTCTCTTCTTCATTCGTTTTCTACCTCCCTTATTTTCCGGCATGCCCCCATGCCGGTTATACCTTGTCCAGCGCCTGCCCCAGGTCCGCGATCAGGTTGTCCGCCCCTTCCAGGCCGCAGTGAATGCGGATCAAGCCCCGGGACACCCCCGTATCGCTCAGCTCCGCCTCCGGGGCCCCGTACAGAGGGCAGAGGGCCAGGCTTTCATAGCCGCCCCAGGAGCAGCCCTTGCCAAAGAGGGCCAGCCGGTTGATCATCTCCACCGCGGCCTCAGGCTCCTTATTCAGTTCAAAGCTCATCAGCCCCGTGTGCCCCCGCATTTGGCGGGCAATCAGCTCCGCCTGGGGGTGGGAGGCAAGCCCGGTATAGTGCACCCGTTTCACCTTGGGATGGCGTTCCAGATACTCCGCCACCTGAAGGGCGGTGTGCTGGTGGGCCTTAAGCCGGGCTGCCAAAGACCGAAGCCCCCGGATGGCCAGCCAGGCCTCCATGGGCCCCAAGATGCCGCCCAGCCACTCCCGGATGCCGTGGCGCATTTCTTTTATCCATTCCCCGTCCCGGGCGATGAGGGCGCCGCCGATTAAATCGCTGTGGCCGCCGATGTATTTGGACAGGGTGTGCATCACGATGTCGATGCCAAACGCCAGGGGGTTTTGATGAAGCGGCGTGGCATAGGTGTTGTCCATATAGGTGATGATGCCCCTCTCCCGGCAAAGCGCCGCGATGGCCGCCAGATCCACCACGGAAAACACAAAGGTGGCCGGGCTTTCCAGGATAAAAAGCCGGGTGTTGGGGCGGATGGCGTTTTTGATCTCCTCCAGGTCCTGGCCCTGGACGAAGCTGATGTCCATGTTCAGCCGGGGCCCTCCCACCTGGGCCATGAAGCGGTGCACCGGGCGGTAGGAATCCCGCATGCACAGGATGTGGTCCCCCGCCTGGCAGATGCCAAGGATGGCGCTGGTGGCCGCCGCCATGCCGGAGGAAAACACCAGGGCATCCGCCCCGCCCTCCAGGGCCGCCAGCTTCCGCTCCAAAAGCCGCACCGTGGGGTTGGACACCCGGCCGTAAACAAAGGCCTCCTCATCCTCCCCAGCGCCTGCCTTCAGGTATTCCTCAAAGGTGGGAAACACGTGCAGGGAACTGAAATACACCGGCGGGGAAATGGCGCCCAGCTGGCCTGCGTAATCCTCAAATCCGTGGGTGAGGGTGAATAGCTGATCCATGTCCTGACTCATTATATCCAACATCCTTTAATCACTCTGTCCAAATTCTGTTGGGCTTATCCTAAGGGAAGCGGGTTTGGCCTGTCAAGTGGGAAGCTGCACTTCCCCGCGCTCCCTTTCATAATCCTCATACAGGGTGCCGGAGAGAGTCACCCGGGCCCGTTCCTCCCTTGAGCAGCGCAGGGAAAAGGCGTTTTCATCAATCATGAAGCGCAGCGCCACCTCTTCCCCCGGCAGCATTTCCTGGTGGAAGGTCACCTGCAGGCTGCGGATGGGCCTTTTGCTTAAGTCCACGCACTCGCTTAAAAAACACAGGGCCCAGTCCGCCGCCCGGGAGTTGTTCACATGGCCGTTGCGGTCAATATCGGTGTAGAGCGGCTGCCAGTTGTGGCGGATTTCCCGCCCCTGGCTTAGCTCCTTAGCGCCCGTGGGGTAGGGCAGGGGCTTTTCCAGATCCTCGTTCTCCGGCATCAGGGAGGAAACCTCCGGCACCTGGGTCATGGTGCGGCTTTGGATATCCGCCAGAGTCCAGAAGCTGCTGCCCCGCACCAATGCCTGGCCCGCCTCGTCCTCCACCAGATAAAAGCGGGGGTAAATGCCCCGGCGCGCCTTGGTGGGAAAGGACTTGCCCACCAGATTATCCGCAACGGCCGGGTAGCGGTCGATCACCATCTCATGCCGGGTGACCACCCAGACCGCCTGATGATCCGCCACCAGGGCCTCCCGGCCCATCCCCAGGCGGATGGCGTGAAGCCCCGCCAGCTCCTGCATAAAAGACATGATGGCGTTGGGCTTCCAGAAGCCATAGCGATCGCACTCGCCGGATTCCAGGAGCCGTTCAATGCGCTGCACCTTCATTATTTTCTCTCCTTTTCTTCTTAAGGCCGTTTGGCTAAAACTTCAGCAAAATACCCACTGCCGCCGAGAGGGCGATATACAGAACGGGGCTTTTTTTGAACTTGCGGATGGCCGCCAGCGCCAGCGCGAAAAACAGCAGGTATTTCAAGCTGATCAAGTCCGTCAGACGCCCGGTCACATGGTAAAGGTCAAAATCCAGCACCACCGTTTGAAAGACGCTGACCACCGCCGCCGCGATCAGCCCCGTGACGGCGGGCCTCAGGCCATAGAAAGCATCACGCACATAGGGGCTTGAGCTGAAGCGCGCCAGGGACTTTGACACCAGCACCACAATAATCATAGAGGGGATGATCTCAGCCAGCGTGGCCACGATGCCCCCTAAAACGCCTGCTGTGTTGTAGCCCACAAAGGTGGCCATGTTGATGCCAATGGGCCCCGGGGTGGATTCGGAGATGGCGATCATGTCCGTGATCAGCTGCTGGTCAAACCAGCCGGTGCGCTCCCCCAGCCGCTGCAAAAAAGGCAGGGTGGCCATGCCGCCCCCCACCGCGAACAGGCCGATCTGCATGAATTCCCAGGCCAAACGCAGATAAATCATCCCTTGCCCTCCCGCAGCTTGCGCACCGAGATGCCCGCCAGCGCCGCCGCGATCACCAGCCACACGGGGGATAATTGGGTGAATACCGCCAGGGCGAACACCGCCACGCAGATGACGACCCCCACCCAGTCCTTCACGCCCCGCTTCCACATGCTGATCACCGCGTCTAAAATCAGGGCGCAGACGCAGATAGAAATGGCTTTAAAGGCGTGGCGCACCAGGGGATTGTTTTGAAAATCCTGCATGAGGGCCGCGATTAAGGTGATGATGATGATGCTGGGCGTCACCACGCCAAGAGCCGCGGCGATGGCGCCGGGCGTTTTGCGGCGCTGATAGCCGATAAACACGGACACGTTGGAGGCGATGATGCCCGGCAGCGTCTGGCCGACCGCGAAAAAGTCGATCACCTGCTCCTCAGTCAGCCAGGCGCGCCGCGCCACAATCTCCCGCCTTAAAATCGGCAGCATGGAATAGCCGCCCCCAAAGGTTACTGCCCCCATTTTAAAAAACAGCAGAAAAATTTCTAAAAGTTCTTTCACAGCGCCCTGCCTTTCTGATGCATGATGCCCCCATTATAGCCCCAATGGCAGGGGATTTGCTAATTTCCACGGCAAAATCTGTGACCAACCCTGACACCTTAATTAAAAAGCGGGGAATCTGCTGAAAGATTCCCCGCCCGGTCCTGTGGTTTAGGGTTATTTGGCCAGTTCCACGCTCCGGGTTTCCCGGATGACGTTCACCCGGATCTGCCCGGGGAACTCCATCTCGTCCTCGATTTGCTTGGCGATCTGCTTGGCCATCACGCGGATGCCCTCGTCGTTGACATCATCCGGTTTTACCATGATGCGCAGCTCGCGCCCGGACTGGATGGCAAAGCTCTTGTCGACGCCGCTAAAGCTGTTGGCGATCTCCTCCAGCTTGGCCAGGCGCTTGATGTAGTTCTCCAGCATCTCCCGGCGGGCGCCGGGGCGCGCGGCGGAAATGGCGTCCGCGGCCTGCACCAGCACCGCTTCCACGGTCTGGGGCTCCTCATCGTTGTGGTGGGCTAAAATGCAGTGGATCACCTCCGGGTGCTCCCGGTATTTGCGGGCGATTTCCCCGCCCAGGGCGGTGTGGGTGCCCTCCTGCTCCCGGTCGACGGCCTTGCCCAGGTCATGGAGCAGCCCTGCGCGCTTGGCCAGCTGCACGTCCGCCCCCAGCTCGGCCGCCATCAGGCCCGCCAGGTGGGAGACCTCAATGGAGTGCTTCAGCACGTTTTGCCCATAGCTGGTGCGATAGCGCATGCGGCCTAAGAGTTTAACAATCTCCGGATGCAGCCCGTGCTGCCCGGTCTCAAACACCGCCTGATCCCCCGCTTCCTTGATCTGCTCGTCAATTTCCTTCTTGGCCTTCTCCACCATCTCCTCGATGCGGGCCGGGTGGATGCGCCCGTCTGAAAGCAGGCGCTCAATGGCGATGCGGGCAGTCTCCCGGCGGATGGGGTCAAAGGCGGAGATGATCACAGCCTCCGGCGTGTCGTCAATGATCAGGTCAACTCCGGTGGCCGCCTCCAGGGCGCGGATATTGCGGCCCTCGCGGCCGATGATGCGCCCCTTCATGTCGTCGTTGGGCAGGGGGATAACGGATACCGTGGTCTCGGACACATGGTCGGAGGCGCATTTCTGAATCGCCAGGGCGATGATGTTGCGGGCCTTCTTGTTGCCCTCCTCCTTGGCGTTTTGCTCAATTTCCCGCACAGCGGCGGCGGCGTCGTGGTAGGCTTCTTTTTCTACCCGGGCGATGATGGCCTGGGTGGCCTCATCCGCGGTGAGGCCCGCGATGCGCTCCAGCTCCGTTCCCTGCTGGTCGCGCAGCTTCTCCGCCTCCGTCAGGCGGCGGTCGATCTCCTCCGACTTTTGGTTCATGCGCTCCTCGCGCTTTTCCAGGTTGTCCAGCTTTTTGTCCAAGGTTTCCTCCCGCTGGGCCACGCGGCGCTCCGTGCGCTGCTGCTCGGCCCGGCGGCTGGTGATCTCCCGGTCCAACTCGGTCTTCAGGCGCAAAACCTCTTCCTTGGCTTCCAGGACGGCGCTTTTTTTGTTCTCTTCGGCCTTCTTGGCCGCGTCATCAATCAGTTCTTTGGCGTATACCTCGGCACGGCCGATTTTCTTTTCGCTGACAGTCTTGTGATAGGTAAATCCCGCGGCTGTGCCCAGGGCAGCAGCTGCAAGCGCGATTAAAACCCAAACAATGGGTGACATGCTCTCCTCCTTCTTCATCACTTCTGATGCATTTCAATATCAATGTTGTCCGTGCACACACAAAAAGCCGTCGGCCTAAGAGGCCTGGCGGCATTCAGAATGGGTTCATGAAAAGCAAGAAGCAACTATATCTTAAGCAGTCTGCTTACGCGTCCTGAGTAGAAAAGGCGATGCACATGTGCTTCACCGGTAGAGCCCCTGTTGTATCAAAACAGCCATTCCGTCTTACATTGGCGGGAATGCCGGACAAGCGTATTGTAGCAAAGCACATCCCCCCATGTCAACACATTGCAAAACTTCGAAGCTCCAGGCTATTCGAAGTTGTACCCCGTCACCACCGGCGGGCGGTTTAAGGCCCTGTCCTGGTAATATTCATGCCAGCTAAGCGCCAGAAAGGAGCCGGCGATGTTCACGGCCTCAATGCCTTCCTGCATCATGGCGCGCACCGCGTTATAGCTGCGGGCGCCGCTGCGGCAATAGGCATAAACCGGCCTGTCCCGGGGAATCTCCGCCAGGCGCTCTCGCAGCTGGCTTAAGGGGATGCTAACCGCACCCCTGATGTGGGCGTGGCCATGCTCCTCCTTTTCCCGGACGTCAAGCAGATAGGCCCCCTCTTCCACAAGCCCCCGCACCTGGCTGAACAGCACCTGGCGCAGCTTGCCTTCCAGGAGGTTGGTAGCCTGCAGCGCCGCCTGGTTCACCGGGTCCCGGGCGGTGGAATAAAGGGGGCTGTAGCAGAGATCCAGGTCCTTTAGGTCTTGCACCCTGGCGCCAAAGCGGATGGCGGTGGCGATCACATCCACCCGTTTCTCCGCGGCGCCCCGGCCAATGGCCTGGGCTCCCAGCACCCGGCCCGTGCCCCTTTCAAACAGCAGCTTTAAAAAGATGGGCGTGCTGCCCGGCATGATGCCCACGATGTCATTGGCAATCACAAAGGCCGCCTGATAGTCCGTCCCCGCTTCTTTCAGCGCCTTTTCGTTAAGCCCTGTGGCGGCGGCGGTCAGGCCAAAGACCCGGATGACGCTGGAGCCCAGCACACCGGGAATCTCCCTCGCTTCCTCCGTCTGCGCCGTGGCAGCCTGGCGGGCCTGGCGAAGGGCCGGGCCTGCCAGGGGCAGGCGGCAGGGCTTGCCGGTTTGGAAATGAATCAGCTCCGCCGCGTCCCCCACCGCATAAATGCCGGGGTCCGACGTGCGCATGGCGCCATCCACCCGGATGCCGCCGGTGGCGCCAATCTCAAGGCCGCAGCTCTGGGCCAGCCCGGTCTCCGGCCTGACCCCGATGGCCATGATCACCGCCTGGGCGGGAATCTCCCGGCCGGAGGCCAGGGTGACATGCCCCGGATGGATTTCGCCCAAGCCGTCCCCAAGGGCCAGCCGGACGCCCTGGTCCACGATCTCCTTGTGCAAAAACTGGGCCATGTCCCCGTCAAAGGGCAGCATCACCTGGGGCGCCATGTCCACCACGGTGACCTGAAGGCCCCGCTTGTGCAGGCTTTCCGCCATCTCAAGGCCGATAAAACCCCCGCCGATCACCGCCACCTCTTTTACAGGCTGCTCTTTAAGGCGGGCGTCTATCCGCTCCACATCCACCACGTTTCGCACGCTGAACACATGGGGCAAGCGGATGCCGGGCAAGCTTTGGGGCATGATGGGGCTGGCCCCGGGGGAGAGAAAGAGCACGTCATAGGGCAGGGTTTCAAGGGCCCCGCTGCTTAAGTCTTTCACCAACACGGTCTTCTGCTCCCGGTCAATGGACAGGGCCTCCGTCAGCGTCCGGGCGCGGATGCGGTAGTTCTGCCAGAATTCTTCCGGGGTGACCAGCTTAAGGTCCGAACTCCTTGCGATGTCCCCGCCGATAAAGTAGGGCAGCGCGCAGTTGGAAAAGGACACATCCCGCCCCCGCTCAAGCATGGTGATCTCCGCCTCCTCATCCAGACGCCTGAGGCGCGCGGCCACAGAGGCGCCGCCGGCAACACCCCCGATGACCAGGTATTTCTTTGCCATGGCTCTTCCTTTCGCTTTAAGCCCCTTGCTTTTGCGCGCTGATTTCAAGGCGCAGTTCCTTATGGTCTTTCAGCGCCTCCAGCATCTGGGGGCTGAGCTTGGCGGTGGCCATCTCCCCCGGGGTCATGATGCGCCGGCGCTGGCTTAGCAGCACCTGCTCCCCCGCCCGCAGGGTTAAAAAGCAGTTGTTATACACCCGGTCCGGCCGGAACATCAAATCCAGCCCCTCCGTCTGCTCCCCCTTGGGGATCATCAGGCGCTGGGGCACGGTGCCCCTCACCCCCGGGCCGTCCACCACCGCCACCTCAGAGGCATCCTTGTCATCATCGCCTTTGAGATAGCGGGCGGCGGCCTGCCCCGCCAGGGCGCTTTCCTGGCTTACAAAGTCCACCAGGTCATGCACATGCAGCACATTGCCGCAGGCAAAAATCCCCGGCACATTGGTTTCAAAGCGGTTGTCCACCACGGGGCCCTGGGTGGTATCCGACAGCTTCACCCCGGCGCCCAGGGACAGCTCGTTCTCCGGAATCAGCCCCACGGAGAGCAGCAGCGTGTCACAGGGGATGTCCTGCTCTGTGCCCGGGATGGGCAGGCGGTCCTCTCCCACCTGAGCGATGGTGACGCCCTTCACCCGGTCTTTGCCCTGCACGTCTATCACGGTGTGGGAGAGCATCAGGGGAATGCCATAGTCATCCAGGCACTGGACGATGTTGCGGTTAAGCCCGCTGGAATAAGGCATCAGCTCCACACAGGCCTTCACCTTGGCGCCCTGAAGGGTCATGCGCCGGGCCATGATCAGGCCGATGTCCCCGCTGCCCAAGATCACCACCTCATTGCCCGGCATATAGCCCATCATGTTCACAATTTTCTGGGCGGTGCCGGCGCTGAACACGCCGGCCGGCCGGGTGCCGGGGATGGCCAGCGCCCCCCGGGGCCGCTCCCGGCAGCCCATGGCCAGGATGACCGCCCGGGCCTTATAGGTCTCCAGCCCCTTTTCCCGGCTGACCACGCTGACCACCTTGTCCGCCGTCACCTCAAGCACCATGGCGCCGCAGCGCACATCAATCCCTAAATCCCTGGCCTCCTGGATATCCCGATGGGCGTATTCGGGGCCGGTCAGCTCCTCCCGGAAGCGGTGCAGGCCAAAGCCGTTGTGGATGCACTGGTTGAGGATGCCGCCCGGCTCCTCCTCCCGCTCCAGCACCAGAAGGTCCATCACGCCCGCCCGCTTGGCCGCAATGGCAGCCGCCAGGCCCGCCGGGCCCGCGCCCACGATCAAGAGATCAATGGTTTTCATTTGTTCACTCATCTTCCGCCTCCCCAATGGGTCCGGTCAGCACCGCGCTGCCCGGGCCTTTTTTACTGGCCTCCTCAAAGGGGATGCCCGTTTCCTCGCTGATGATCTCCATTACCCGCGTCATGCAAAAGCCGCCCTGGCAGCGCCCCATGCCCGCGCGCACCCGGCGCTTGACGCCGTCAATGTCCCGTGCGCCCACCGGCCGCCGGATGGCCCGGCGCACCTCCGCCTCCGTCACCGTCTCGCAGCGGCAGATCACCTTGCCGTAATCCGGGTCCGTCTGGCAGGCGACGCGGCGCTCCTGCTCTGACATGGTGGAGAAGGCCTTGGGCAGCGGCGTGGGCGGGATATAGCGGGGGTTGGGTTTAAGCTTCAGGTAATAGGCCACCCAGTCCCCCATCTCCTCCCCGATGGCGGGGGCCGCGGTCAGGCCCGGGCTTTCGATGCCGATGGCCTCAAAGGCGCCCTCCGGGGCCCCTTCCACCGCGCCGATGATAAAGTCCCCCCCTTTTTCGTGGGCACGGATGCCGGAAAAGGTGGTGATCACCGTGCGGGTGCTGGCCTCGGGGTAGCTTAAGCGCACCTTGCTTAACACCTCCTGAAGCCCTTTATGGGTGGTGGCGGTGTCCTGCCCGTCCGGGATGTCCTCCGCTGTGGGCCCAAAGAGCAGGTTGCCATGGGTGGTGGGGCTGATCAGCACCCCCTTGCCCATCACGGTGGGCAATTGAAACAGCGTCATCTGAAAGGCCAGGGGCTGGGTGTGATCCAAAAGGTAGTATTGCCCCCGCCGGGGGATGATCTCCACCTGGCGGCTGGATATCTGGTTGTGCAGCTCCCCCGCGCCCACGCCCGCGCAGTTCACCACCGCGCGGCAGGCGTAATCCCCCTGGTCGGTTTCCACCACCCAGGCCTTCCCCTCATGGCGCAGGGCCTTCACCCTTGTGTTCATCTGGAAGCGCACGCCGTTTTCAGCCGCCGCGTCCGCCAGGGCGCAGGTAAGCTCATAAGGCCCCACCAGGCCCGATTCCGGGACGTGCAGCGCGTAGTGCACCTGGGGGTTAACCAGGGGCTCCATGGCCAGAATTTCCCTGCGGCCAATGATCCGGCAGCCGGGCACGCCGTTCTCCTCCGCCTTGGCTAAAAGCGCCTCCAGGGCGGGCTTATCCCCCTGGTCAAAGGCCAGCACCAAAGCGCCGGGCTTGCCGTAGGGCACTCCCAGGGCGCTGCAAAGCTCCTGCATCATCCGGGCGCCCTTGATGTTCAGCCGGGCTTTGTCCGTGCCCGGCTGGGCGTCATAGCCCGCGTGGACGATGCCGCTGTTGGCCTTGCTGGCGCCGCAGCTGACGTCATTGGCCGCCTCCAGCACCATCACTTTCCCAGCATAGTTTCCCAGGCGCTGGGCCACCGCGCATCCCACAACACCAGCGCCAATGATAATCACATCTTGCATGTTTCTATCCTCCATGATATCGCAAGCATGATTATAGCATGCAAGCGCACATTAGCCAAACGCCTTTTAATTAAGACACCGCCTGCTGTTCTAAAGACCACCCGCTTATGCAAAGCCGCATAAATGAAGAAGCGGCCCCTGTGTATCCCCGGCATGGGCCTTATTTTAAAATAACCTTCCAATCATCTCCTGAAATGATATATTGAAACTCCGTCAGTTCCTCCTCAAGCATCACCTGAATCAGCTGATCAAAGTCGTTCACCAGATTTATTTTCCCCAGGTCTTCCTTCCGGATCCAGGCCATGCGCCCTTCGGAGGAGGAGCACAGTTCCCCCTGGAAGCGATCCGCGCGAAACAAGAGGACCAGATATCTGCCCCCCTGGATGGGAAATTGCTTCAGGCCGCACAGCCTTGGGTTCAGGACGGTTAATCCGGTTTCCTCCCGCATCTCCCGGATGACGGCGTCCACGACGGATTCCCCCGCCTCCACATGTCCGCCAGGCAGCGCATAGCCCTTCCAGTTCTCCTTTGTCCTGTCCTGGAGCAAATATTCATCTTCCCGGTGGATTAAGCACAGCACCGTCAGCTCCACCCGCTCTGTTTGCGCCACTTTTCTCTCCCTCTTTTATCCCATAACAAGCGTTTTGTGTCCAAAAACCAAATCCGTCTTTGGACACAAAACGCAAAGTCCTGTTCTTTCCAGTTGTTCACCGTTTGCTCCCGGGCCGCGGAGGGAGTCTAAGGATTTTTATACCAATTCCCGCATGTACTTGTCCAAAAGCGCCCGGTCATTCCTGCGGCCGGCCAGCACCTGCCCTGCTTTTAAAGAGCTGTTCTTGTCGTGGAAGGTGGGCCGGGGCTTTTCATACAGCACGCCGATGGGAATCCGCTCTCCAAACTCCTGGGCGCGCTGCATGGCGGCGGCCCAGTCCCCGCTGTCGTGGCCTTCATCCAGCTCATACACCCGGCTGTTGTACCAGGTGAAGGTGTTCAGCTTGTTAAAGCTGACGCAGGGCTGAAAGATGTCCACCAGGGCGTAGCCCTTATAGGTAATCGCCCGCTCCATCAGGCCCTTTAGGTGCTCCGGCCTGCCGCTGAACCCCCGGGCCACAAAGCCCGCCCCTGCCGCCAGGGCCAGCAAAACGGGATTTAAGGGCGTGTTCTGGCTGCCGTCCGTCTGGGCCCCGGTCACCATGCCCTCCAGGGTGGTGGGGGAGGACTGGCCTTTGGTCAGCCCATAGACCTGGTTGTCATGCACAAAATGGGCCACATCCACATTCCGGCGGATGTTATGGAGGAAGTGGTTGCCCCCTTCCCCATAGGAGTCCCCGTCCCCGGTGTTGATGATGACCGTCAGGTTGGGATTGGCCATCTTCATGGCCACAGCGGGCGGCAGCGCCCTGCCGTGCAGGCCGCAGAAGCTGTTGGCGCTTAGGTACTGGGGGGTTTTGGCCGCCTGGCCGATGCCGCCCACAATCACCACCTCATGGGGGTCCTTGCCCAGCGCTTCCAGCGCCATCTTCAGAGAATCCAGAATGCCAAAGTTGCCGCAGCCCGGGCACCAGGCTGTTTCCATTTTTACAAAATCAGGGGCGCTCATCAGAATCCCTCCTTCTTCACGCGCTGCGCGATCTCTTCCCCGGACATCTGTCTGCCGTCAAACCTTAGGATACTGGCATCCATCTCAAGGCCCGTCTCCTCCCGGATGAGGCCTGCTAACTGGCCGGTGTAGTTCTGCTCCACATTAAGGACAGCCTTTGCCCCCGATGCCGCCTCCAAAAGACGCGCCTTGGGCAAGGGCCACACATCTCCAAACACCAGGGCGCCATAGCGCTTCTCCCCTGAGCCGTTCAGCAGCGCCACCGCCTCCTGAAGCGGGCCGTGCATTGAGCCCCAGCCCAG